>JBFFNX010000036.1:0-17972 GCA_041562995.1 Desulfurivibrionaceae bacterium
GAGAGTAACAGGAAAATATGGATTTAGAACATAAAAATGAACCCAAGGTGGTGGCCATCATCCCGGCCCGCTACCATTCCAACCGTTTTAAGGGTAAACCTCTGGCTGTGATTTGTGGCAAGCCGATGATCCAGCACGTTTATGAACGGGCCCAGGCCGCCACTATCCTGACTCGGGTGGCGGTGGCCACCGATGACGAGCGGATTGCCGACTGTGTCCGTGGCTTTGGTGGTGAGGTGGTGATGACCAGCTCCGACCATGTCTCCGGCACCGATCGGCTGGCTGAGGCCGCCACCCTGATGGATATCCCGGAACAGGATGTGGTGGTCAATATCCAGGGCGATCAGCCCCTCTTTCCTTCCGAGATCATCGGCCAGGTTGCCCAGCCCCTGCTGGACGACCCTTCCTTGGCCATGTCCACCTTGATCTATAAGATTGTGCGCAAGGAAGAGATTAACGATCCCAACCATGTCAAGACCGTCTTTGATCGCCATGGCATGGCCCTTTATTTTTCCCGGGCCCCCATTCCTTTTCAGCGCAATCCCGAGGAGGCGCAGGCCCCCACCTATTATAAGCATCTCGGCTTTTATGCCTATCGTAAGGGGTTTCTGCTTAGCTTCGTGGCCCTGCCCGAAGGGGAGTGGGAGCGCTTCGAGAAGCTTGAACAGCTCCGGGCCCTTGAGTATGGCTATGGCATTAAGGTGGTGCTCACCGACCACGATTCCATTGAAGTGGACACCCCGGCCGATGCCAAGCGGGTGGCCGAGTTGTGCAAGGACGCATAGTTACTAGCCCTCTGTGTTACTGGGAGCTTTTTTGATAAAGATAAAAAAGAGAAGGATAAGAAAATGCGGAAAAAAATAACAATTATTGGTGCGGGGAATGTCGGCGCTACTGCGGCCCATTGGGCTGCCAGCCGGGGTCTGGGTGATGTCTATTTGATTGATGTTGTGGAGGGAGTTCCCCAGGGTAAGGCCCTGGATCTCTCCCAGTCCGGGCCGGTGGATGCCTTCCCTGGTATGGTGGTGGGGAGCAATGATTTTGCCGATTCTGCCAATTCTGATGTTGTTATTATCACCGCCGGTCTGGCCCGCAAACCCGGAATGAGCCGTGATGATCTGCTGGCCAAGAACGTGGCCATCGTCAAGTCCTGCGCCGAGCAGGCGGCCAAGCATTCGCCCAATGCCGTGCTTGTCGTGGTGACTAATCCCATTGATGCCATGGTTTACACGGGCTTCAAGGTCTCCGGCTTTCCCAAGGAGCGGGTTATTGGCATGGCTGGTGTTCTTGATTCGGCCCGCTATCGCACCTTTTTGGCCCAGGCCATCGGTGTGGCGCCCCGTGATGTCAATGCCATGGTCATGGGTATCCATGGCGATAATATGATCCCGTTGATCCGCCTGGCCAATGTCGCGGGGGTGCCGGTGACCGATCTTTTAAGTGGAGAGGAGCTGGCCGCCATTGTTAAGCGGACCCAGACCGGTGGCGCCGAGATCGTCAACCATCTGAAGACCGGTTCTGCCTTCTATACCCCCGGTCTTGCCGCCGTGGAGATGGCTGAGGCAGTTCTTACTGATTCCAAACGCGTCTTGCCCTGTGCCGCCTATCTGGAAGGTGAGTTCGGCATCTCTGGCTGTTTCCTCGGTGTACCGGTGGTTATCGGCAGTAAAGGTGTTGAGCGTATTATCGAGTTTAAGCTGACCGACGATGAGCAGGCTGCCATGAAGGAATCCGAGGCGGCAGTGCATAAGCAGATGGCAGCCACCGGCCTCTAAGGATTTTCACCACAGAGGATACAGAGAGCACAGGGGTAAAGATTTGTGTGAATAGCTTTTCTCTGTGCTCTCTGTGGTTGAGCTCTAGTTTTTTGTTCCGCCAAGATCTCCTTGGTTGGGTTCTGTTTTAATAGAGAAAATATGATCGAAAACCTCCCGAAACTTCCCACTGCCGATCCCCTGGTGACCAGTTTGCAAAAGGCCACTGCGGCCCGTTTCGGTCCTTTGGACCTGTTGCCCCGGCGGACTCTGGTAGAAAAGCTCATTGAGCTTGTCCTTTCCGGCATTCCTGAGGGCCAGGAGTCGATGACTTCCGCCCTGGAAGAGCTGGCAGGCGTTCTCCATGCGCAGGATACCTCGGAGCTCAATGTCGTGGTTCTTGGCGGCGGCAGTGGTCTTTCCAACGTGGTGGGCGGTGATAGTAACAGGAAGCGCTGGCCGCAGTCGCCCTTTGCCGGGCTGAAAGAGATCTTCCCGAAAACAAAGGCCATTGTCTGTATTACCGACGACGGCGGCTCCACCGGTGAGCTGCTTAAGGATTTCCCTGTTATCGGCCTTGGCGATATCCGCCATGTCATGCTGTCGTCAGTCCAGAAGGCCAACCTTGTCCGGCTCTACAATGTGACGGAAGCTCGGGCTGCCAAGGTGGTCCGCTGTCTGCACAGCCTCTTTAACCTGCGTTTCCAGAGTAAGCCTGATTCTATTTCCGGTCTGCTGGCCAGCAGCGGCTGCCAGCTGCCTGATCTTCCTGAGCACCTTTTTGATAAGCTCACGGAACTGCTGGAGTTTATCTTCAGCGATTCCCGTCTCAAGAGGGCGCTTGCTCGACCCCATTGCCTGGGCAATCTCTTGGTGGCGGCAGCCATCTACAAGCTGATGGCCATTGATGAACAAAAACCGGGGGATGCCGCTGTTCTTGAAGGCCTGAAATGGCTTTCAGTCCTGATTGGTGCTGGTGAAGGGTCTGTGTTGCCCTGCACCACCACCCCGGCTCAGCTGAAGATGCTTTATGGCAACGGAGTGCTGGTTACCGGTGAAAGCAAGGCGGAAGGAGGGCATCGCAACGCCGCCATTGATCGCGTCTTTGTCGAGTTTTCTGAAGAGCCCCATGTCCCCGCCGAGGTCGTTGGCGCCCTTGCTGAGGCGGATATCATTATCTTTGCCCCTGGCAGTCTGTACACCTCTATTATTCCTATCCTCCATGTGCCGGGCATTGCTGAGGCGGTGCGGGCCAATGATCAGGCCCTGAAGATCCTGGTGGCCAATCTCTGGGTCCAGAAGGGTGAGACGGATCTCATTTGGAACGATATGCGCCGCCGGTTTCACGTCTCCGACATGATTAAGGCCTATGATCGCAATATCCCCGGCGGTATCAAGGGGCTTTTTGGTCAGGTTCTTCTCCTGGGCCTCCGTGATATTCCCGGCTCCGTTCTGCAGAGTTATGCCTTAGAATCGAAAATGCCCATTTTCCTCGACCGGGGCCAGGTCTGGCAACTTGGCATGATGCCGGTGGAAGCCAAGATTTTTTCTGAGGCAGACTTGCAACGCCGTATGGTTCAGCATGACCCGGCCGCCCTGGCCCAGGCCGTCAAGGTCATCTGGAGTGTGCGCGAGCATGCCGAACGGCCCGATATCTCCGCCGGTAACGGTTATGTTAGCCCAGTGCCTCTTATCTGTCAGGATAGGCAAACCCCGGATCAGCGTATCCGTAGGTTTGAAGAGATGTTGCGCATGCCCATGGTGGGTTCGGTCCGCAGCGCCTTGCTGGATATTTTTTGGCGGCATGGCGATATCCGCCATGATCATCTTGATAATATTCGCGGCGTTGAACTGGTGAGTGTGGCCGACTGGCATCGTTGCCAGCAATGGGATAGGGTCTATTCTTTTTTTGATCCCGCGGACGGTATGCTCAAGATCCAGGAGGATGTCTTCCATGACCAGCGCAAACAGGAGGTGGCATTACTTGTCGCTCTGGGCCAATCGCTGTTGGGTAACTACGCCGAGATTAAAGAGATTCGATCCGTGCAGGATGATGGCCATGATGTCGGCAAGAACTATCGTCTTTATCTCCGTGAGGCAGAGCAGCGCGCCTGCTTTTTCAGCGATGCGGAACTGGCGGAATTTCTCACCCTGGTCCGGATGAAACAGGCCGACCATGACCCCCTGCTCTATACCCGCCTGATCAACGGAGTAGAGGGCTTTACCCCGCCCGGCATGCTCATGGGGCTCATTTATGCCTGGTATCTTGATAACCGTTTTGCCGCCCATATCGAATATAAGATGGCCATCACCCGGATTCCCGGCGCCAGCCTCGTCCCTGAGCAGCTGAAAATGCTCAACAGGCGCCAAAAGATGATCCGTTTTTTCCGCAAGGTTGTATTTCGCCACGATTCCCCCCGTTATGAGCAGTAAGTCCATGCTGGCCGGTTTTGGTGCGGGCGAATGTATTGACCCCTGCGGCGAGGTGCAATTGCTGGCCGAAGTATCCTGCCCGGACGAGGATCTTTGTCGGCGGCTGCAGGATGCCTTGCTTTTACTGCCATGTCAGGTGGAATGGCAGCAAACAGGGACTGATTTCACCGCCTATGTCCTTGGCGACAAGGGTGCCGATCAAGACCACCTTCTTGCCACCCTGGCGACTTTTCTTGATGGTCGGCCAAACCAACTTCGTCTCATCGAAACCAAAATGGTTCAGAACAGCCCGGACATCATTGCCAGGCATGGCTTTCATTTTGTCAGTAATAATGATCCCATCGGCCCCAGGAATATCGTTCTGGTCGCCGGCAGCCACGCCTTTGGTTCCGGCCACCATCCCTCCACCAGTTTGGTGGTGGAGCTTCTGGAGGAATTGCCTGAAATCCCTTCCCCAGTTCTTGATGTGGGATGCGGCACCGGGGTTCTTTCCATCGTTGTTGCCCGTCTTGGTGCCCGTCAGGTGGTTGGTGTCGATATTGATGAGGAAGCGGTCATGGTTGCTTCTGAAAACGCCCGAGCCAATAACCTGGCAGACAGACTTTCCTTTTCCACCTCTCCTCTGCACGAGGTGGCAGGCTCCTTTTCCCTTATTCTTGCTAACGTGACAGCTTCAGTTCTCTACCGTTTGATGGCCGCTTTGACCAGCAAGGCTGAGCCAGGTGCCTGGCTTATTGTCTCTGGGCTGCAGGGCAGGCAGGGAGATGAGGCAGTAGAAGCAGTTGCCAAGTACGGCTGGCGTCTTGATAAGAGGCGTGCCCTGGGGAAATGGCAGGCCCGAGTCTTTGTTAAGGTGCCTGGCCATTAGGCTATTTCGGTTCTTTAATTGCGATTCGCATTCTTGTACATAAAGGTGAAAATGTTCCTTTTGGGCACGGTTGCATCTGCGCACTTGATGCCTTGCCTTATTCCAGAAGTTCTCGCTGCCGTTAATCTTATTTCTGTGATCAGCGAATAGCACACTTAACAGTCTGAGTGGCAACACTGTCAGGCCGTTGAGCATTCCGGCATCCACTTGTTCAGTAAAGGTGACCCGCTTGTTCTCCTTTGGGAAACAAGTAGCCACACCAAAAACAACATTCTTCTCTCAGCCTTATTTTCTAAGCTCTTAAAATTACGATAAAAGAAATAAAACGTATTATTCTGGCGCATTATGTGCTTACCCGGGCTGTAGGGTGGAAATCACACTTGCCCCAAAAGGGGTATCTTTTAATATTTCACAAAGAATTTAATTATTTTTTGGCGCTGGCCTTAATACTTTCCTTGTCTAGGATAGCTCCAAAAAATAAAGGGGAAAAATAATATGAAGAAAAAGACATTGGCTTCCCGTCTTTTTGTCGGTCTTGGGGTGATGTCGGTAGTCCTCTTGGCAGGTTTGACCGCAAGGTTGGAGGCGCGTGATATCCCGGACATGCAGCAAATACAGCGTGGAGTCTGGCAGGAGAGTACACCGTTTAAGAGTTATACCGCCTATCGCCGTCTCTGTGTTGATGGGTTGGAGTTTCTCACCATGGAGGGGTACGGCTGGGGTGAAAACTCTTCCACTTCAAGCCAGATCATTCAGGTGAAGGATAAAAACGACAAGCCAAAGACCTGCGAGTAATCAGCTTGGCCACTCGCCTTGCCGGGAATTATACCCCCCGGTTTTGCCCGGGCCAGAGCAGGGTGTGAAGCTGGAGCTGGAGGCGGATGGGCAAGTGGTCTGCCAAAATCCAGGAGGCCAGCTCAGCCGGGGCAAGATCGCTTGTCACCGCTGAAAAGAGAATTTGAGGCTTGTGACTGTCCTGTGCATTGGCAGGACAGAGCCTATTCTTTTGGAGGAAATCAAGGGCCCATAGATAATCTTTGCGGGATCGTAAAACAAATTTCAGCTCATCCTTGCTGCTCAGCCGTTCCAGGTTGGCAAGATGATTCATCTCCGCCATGCCGCTTCCCGGACACTTGATGTCCATGATCGTAACGACGGGATCCGGCACCATCGCTAAATCGATGCTGCCATTGGTCTCAAGCAGCACAAGCCGGTCATCGGCGATGAGGGCTTCCATGAGGGCATAGACGTTTTCCTGGAGAAGAGGTTCGCCGCCGGTGATCTCCACCAGGCGGATCGCTGAACCTTTAATAAATTCCACGACCTCGGCAATGGCCATCTCCTGGCCAGATTCCTCATAGGTGTACTTGGCGTCACAATAGCTGCAGCGCAGATTGCAGCCCGCCAGCCTGATAAAAAGACAGGGGTAGCCCGAATAGGAAGACTCCCCCTGAATTGAATAGAAAAGTTCGCTTACCCGCAGGCAATCGTTAGTCTTCACGGTAGATGACGGCGCTTGTTGGGGTTTCACCCACCATGACGGAATAGAGTCGGTAGCGCTCGTGGCTTAATTCCTCTTTCAGGGACTCAAAGATATAGACGGCGAGGTTTTCTGAGGATGGGTTTTTGTCCAGAAAACTCGGATGCTGGTTGAGGTCACGATGGTCAAGTTCCTTCATGACCCGGGCGGCCGCATCTTTCACGGTCCGAAAATCGATGCCCATCCCCAGTTCATCAAGTCTGGTGGCCCGCACTGTAATCTCCACATGCCAGTTGTGACCGTGGGGCATTTCGCAATTGCCGGGATAGGCGCGTAAATGGTGTCCGGCTGAAAAATGGGTCTGAATAAAAATATCAAACATTTTGATCTCCGATTATTATGTTAATTGTTGAGAACTCTTTCATAAGAAGTTAGAACGGGAAGGAAGAAAAATAAAGGAAAGTTTGTCCAAGAGCTAATATCCTGCCTTCTGGCATAAACGCCCCATTCTACCGGAAAGTTTCCGGAAGCAAAAGGGCTAAATATATTCGTTTATATCCCAACAGGAGAGAAAAATGGCATTTATTGCGCCGTTTCGGGCCGTCCGTTTTAATACGACCAAGATAGACAAGATGGAGGATGTTGTCTCCCCTCCCTATGATGTTATTGACCCTGAGGCCCAAGCCGCCCTTGAGGCCAAGAATCAGTACAATATGATTCAGCTCGACCTTACCAAATTCGGGGGCACTGAAATCTCTGATGCCCGCTATGAAGGGGCAAAGGCCATCTTTGAGAAATGGCAGGATGAGGGGGTCTTGATCCGTGATGAGGTGCCCACCATCTATCTCTATCACATTGATTACAAGCTCCCGAACGGCAATATCTTTCGGCGCAAGGGGTTGACCGCCATGGTCCGCCTCCACGAGTTCTCCGAGGGCATTGTGAAGCCGCACGAGAAGACCTTTCGCGGCGTTACTGATGATAGGTTGCGTCTCATTGACACCTGCCAGGCCCAATTCAGCCAGATATTTTCCCTCTATCCCGATGCAAAAAATGAGGTCATGAATGCCCTGGAGAGCGTCTGTCCGTCAGAGCCCCTTTGCTCGGCCACCGATCAGGATGGCTGTGTGCATAGTATCTACGCCGTTACTGAGCCGGCTATGATTAAAAGGGTGCAGGGCTTTTTTGCCGATCGTTCTGTCTATATTGCCGATGGTCATCATCGCTACACCACCTCCCTGCGCCTGCGGGAGACCATGGTTGAGCGCCAGGGCGCTGTTGCTGAAGAGAGCCCCTACAACCATATCATGATGTACCTGTGTCCCATGGAGGATGAGGGGCTGTCCGTGTTGCCTACCCATCGCCTTGTCCATTTTCCTGGCAAGATTGAGGCCTCCCAGCTTATTGAAAAATTGCAGTCTTGCTTTGAGATTGAAGAGATCAAGAGCGGCAGCCGTGAGGTGCAGATCGCCGAGGTTCTGGTGCGCATGGAGGATGAGAGGACAAAGGGCACGGTGTTTGGTATGTATGAGCCCATTGCCGACCGCTGCTTCTTGCTGCGCCTGAAAGAGGGTGCCATGGAAAAGGCCCTTGGCCTAGGCCAGCCGGCAGCCCTGCGCACTCTTGATGTGGTGGTGCTCTCTGATCTCATTATTGATAAACTGCTGGGGCTCTGCCATGAAAAATGTGATGATGAGGATCTTATCCATTATTTCAGCGATGTGGATGAGGCCCTGGATGCTGCGGTCAAGGAATCGGTCAGCGGTTCATCTATGAGCCCCATACTCTTTTTGATGAATAATACCCTGGTGTCCCAGGTGAAAGAGGTGGCTGATCAGGATCTCTTCATGCCCCATAAGTCCACCTATTTTTATCCAAAAATTCTCACCGGCATGCTGATCAACAAGATTGTTGCCGATGAGGTTGTCCGTTAGACGGCCCTGTTGCCTTCCGGAAATTTGGCTGGGGAGGGAGAGTGCCGATGACCTTGCCAGAAAAAACGATCAGTAGCGATACCCTTTTTGATGGCAAGGTCCGCTGCGCCCAGCATGAGGAGGGCTACCGCTTTTCGGTGGATGCTGTTTTGCTCGGTCATTTTGTCGCCCCTGGGCAGGCGTGTTCGGTTCTTGATTTGGGGTCAGGGTGTGGTGTGATCAGCCTTATTCTGGCCCATCGCCATCCGGGTATCACCATCACCTGCCTTGAGTTACAGACCAATCTCTTGGCTCTTATCCAGCACAACATCATTACCAATAATCTTGAAGGACGTCTCTTTGCCCAGCACGGTGATGTGGCCCAGATCGACAAGGTCGTGGAGCCGGAAAGCTTCGATCTGGTGGTCTGCAATCCGCCCTATGGCGAGGTGGCCTCTGGGCGTTTGAGTCAAGGCGCTGAGCAGGCCATTGCCCGCCATGAGGTGCGGGGCAAGGTGATTGACTTTATAAGGGCCGCTGCCTTTGCCGTCAAAAACAGGGGCCGGGTGGCCTTTGTCTTTCCAGCTTCCCGCCTGACCTTTCTGGTGAGCGCCTTGCGCGACGCCCGTCTGGAGCCGAAACGATTGCAGGTGGTCCATTCCTATCCAGAGGGCCCCGGCAAACTGGTGCTTGTCGAGGCCGTGAAAAATGGTGGTGAGGAGCTCCTTATTCTGCCGCCTTTTTTTATCTATGACTCGCCAGGCGGCGATTATCAACCGGCCATGGCCGCTATGTTCTCCTGATTTTCGTTAAAGCAGAAGTCTCAAGGCAATGCATCTTGACTCTCTGAAATTTTGAATATTTCGGCACAGGATGGAACCAATATTTTCGTGGCCTGCTCTCCGATATTCGGTTAGGCTTATGAGAGTCAGGTCGTTCTGGCCGCCATGATTTTATCACCGATACATGATGACAAACTTTCAAGGAAGCTGTCGGCCTTAGAGGCATATATCTCCTGCAAATTTGATCGCAATTTCTCAAATTTTCACGATGATTCTCTCATTTAGACAAATTCCCTTTGTATCACTTTTGAAGTTAAGGAGAAGATTATGAGTTGTCGCTGCAAAAAAATATCTTTGCTGATTTTAGCAATCCTTTTGATTTCGATATTGGCTGGATGCCGGCTCCGTCGTTTCCCTATCCCTCCACCTGTAATTGTCCCACGGGGCGGCCATTATCAAAGACCGCCAGCCAGGGTGATCCACCACCGCTACCGTTATTTTCCTGCCCATCAGGTATATTTTGACACCAGCCGCAATATCTATTTTTACTACAGTAATAATTCCTGGTTCTCGGTACCTGTCCTGCCGCCGCACATCCATCTTGACAGAGACGATTACGTCACCCTGGAACTTGAGGGCCCTAAGCCGCACCTTTATCACCACGAAACCCTCAAACGCTATCCGCCGAGGGTGCTTAAAAAAGAGCGCCGGCAAGAGGAACGCCGCCAAGAGAAAAGGGAGCAGCGCAAGGAGTATCGCGACGACAAGGCAGATCGCCGTGATGACAAAAGGGAGCAGCGCAAGGAGTATCGCGACGATAAGGCAGATCGCCGACATGACAAAAGGGAGCAGCGCAAGGAGTATCGCGACGACAAGGCAGGTCGCCGTGATGACAAAAGGGAGCAGCGCAAGGAGTATCGCGACGACAAGGCAGATCGCCGCGGTGACAAAAGGGAGCAGCGCAAGGAGTATCGCGACGACAAGGCAGATCGCCGACATGACAAAAGGGAGCAGCGCAAGGAATATCGCGACGACAAGGCAGGTCAGGGTGATGATGAAAACGATAACCAGAAGGAATATCGTGATAAGGATGAGGAAGAAAGAAATAATAGAGGTGGCAAAAGGAAAAAGGACAGGGATGATTGGAACGGTTCTGATCAGCCTGTTTGGAGATAGGCAGAAGAGTTCACCCATAATAAAACGCACAAACACGATGCCGGCCTAAGCCACTTTTACATGGTTCGGCGAACTTAGTTTGAGGGCAAAGTTAATCTGGCCACGCTCGGTGTGCGTTTTGTCTTGGTCGTTGGGCGATGAAAGACCGAGCCACTGCTTAAGGAGAAAGCAATGCCAGACAACCATATTAAATATCGGGCAGGTTATAAATACCAACTGGCTGAAGATTACCAGATTGTAACATCCATCAAGCCTCCAGCGGATGTTGTTACTGTATTCATCAACCTGGATAAAAATGGCTATTTAGAAATTAAGAGTGGTTATGCCTGGGATGGAACTTCTGGCCCCGTTGTCGATACCACTAACAATCTCAGAGCTTCGTTGGTTCATGACGCCCTTTATCAGCTGATGCGGAAAAGGAAAATTTCTGCAAAAGAGCACAAAGACCGGGCTGATAGACTGTTCCGAAAGATTTGCAAGGAAGATGGTGTCTTGTCGCCATTGGCGCAAATTTACTATGAAGCATTAAAGAAACTGGGCAAGCCATCAACTGATCCGAAAAATGCCAAAAAAATAAAATGCGCACCATAACCTCATCATGCAAAGGGACTTAGGTCGTAAGATATGACAATTCAAGTCCTGAGATCATCTTGGTTTCGCAGACACCGTGATAAATGGTGGAAAAAGCGCTCGATCTCATTATTCTAAAAAACAAACAAAGGCCCCGGCACCTGTTATGGTGGCGGGGCCTTTGTTTGTCAGTCATTACCTCTTGCCTGGGGCCTCAATAGGCGCAATCACATCCCCCTTTTTCCCGGCATTACAGATCGATATGGGTCCCTCCAAGATAGCTGTGGAGAAGGGGCTGTAATTTCTTGCGGGACATTGATGTATTGCCCTGGCCATACACGCTCACAAAGCCGCTTCCGCCGGCCACAGCCTCTGCTTGCTGAAGAGGAGATAAGCGCAGCCCCTGGCTGTCTAGATTGGTGGCGAGTCGCGCCAGCAGCTCTTTGTCTTTGCAAAAGAGAATAAGCTCTCTGTGGAAATCAGGATCATGGCTGGCCATCATCACAATGAGGACGGTCAATTTCTTTCGATTGGCAAATTGAGAGATTGCCGAGAAAAGCTCAGGTTCGCGCTGCTGCCAGCTGGATAGGGAGAGCAAAACAGTGCTCATTCCATAATCCCCGACAGGGCTTGGCCACTCTTTATAGTCCCTCGCCAAGAGTTCAGCACTGTTCAGCCCGGCAAGATCATACTGGGCCTGCTGCAGGCTGTTAAAAAAAGTCTCTCTCTCTAGCCCACTGATTGAAAGAAGTTTTTCCGCCATCTTTTTGTCACGATCCGTGCTCCGCCCAGCTTTGGCGCTGAAGTTGGCGGTATCCATGAGAATGGCGCTCAACAGCAGAAGTGCAGCGCAGGGCCCTAGTTTCCCCTGTTCACGAAAGACAAGCTCGCCAATCAAGGTGGCGGTTGAGCCCACTTCGTCAATAATCCGTGGAGAGGCCTCCGGAAATTGGCCCTGGTCATGATGGTGATCGATGATGGCCGTCACCCTTTGTGTGGAGGAGTAAAGAGAGGTGTCTAAAGCATTATGGTCCACCAAGACAAGCTCGGCCCCTCGCTGCAACAGATCCTTATGGTTGTCATCATCGGTAAAGAGAAGGTCTGCTGGTTCGATTGCGGCCCGGCCAAGAACAAATACCGCCTCGGGCCGCAATCTGAGCTGGTGGCGAGGAATGGCAATGACGGCCACCGGCGTTTTTCCTGGCACCTGACCGGCAAGATGCCAGGCCAGAACCAGGGCTGAGGCAATTGAGTCCAGATCGGCCCCTTGATTACCCAAAACGATTAAGCCGGTTTTGCTGGCCTGGGCCTTCATGGCCCGGATGTATGCTGAAAAGGGATCTGCTGCCATGGGTTCTTGATCTCTTGGTGGTGGTTACGGCTGGTAGTTCAAGATGCTGAAAAGGCCCTGCATGAACATCTCAACGGCCAGGGCGGTGAGGATCAGACCCATGAGATGCTGGAGGGCCTTCATTCCTTTGGGGCCGATGAATTGGTCAAGCCGGGCGGAAAGCAGGAGAATAATGCTTGTGGTGCCCCATGCCAAGAGTAATGCTGCCAGCCATTCCCGCCAGCGCCCGGGATCCTGGCCGGTGAGGAGAATGACCATAGCCATGGCTGATGGCCCGGCAAGCATGGGGATAGCCAGTGGCACGATAAAAGGCTCTTCATCAGGTGACTCTATCGGAAAGATATCGCCTTTGCCAAAGACCATCCGCAGGGCAATTAAAAAGAGGATAATGCCACCGGCAATGCGTAATGAGGGCTCGGATATGTGGAGGGCCTGCAGAAGCAGGGGGCCGGTGAACAGAAAAAAGATGAGCACTGCCAAGGCAATAAAGAGCTCACGAATAATAACCCTTTGCCGTTTCAGAAGGGGAACCCTTTTGAGAATGAGCAGGAACACCGGCGCGTTCCCAAAAGGATCCATGACTAGAAAAAGGAGGATGGCGGCTGACAATAAAGACATTGGTCTCTGAAATACTCCTTTTTATTTGCTACCGAGGTAAAGAGCCTTGAAGTTTGTGTTCAGCTCCCGCAGTTTGGCGATATGATCAAGATCGGTGCTCTGTTTGCACTGCATGGCAGAGATCAGCATTTGATGGAGCACGGCAAGTTTCTCAGCATACTTGTCTGCCGAGGGCTTGATGCGCTGGGTCATGAAATATTGGCTGACGATTTCCTGAAGCTTATCGGCATGCTCCTCCTTGTTCATCACCCAGCGGATGAGCTGGTTGCTGTGCTGATGGTCTTTTTTCTCGAGTTCTATGATCTGGTTCATCGATTTTTCAATGGTGGTGATATGTTCAAAGACGAGCTGAATACGCATCTCATCATCATATATGCCGCAGGGAATTTCACAATGGGCGCCGGCATAGCCAGCCATGAGGAGTAGGACGGTCAAACCGGTAATGATATTCACAAGTTTTTTCATCATCATGACGTTCTCCTTATCATATTGGAAGTGGGTGAGAGGTTTATCTGCCAGAGATTTATCCGGGCAAGATGAGTTGGGTCGCGAACTATGAGTATCAACTTTCTGGTGTCATGGGGTCAAATTAATTTTCTGTCAATTAAAGGCAAAGGTATTGCCCTGCCAGGGCCACAATCGGATTCCTTTTCTGGCTGTTTTTGATGCAAAGAGAGATGATGAGGGGCAGCTTTTCTTTTTTGTGGAACCTAAGAGCCTCTCTTTTCAGAGAAAGGGTGGGGCTATTGAGAAATGCAAGGAGGCAAGTATGGATTACGAAATTATAAATGTGGCAATGAAGGATGAGTTTAAGATCTGCCCCGCATGTGGCTATGAGGATGGTTTTCACTCCATGTTCAAGAGGGAGAAGGGCCTCGTTAAATGGCTTTTTGTATGCCCTGCCTGCCATCAAGTTTTTGATATCGGCCAGACTATAACAGAAGATTTTCATGGAGAGTAAAGACAAAAAAAAAGGCGGCGTGGACAATCCACACCGCCTTAAAGCCGGAACTAGGGGGGTGCTCCGGCAGGAGAGAGAAACAGATACTTCTTAGAACTTGAAGCGGGCACCAGCCATGGTGGTCTGGATATCATCCAGGTCAACATTGGCATAGGTCACACTGTCACGGTCAAGCTCAAAGTTACGGAAGCCGAGATAGAATTCGGTATTGATGTCCTTTACTTTCTGAACAAGCTGGAAGCCGTACACGGTTCCCTCGTCACCCTCGGCATCAAAATCGTCAAAGATGCCGTAATCTACTGAGACGGCAGTGCTACCGAAGGAAAAAGTATCAAACTTATAACCAGCCTTGAAGTAGCTGAAAGAGGCGTCGTCACGGCTGGTGGTGGGAGTAAGATCATCAAACTCGGCAGTACCTGCGGCAACGGTCAGATTGAGGCCGAAGTTAAAGAGTACGGATGCGGAACCGCTCATGCGGTTGCGATACTCATCAGCGTCACGGTCCTGACCTATATGGGCGTAACCGACTCCACCTTTGATCTCAATAAGATCAAGTTTCTTGTGATAGGTAAGGGCGATATCGCTGTAGTTTTCTTCGGCTGAAGAGACGGAGAGGGTGAGGCCGACAAGCTCAGGGCTGTCGTAGCGTATCATGTCCTTCCGGCCACCATCGAGATGGTCGAAAACATCGCCAACATCGGTACCGGAGTAAGAGCCTGAATCGCCGGGGGTGTTGGTGTTATCCCAGAACTTGAAACCGGCACCGCTGATTTTGATATGGGAGTAGCCGGCCAGGCTGGTACCGGAGAGGTCTTGCTCTGTGATGCCGTCTGTAGAGGTAGAGCCGTGACCGAGGGTAAGCTTGCCAGCCTTCTTATGCTTGACATAGACCTTCATCTGGCGCTTGGCGAACGTGTCGCTGGAGGCGGTGGTGTCGGTCATGGAAACCTTGTTTGAGTCGTTGGTCTGGTATTCTGCCTCAAACTGGGCACCGGCAGAGAGGTCGCCCTTATTCTTAGTTTTGGCCTTGATGCCAATGCGGGTGGAGGAGGCATCGTTGTCGACGAAGAAAACATCGTCATCGTTGCCGTCATCAGCAAGCATGACGGCCTTGTTCACCTGACCGTAAAGTTTGACTTCAATTTTGTCTTTGGCTGCGGTGATGAAATTGCCGCCGTTGGTGCCTTCAAGTTTCTTCTCAATGGCCTCAAGTCGCGCCTCAACATCCTGAGGGGCAGCCTGAACATGAGAGGCCAATAAAACACCGGTAATGATTGCTGCTGAAGAGATCACTTTTATCATCTGAATAACTCCTTTTCTCCGTTCTCCAACGGTTTTGAAAGATATGCCCTGGGGGCACCCCATTACTTAATTACAATTAAAGTATACTTTTGCTTAATTCCCGTCAAAATATACGGGGAATATGAGGAGGGAGTTATAAGAAGATTAAGAAATGATTAAGACTTTTTAGAACGGCTAAGAGGGGATGGTGAAGCTCTGCTGAAACAGGGACGCCTCGTAATGGTCGGCCTGCTGATGACGAGGGGGTGGATGAGCCGTTCTGGTGGTGTACTAGTGTCAGCACGTCACCAGAAAGGCAAAGACCTAGTTTATGAGGGAGATCGTGTCGCCGGCCTGGGCTGTGCCGCCCTGGTTGACCTGGGCGAAGAGGCCTTCTTTCGGCATGATGCAGTCACCGGTGGCCTTTTTGATGGCACAGCCGTCGTTATGGCATTTTTTGCCGATCTGGGTGATTTCCAGGATGATGTCAGCACCGATCTGCAACTGGTCACCGACCTTGATGGTAGTGATATCAAGGCCCTTGGTGATGATGTTCTCGGCAAAGGCGCCGTCCTTTAGGGTCGGCAGCTTCTTTTTGACGTTGGCGATACTCTCGGCGGCCAAGAGTGACACCTGGCGATGCCATTTACCGGCATGGGCGTCATCAATGATCCCGAAATCTTTTTCAAAGACGGCCTGGCTAACGGCCTTCTTAACAATACCCTTCTTGGGGCTGATACAGATTGCTTCAACAATGGCCATAATATCTTCCTTGCGTTTTTGGTTTACAGTTTCCTGTCATCAGTAAGGCGGCTGGCTGACAAGAAGCGCCGGTGTGCGGTTATTTATGCGCTCTCGATCTGTGGCTGAATCTCCGCCAACTGGGCGGCGGCAAATTCAATGGTGGAGTCGAGGGAGAGCGCCAGCTCAAAAAATTTAGCGGCCTCCTCGATATTACCAAGTTTACGGTAGTTTACCCCGAGATTGGCGTAGTCAATGGCCGAGGAGGGATGGAGATGGACAGCGCGGTGGAAACGCTCGATGGCCTCCTCATAGCGGGCCAATTTGAAATAGCAGACACCGAGAATATTGTGAAAATCGGGCCTCTCGTCGTCATACTGGCGGCCTTTTTCGATGGCGCTAATGGCTTCGTCAAAGCGCTCCAGGGTTTTGAGGGTGTCACCAAGAAATGAGTAGATGTAGGGGATGTCTTCTTCCTCGGGGTTTAAGGTCAGGGCCCTTTCCAGGTGGGTCAGGGCCTGATCAAAAAGACCACGGTTAATCAGATTTTTGGCCAGGTAAAATTCGAGATAATAGGCATCCGGCAGGATCCCCTGCATATGCAGGAGCTGGTCGGCGCAGAGCTCAGGGTCATCAATGCCTTCGCTCACCAGCTTGGCGGCAAAAAGACCGACATTGCTGATCCGCGACCGTTCCCGAAAATGGCAGCCCGGGATAATGGTATAGATGGCCGGGATCTTGAGGCCGGGATGGGCCACATCAACCACAAAGACATCCAGATCGAGACGCTGTAAGGCGGCGATACAGCTTTCCAGCTCAACCTTCATATTGTCATCAGCAAGATCTGCCATTTGATCAATGGTAATGGTCAGGCCAGGGTTGGTGATATAGGGCACCTCAGCCATGGCCAGCGGCTTGGGCAGGCCGGAGGCCACATAGTTAGAGCCGGAGTTGAAATCGCCGGCCAGCTGGGCCACCTCAGTGAGGGCGCGGATCAATGCCTTCTCCGGGTTGGGGGTGGTGCCCGCCGTATAGACAATCTCGCTGGTGTTCGGAAAGGTGGCGGGGTCAATGCAGAGGGCAGCCACCGTTGGAATGCCGGTATCTAAGGTGAAATCATTGAGATAGACCTGGATGCCGTTACGGGTAAATTTATCGATGAGCTCGCGGGCCACCGGGTCCTTTATTGAGGCCGGATCAATGCTGGGGGTGTTTTTCTTTTCAAAGCTCACCACGGCACAGACATGGCGCTCGACAATCTCGGCCAGGCCCTGGCTCACCGCCTCTTCGTAGGTGTTGCCGGCTGAGGGGCCGTTAAACTCGTTAATGGCATAGAACCAGCTAAAGGGCATCAGGGTCTCTTCTTCCCTGCTGAGGTTGTTGGCCCAGACCCACTGGATGGGAATGTCTTTAATCAGTTTCTCAAGGGTTTCAACGCTGGTGGTCTCGTCATGGACCGAGGACAGCCATCTCTCAAGGGGTAACACCGGATGGCCCGCCGCCTTGACCCCGGCATAGGTGTCATGGATGAAGTTGTCCGGGTTCTTCATAAAGGAGAAGAAGCTGAAACGTTCAGCTAGTTCCATGCAGGCCGAGGCCCGGGACTGCTCCGGGGTGGAGCCTTTGCCCATCTGTTTTTTGTTGCCGATGATTTCCAGGGCGTCTTTGCCGCAGACGCTGAAGTACACAGGAATATCCAGGCGGCCGTTATCGATACGGTTCACCTCTTTGAGGACATCGAGCTTCTGTTCCTTGAGACGGGTCTTGAAGCGTTCCACGGTTTCTTCCGGTGAACAAACCTTGTCCTGGTCATAGGTGTACTGCTTAAAACAGTCTTGCAGGGTGATGATTCGCTTTTTCATCTGAGAAAACCTTATCTTGATGGCCAAAATAGACAGAAGTGACCAATAATTAACGTAAAGCAGGGTTGAAATAGCCGAATTTGAGGTCCGGGAAGCGTCTTTTTACCGCAAAAAGCCAATTTTGTACACCCATAGGTTTTTCCCGGGCCGGGTGTTGGACCACGTCAAAATACCAGTCTGGA
>JBFFNX010000037.1:0-17670 GCA_041562995.1 Desulfurivibrionaceae bacterium
ATGATTTTTTATCTCGACATGCAAGGGCGCACCAAACTCAGCAATGGCCAGCCGCAACCGTTCGCGGCCCAGCTCAAAGGGATGGAAGCCGACCCGACCGGCCAGTTTCAATTCCAACAAAGGCGCCCGCCCAGCGCTGAGGCCTGCCAGTTTTGCCGATACCTGTTCACGGAAACGGAAAAGGGCGGCATCGGCATCTCCTGCCCCGTCGAGATTGATGACCTCAACCAGCATGGGGCGGGGATCGGTGCACCGGAACTCCTGGGAAAAGCCGCCCTCGTCGACAGTCACAAAATAATAACCCTTATCATACTTTTCCTCACCGAAGTTGACCCGTTCCGGGGCCCCGGGGTTGTATGCGTAGGGCCTGCCATCCGGGGTTTCGATGATGTATGGTTTGTGGCCGTGGCCAAGGGCGACGTAGCCGAATTTGGCGGCCAGGGGATGGGCCTCTTCGATCTTCATATTGCCGATCTCCACCGGCGAGTACTTCCAGATCCCGACATGGATGAGCAGGAGATTATTGTTGGTGCTCACCGCCTCGCAGATGCGCTCCACATGACTGCCCGCCTGGGCGCCGATATAACCGAGACCGTATATGTGCAGGCCGCCGATGTCGATATGGCCGCCCCTACCGGTCTCGTCATTGAAGGGCTCAAAACAATAGCCGCCCGCATCATCCCGGGCTGGCCGCAGCAGGCGGATATAGCCCATTTCGGAAAGGGCTTCCATCCAGGAGATATTGTGGCGCCGGTGGATCCAATCATGATTGCCTTCGATGGCAATACACGGGATGCCCGCTTCTTTCAGGGGCTGGAGGATTTCGATGG
The DNA here is from genome assembly GCA_041562995.1 of Desulfurivibrionaceae bacterium. Taxonomy (GTDB): domain Bacteria; phylum Desulfobacterota; class Desulfobulbia; order Desulfobulbales; family SURF-16; genus BM506. The sequence continues at coordinate 831 of JBFFNX010000037.1, forward strand.
TTTTGGCAAAGGTCTTGGGCAGGATTTGGCCGGTGTGAAAGAGATCTCCGCCGATCAGGACAAAGTCAACCGACGCGCGGACGGCATCTCCGACAATAGCCGCCAGGCAGCGAAAAAAATCTTGGTAGCGTTCCGCTTCCCCCAAAGAGTTGCGGTAGGTTTTACCCAGATGGATGTCAGCGGTGTGGATGAATCTAATTGGCATATCCTCTCATGCTCATTTTCGTGATGACCATTATTACATAGTCACAATTTTGATGATACGGAAGCTCTATATTCGCTTTTAGCGGGGTGTTGCATTCTGGCAAGAATGGTTTTTAAAACTCCGTGCCGTGGCCAGACCCTGGCTGAGCATAGGCCGCCTGTTCAGCTCCACGCCTTACACTGGTCGGCTCAGCGGGGTTGCAGTTTTTAATTTCCTGGCCCTCCGGCCTTTTCTGGCAATTTGGCGCTAATCCTTACAATCAGGGTTGTAAACAAGATGGGAGAAACTGTTTCCCATAATTCGACCACTATCTGTTTCGCCTTTTCCTGATACCTGTAGTTTACATGTAACTACTTGAAAATACGTATTTTTTCACTTGCTTTTTTGCTCTTTCGTCCCTAGGGTAAGAATAGGAAGTTGTAAAAAGGGTTTTTACAACATTTTCCCGACTAATCCCAATCGGTGGAGGCGTGAGCGATGAATGAGACAAGGGTGAGAAACCGCGCAGGTACAGTTTCAAAAGGTGCAGAACAGTCAAAAGCTTTAACTGCAGCCATCACTACTGTAGGAGTCGGAGGTGGTGCACTTATCGGCTTGTGGTCTGTTTCATGCTTTGTCAGTGGTATGATTGCAAGCGGTGGTCCGGTATCATTCGCAATTGCCTGGTTTAAAGCTGTCTTTGGTTTATAAGCTTTTTAGTCAGACATCCATGATATCAAGATCATGAAGCGGTCAGTGCTTTGCCCGGCAGTATCAGGCAGAACAAGGGACTGTTTCGTTTCATCAATCACTGGCTTTCTGCATGCACGGGACGTCAACAGGCTTCAATCCTGCTTTAGGATTGAAGCCTGTTTTGCATGCAAGGTCTTTCTTTCTTGGAGCTTGAAAATACAAGTACGCCTCGCTTTTAGAAATATAGTTCCTTTGATATGATACAGTTGTTGGTAGAGCGTGAAACCTTTTACCGTTGCCACTCAACGACCAATCATTCCGGAGACTGCTCATGAGGAGGAGATACTTTTATTATGCCGCCTATCTCGTTATCTTTTTTGCCCTCACAGGGAGTGTTGTCGCCTATGTCTGGAAGCTTGAACATTCCAACCCTCCCATCGAATATAGCCAGTTTCTTGAGCACCTGAAGGATGATAAGGTCACCAAGGTTCTGTTAAAGGGGGGTTGGGTCACCTTAACCGATAATCATGACCGAACTTTTCAGACCTTTTCACCGGATATCAGTGGCTTAATGCCGCTTCTCGTGGAAAAAAGGGTGATCATTTCCACAGAGGAAAGAGATCAGTTTCCTCTTATTCAGTTACTTCCCATTAGCCTGCCCCTAGGTGTCCTTCTCATTATTATTCTTATCTTTGTGGTTAGTAACCAGCCACGTTCGGAAGAGGAGCATGCCACTGATTTTGCCAAAGACAAGATGGTTACATTTTCTACCGAGGCCTCGCCTGTCACCTTTAATGATGTTGCCGGCATTCCGGAGGCCAAGGAAGAGTTGCGGGAGATTGTCAGTTTTCTCAAAGACCCGGCTCCGTTCAGGCGGCTGGGCGCTAATATGCCCAAGGGAATTTTATTGCAGGGCCCGCCTGGCACCGGCAAGACCTTGCTGGCCAGGGCAATCGCCGGTGAGGCCAAGGTGCCGTTTTACAGCTTCAGCGGTTCTGATTTTGTTGAAATGTTTGTCGGGGTTGGTGCTTCCCGGGTGAGGGACCTGTTTAAGGAGGCCAAGAAGCACAAACCATGCATCGTTTTCATTGATGAAATTGATGCGGTTGGCGCCTCGCGCAGCGGTACTGGCGGCATGGGTGGCCAAGATGAGCGAAGCCAAACCTTAAATGCCTTGCTGGTCAATATGGATGGCTTTGGGCGGGATGATACCATTATTGTCTTAGCAGCCACCAATCGCCCCGATATCCTCGATCCGGCCTTGCTCAGACCGGGCCGTTTTGATCGGCTGGTTACCATTTTACCCCCTGACGTTAAGGGCAGGCTGAAGATTTTGGAGGTCCATACCTCGACAATGCATTTTTCCCCTGAGGTTGATTTGGCTTCTATTGCCCAGAATACGCCGGGCTTTACCGGCGCCGAGCTTGCCAATCTGGTCAATGAGGCGGCCTTGATCGCCTCGCGGGCCAATAAAGAGGCCATTGACGAGAGGGACTTAATCGAGGCCAAGGATCGGATCCTCATCGGCGTTGAGCGCAAGGGCATGGTGATTAGTGAAGCTGATCGGCGGACCATGGCCTTCCATGAGGCCGGTCACGCCATTGTTGCCCGCTGTTTACCCAATGCCGACCCCATTGAAAAAATCACCATTGTGCCGCGCGGCAAATCCATGGGCCACACCCAGCAGCAGCAGTTGGCGGATCGCCACGCCTATGAAAAGGAGTTTCTGCGCAATCGCATTACTATTTTGATGGGAGGTAGGGCAGCAGAGGAAATCGGCCTTAACCAGCAGACAACCGGCGCAGAGGGTGACCTTGGTTTGGCCACCGAAATAGCCACCAAGATGGTATGCCTGTGGGGTATGGATGAGCAGCTCGGCCCCTTGGCCTACTCCAAGATGGATGCGGGGTTCTTGGCTGGTTCGGCCAGTCAACTGGTTTTCAGCGAGAATACCGCTCAGCAGATTGATCTGGCTGTGCGCTCCCTCGTAACCGAATGCTATCATGAGGCCTCTAATATATTAAAAAACAGTCGCGCCTTCCTTCGCCATCTGGCTGAAATTCTTCTGCAGACCGAAACCTTAGACCGGGAAGAGATGGAGATTATCTTCGACTGTTCCCAGAAAAAAATGGCTGCTGGCACGGATGATGCGGAAATTCCTCATGAATGTATGATCTGTCCTTCCACTGGCCATTGTAATCATCTGCCCTCCTCGTGCCTGTCGAAGGCGTCTCGTAATGCGTAGTTTCCGGTTAAGGGGAAGCTGTGGTTTCCGCTCATTCTGCAAGGGCAAAAGACCGCAATCTTTACAATTTAAATTTGCAATCTAACTTCTTAAAAATACGTTGTTCTTTCCCGAGAAAAAAAATACCCTTAATTCTGTAAAGTCCAATTTCCCGAATTGTAAACCAGGCTGATACATATCCTTACGAAAAGGGGGCTGCAGTTGTGGTAAAATTCACCGACATCATCAAGACCTTTGTTCTGGGCATTTGCCGAAGCAAGGTTTCGCTGATTGGCGCCATTATGACCACCGTGATTTTCCCGGTGCTCATGGTGTCAGCAATCCTCGATCTCCAGGGAATTGTCGAAAACCCCTATTTCGGCTTTGTTATTTACATGGTGCTGGGCCCCCTCTTTATCATAGGCCTGGTTATGGTCTTTTTAGGCCTCTTTTTCTTTAAGGGGAAAGAAGAGGTCGGCCTGTTTACCTTCGAATACCTCAAGGGGCAGTTATCCGGGCCGGTCGGTTTTGCGAGAATTCGCAAGTTCATCTTTTTGGCCACCGCCTTAACCCTGTTAAATATTTTTATTGTCTCTCTTGTTTCCTACACCGGTTACCACTACACGGAGTCTATTTCCTTTTGTGGCCAATTCTGCCATACGGTCATGGAGCCGGAGTTCACAACCTACAAGAACTCGCCCCATTCCCGGGTGCGCTGTGTGGAATGTCATATCGGCCCAGGTGCCCAGTGGTTTGTGAAGTCGAAGATGTCGGGCAGCAGGCAGCTCTTTGCCGTGGCCTTCAACACCTTTAGCCGGCCCATTGAAACGCCGGTGCATGGTCTGCGCCCGGCCAGGGAAACCTGCGAACAATGTCATCGTCCTGAACTTTTCCACGGCGAGAACCTCTATATTAAAGATAAGTTTCTGCCGGATGAGAAGAACAGCCATGTGCAGACCGTTCTGTTGATGAAGGTCGGCTCCGGCGGATACCGCGGCAGTGAAGCCCACGGCATCCATTGGCATGTTGCCCCGGAAAATAAAATTACCTATCGGCATACAGATCGAGGCCGGGAGAATATTGTCGAGATTTCTCTGACCAGACCAGATGGCACCCAGGTCGTGTTTACTAAAGATGGCGATCAACAATCCACGGCGGTTGCCGATGCAGCCAGCGCCCATGAACAAGGGGTTCGGCTGATGGATTGTGTCGACTGTCATAATCGGCCGACCCATATTTACCTTTCGGCCAATGAGGCCCTGGATCAAAAACTCGCCCAGGGGCTGATTCCCGTCTCCCTGCCATTCATTAAGAAGAATGGCCTGCGCTTGATCACCCAGGAGTATCGGAGCCATGAAGAGGCGAAAAATAATATCGCCACTGAACTTCGCGCCTGGTACCGCAGTCAATATCCGGATCTGGTCAATAACAATATGGCGTTGCTGGATACGGCCATTGCCGGGGTACAAAACGCCTATGTGGAAAATGTCTTTCCTGAGATGAAAATTGTCTGGAATACCTACAGAAGTTTTCTTGGTCACCGTGCTGACTCCGGCTGTTTTCGCTGTCATGATGATTCCCATTCCACCAGTGCCGGAGAGACAATCTCCGGAGATTGTGAAACATGCCATATCATCCTGGCCGAGGAGGAAGAAGCACCTGAGGTATTACGAGCCCTGCGCGGGCTGGACTAGTCTTCAGACAGAGCGGTATGCAAGGGTTCCTCCAGCTATACTATGAGAAAGATCTGGGGCGGGGTAATCCACCCGGGTTGTTGGCAAATGTGAGAAGGGGTTGAATGAGATTCCGCAATGACGTAACATCAGTAAAAGGTGTTTGCTGGGGATTGTTCTGCTTCCACCGAATACACGATTATGCGGCAATAAGAGGTATCAGATGACTGTTGATAACAGCGAGCCTATCTATCCCATCAGCGTCGCAGCCAAGCTGCTTTCCGTGCATGCTCGCACCCTGCGTATTTACGAAGAGGAGGGGTTGGTCAAACCAGCTCGTCAAAAGAGCAAACGCTACTATTCCAACGATGATATTGAGTGGATTCGCTGTCTGCGCGCCCTGATCCATGACAAAGGGATCAGTATCCCCGGCATCAAGATGCTTCTGGAACTCACGCCGTGCTGGGAAATTACCAAGTGTCCTGAGGAAAAAAGGGAAAATTGCTCGGCGTATATCGATCGCTCGGCCCCCTGTTGGCAATGGGCAAGCTCCATGTGCAAAGACCTCGATAAATGTGAGAAATGCGAGGTATATATCCGCGCCATGCAGGAGGCCAAGAAGATTGCCGATGCTTCCCGGCAAGGGGATTGCAACCCTTCCGGAAGCCCTGGCACGCAGGGCTCGTAATCATGCTGGCCGAGGCCTGCACAGCACGGTGAACAGCAGCCGATCCACAGGCAGCCAGAGGCCTTCCAGGTCTTATACGGGTGCGGCGCTCCCCTTCAATCATAACCAATAAACACATCGGTGCGTATCCGGTCTTCCGCAACACTGATGGTGGCCAAGGCTTTCTTAATCGCCTCAACCATGACCGGCGGCCCAGAGATCATATAGTGTGCCGCCGTGCTTTCAGGAACTTCTTTGGCGAGAATATCGGCGTTTATGAATCCCTGGTAGGCGTTTGCCATACCTGTGGTGTCCGCCAGGACATGGACCATACGGTAATTGGCAAGCTTTAGATTTTCCAGTTCGTCCCTAAAGGCTATATCGTCCCTGTTCATATTTCCGTAAAACAGGATGACCCTGTCGAGAGTCCCTCTCTTTTTTTCGAGGCTTTTCAGGATACTCCTGATCGGCGTGATGCCGATACCGCCAGCGATCAGGACAAGGGCGGCATCTGACTCCTCAACGTAAAAATTCCCCGCCGGGCCTTTGACGATGATAATTTCTCCCTTTTCAAGGGATTCCAGGCGACGACAGAAGGGGCTGCCGGTCATCCGTTTGGTAAACTCCACAAAACTGGTTTCTTCCGGGCAGTCACTGAGCGATAACGGATGGATGAGTTCGTCGCCAAGATCCACCAGCATATATTGACCGGCAGTGAAGTGGAAACCCTGGGGCGTTTTGAATCGATAACTCACCGAGGCTGGCGTCCTTTCTATCCGTTCCAGAAATTCAGAGTGGTATTCCATGGTCACGTCTGCCCTCCATCTTGTCTTATATTGTTAGCGGTTCATGAGAATATCAAGTTGCTGTGGATCTAAAATCTTGCCTGTGTCGTAGATGCATTTAAGATGGAGCATAGTTGCCTGAGCCTTCAATAGTGCTATGGCATGAACAAGGGAGTGCAGCTCGTCCGGCGTTTTTCCATTAAAGATGGCCGCTGTCACCTCTTTCTCAAGCGGCGTAATTTGCGGGCCAAGATTCTGGATCCCGGCAAGAGTCTCCTTCCTGACCACAAGCAATTTGGTCTTTTGTTCCTCACTGAGGTTCAATGCCGCAGTGTCCCACTGGTGCATCAGCACTTTGGTTAGATGGGGAAGGCCACCGGTGATCAAGAATGGCGATTGCTTTTCCTGCTGGCCGGTTCCTGGCCGGGAATTGTTTTCCTGTGCCATCAGGTTGGCGCCTGAAAGTGAAAATATCATCCCTAAAACGGCAAGACTCAGAATCGTTTTTTTAATCATTTTAATGCCCACTTTTTTTGCGTAAAGGTCTGCTTGTTAAGGGCCAAAGGGCCCAAGTCCGCTCTTGACTTTTGCTCACTATTAAAGGAATGTTACCCCAACATGCCGGAAAGGCCAAGAGCGGACCTGCCCCCCTTTTCTGCCCCGGCCCCTGCCGTGAAGTTTGATCAAAAACGTTTGCGTATGTTTTTGCAATTGACGATACTTGATTGGTTTATAGCGGTGACATACTCCGTAATCTCGCTGCCCCCCGCAACACGCGTACCCTCTTGGTGCGTGAAACACCCACATTACGGATATCTGATTTAGGCAATACGTTTGGCCGTGATCTTTTTCTAGCCTCACCCCTTACCAAGCGCTTGATCTTGGCCGAGGTAGACGCAGGCAGTGCTAATATGAAGCGAAACACCAAGAGTAGAACCCGTAGCAGCCTCGCATCACGAAATGGGGCTGTATTGGCAAAAATCATTCCAGCACACGACAGGGGTTAACATGGCAAGGAATTCTACATCGCTAACAAAAATTATTGGTATCTCCCTCTTGGTTCTAGGCATTGGTCTGGCGTTTTGGGGGTATCAATTATCAGGCTCCGTTGGCTCACAAATAACTCAAACCCTTACCGGTTCAGACACAGACAAGGTCATGACTCTCTACATTGCTGGCGCTGTCAGTTTTGTTGTTGGTTTATTTCTTTATAATAAAAAATAAAAGGGGAGCCATTATGGACGCAAACAGCTTGATAATATTTTTGGCAATTGGCGCACTCGCCGGCTGGCTGGCTGGCAACATTATGAAAGGAAAAGGGTTCGGCATCATAGGAAACATTGTGGTGGGAATTGTTGGTGCCCTAATCGGTGGATATTTATTCAACTTTTTTGGGATAGCAGCCGGCGGCTTAATAGGAGCTTTAATTACCGCAACTGTAGGCGCTATTGTGCTGTTATTTATCGTCAGTTTAGTTAAGAGGGCCTAAGTTAAGAGCGGCGAACTGGCAAATTACCAGCCGTTATTATGACGATATCTGCCACATGAAAAAATCCATTCTTCTCCCCTCCCCCATACCCCCCTTTAGGGGGTGTCTGCAATTTTTTCGGTTCGCAACTGTCATGGTTCTGGCCGCATGGGGACTGCTCCTCTTCCGGGCAGACTGCGCCCGCGCTGACGACCCTGTGCCGACCGCCGAGCAATATCTCAATCTTGACGATCTTTTTACGCTCTATCAGCCCTACCTGGGTAATATGTCGCCCTATGAGCCCATCTATTTTATAGTCGGCACCAACCCTGAGGAAAGTAAGTTCCAGTTCAGTTTTCGCTACCGGTTCTTCAACCCCAAAGGACCCTTGGCCACCAACCACCCCTGGGTTAACGGCTTGAATTTCGGCTACACCCAGACATCATTCTGGGATCTGAAATCAGCCTCGGCCCCCTTTAAGGACACCAGTTACAAACCGGAGCTGTTTCATCTGACCACCAACCTGCCTGGGCGTCCCGCCTGGCTGCAGGGTTTATTTCTGCGCAGCGGTCTGCAGCACGAATCAAACGGCCGGGACGAAGACAAGTCACGCAGCACCAATATCCTTTACCTTAAACCGCTGGCGATCTTCTACAACTCGGGCTCCAATCTTGGGCTGATGATTGCTCCCAAGGTCTGGATTTACATCAACAACAGCGATACTAACGATGACCTTGCCGACTACCGTGGCTATTTTGAGCTGGAGGCCAAGGTGGGCAAAGCCGATAGCCTGGTGGCCAGTACGGCCGTGCGATGGGCCAAAGAGGGCGGCTCTGTTCAGGTTGATCTCACCTACCCCGTGCATCAGTATCTCTCGGATAATCTGGCCGTCTATCTGCATGTCCAGTACGTCAATGCCCTGGCCGAGAGTCTGCTCCACTACCAGGATCGCACCGAAGCTTTGCGCCTGGGCATCTCCTTTATCCGGTAAACCGGGCCACCAGGGATAATATGGCTGGTGATCCTGGCCGGGCCTCCTGAAAAACCACTTAGGCCTGGATGTCGACCAGCGAACCACCCAACTCCTTGATCTTGGCATCAATCATTTCCAGGGCCTTATCCAAGGTCTGATAACTGATCTCCGGCAACTTGCCGCCCCAGGCCTCTTCCGCCTCCTGAAAGCCTTTCTGAACACCTTCCCGGCCGGCCTGCAAGCGCTCGAGGTTATCCCCGCCTCCGGAGAGGACAAATGCAGCGATCCGCTCCGCGGTCTTGCTGACCCCGAAGTAGCCGTCATCGGCGACCAGCACCTGCGCCTCTTCGGGGCTCAGTTCGGTCAGCGGCTTGCCATTATACTGAAGCTTCTCAAGATCAAGGCCCTCACCAGCTCTCTGTTTCTCGACACCGATCTGGGTTGCAAAATTATTCTTGGCCTCGCTTTTGACCACCAGCAGAAATTCAACCAATTTCGCCTTCATGGCAAGTTTCACATCACCATCCACGGCTTGCCCCGCGTCGTGGCCACCCTTTTCCTTGGCAGCCAACCCCTTGCCCCCTTTTCCCTGCATTGCCTTGATTGACTGGCCCTGGATTTTTGTTTTGCCGATCTCGGTCATGGCCCACCTCCCTGCAAAAATTTCATAAAATATAAAAAACCCCATTTAGAAATATAAGTCTGATCGACAACAATGGAAACGGAAGGTTGTTTTTTCCATGAACGAAACCGATTTTACCCCGTATGCGTTTAATCAATATGAAGGATTAATGCATGCAGGTAGGGCCATTGGTCATGGAATTACCAGATCAGGCGAGGAGGTGAAATTTTATGGTGACAGAAAATAGAGCGTATGGGGTGCTGATGCCTCGGGTTACCGGGACACCAGTGTAATGGGAAATTCTTACAGGGGGCCCGAAACACACAAACAAAAGAGGGTCGTCATGAAAATATCAGGCGAAGGACTCTTGATACTTGCGGCCACTATCATGAGTTTTATTTCCGTACAAAATGCCTGTGCAGTGACTGTTACAGGCACCATCTCGAAAATTTTCACACAGCCAAACATGGTCATAGTAATGGAGGCAGACGGTCAGCTGGTCGATGTTTACGGCGTGCGAATCAAATATCTGGCCAATTGGTACAATATTGACCTCAATGAAGTTGATGATGTTGTTTCCTTTGACGCGGATCTTTTTGAATGTCGCAATGGCGAAACCGTACTCAAAGCCTCCAGCATAACGGTCGATGGTGAAACCATCGACTTTTGATAGCCAAGGAAACGGCTCCCACCTTGTATGGACCATTCCTGCCCTTAAGGCTGGAATCCCTCCTTCGCAGAGGGTCTTTGTAGTTTCTACCTCTTTAAGAAACAAAAAAGACCCTCTTTTTTTGTCCCCCTTTTGACCTCATTTTAGTTCTCTGCATGGAACCTTTTTTGCCCCGCGCGCGTTGAAGTAGCATGAAGGATTAATTTATGCAGGCAGGGGCCATTGGCAAGGAATTACCCGATTCCACGAGGAGGTGCAGATGTATGGTGACAGACAATAGAGCGTAATGGGGGCTGGTGCCTCGTTTTACCGGGGCAACAGTGAAATGGGGACTGCTTACATGGGCATTATGAGCAGCCCGCAACACACAAACCAAAGAGGGTCGTCATGAAAAAATTAGGCAAAGGACTCTTAGTACTTGCGGCAACTATCATGAGTTTTATTTCCGTGCAAAATGCCTGTGCTGTGACTGTTACAGGCACCATCACGGCCACATCAACACAGCCAAACACGATCACGGTGGACGCCACTACCGTTGTTTACGGCGTGCAATTCGACTATGTGCTCAACGAGTGCGGTATTACCCTCGCTGTAGATCTTCCGGTCGAAATTGAAGCGGTGGAATTTTACTGTAACCACCTCGACGCCAACCTACTCCAAGCCATCATCATAAATGATTGCGTGTTGCAGGAGATGGAGTTGCCCCGCCAGAAAGGTCGTCGATGATCTCGTCCCGTTGCGCGGGTGCGGGATTATGGGAAACGGCTCCCACCTTGTATCTTCCATTCCGGCCCTTAAGGCTGGAATCCCTCCTTCGGAAAGGGTCTTTGTAGTTTCTACCTCTGTAAGAAACAAAAAAAGACCCTCTTTTTTTGCCCCCACTTTGCCCCCATTGACAGGGCAATTATCACCAATCATAATGCAACCTTTATGGCGGTGATCAATACCGTCACCATCAATTTATCAAGAACATCGTAGTGGCCGATTCAGCTGACCCAAGTTATAAGTCACAGGCCCACACCTCAGCTGTCAATATTGCTATGACCTCTTTTTATAGCACCGCAAACCATGATGGCACGTTCTTCAGGATTGCTCTGGAGACCTTGGACGATCCGACCATCGTGGCAGTTCCCGAGGCCGACAAATTACCTCTTCAACGTGCAGATGAGTCAATCCCAAATTTACTCATGGGCAGCTTCTCCTGGGACATCTCACAAATGTAATATGTAACAGACTGTTGCAACCAATAAAAAAAACCCCCGGTAACTCTTATACGTTACCGGGGTTTTTTTAGGTTCATCACGGATTACCGTGGAATCTTTGGGTTTAAGGGTTTTGATTTTGATTTTCCCCATCCTGACCTGAGCGAGCAGGGAGCTGGGCAAGGCGAAGAGCATTGCAGCATGTCTGAGCGAAGCGAGTTTCTGCAATGCAGCCTTGATTAGCGGAAGGCGAGTGATGCCGAAGGCCAGGGCTGTTCGGGGTGCCTTTTTTGGTTCGTTTTTGGGCAAGCAAAAATGCACAAAACAACATTCGCAATAAGAAAATAAATACAGAGAACAGAACTTCCCACGGTAATCCGTGATGAACTTTTTTTTATTGGGCGGAGGAGAGAAGGGAGCCTTTACCCTTGTTATTTATACCTACCCTTATGTTTCAGGGCAGGTTTGCCAACTTTCCCCACTGTTTTGTCTTTTTTCCGCTTCTCGGCATAGGAGATCTCATTCGCCTCTGACTCCTTCTTGAGCTTCACATAGTTCCCATAGCGTTCCGGCTGCAATTCACCGCCCTTTATTGCCTGCAAAACCGCACAGCCAGGTTCATTGGTGTGGCTGCAATTGTTGAAGCGGCAATGGAGTGCTAACTCGAGAATATCATCAAAGCTGTCATCCATTCCTTCGCTCGCGGCAAAAATACCGATCTCTCGCATTCCTGGCGTATCGATGATCATGGCGCCCTGCTCAAGAACAATAAGTTGGCGACGTACTGTCGTGTGGCGTCCCTCTCCAGAATCACTTACTGCCCTTGTTCTCAAGGTATCCTGGCCGGTAAGTTGGTTAATCAGCGTGGTTTTACCAACTCCTGAGGAGCCAAGGAGACAGTATGTTTTGCCGCGGCCCATAAGCTCTTTGACCTGGTCTAAACCAGCTCCGCTTACATTGCTGAGCGCGATAATTTTGGTGTTGATCCCGCCCCGCCGAATTTCGGCGATGAGGTGAGCCAATTCCTCTGCGCTGACCAAATCGGTCTTGGTCAGAACGAGCACGGGTTCAACATGACCTTCGCTGGCCATCACCAGATAGCGTTCCAATCGGGCCACATTAAAATCGTAATGACAGGCTTGGACAATGAAGGCGACGTCAATATTGGCGGCGATCATCTGAAACTCAATGGTCTTGCCGGCAGATTTCCGGCGCAGAAACGATTTTCTGGGCAGAACCATATGGATACTTGCCGAATCTGCAGAGTCATAATGGACGCAGACCCAATCACCGACGCACGGCATATCGCTCGTCGATTGGGTGGAGTGCAGAAATCTACCTGTTGCCCGGGCGGGTACTTCCCCATCCTCATTCCTGACGATATACCAGCCGCGATCAACCACCGTTACCCGCGCTCGTCGCTGTTCAGGTTGACATAGTTCACTGGCCTGGTCGATAAACCAGCGGTCCAATCCAAGTTCGCTCAATTCCATGGAAGTACTATCCATTTTTGGGCCTGAATTCGCATCCACTCTCTCAAAATATGTAACCTGTAGTAAGTTAACGCCCTATATCTGCTGATGGCCTGATACTCTTCCCACCAAAAAATAGCCTCTCTGCCCCATCCCCACTTCATAACATGATACCACGGCCCTCGAAACTCCGGGCGTAAGGGTCTGGACATGAATCTTACCCCAACAAGCACGAAAAGCCAAAAGCGGACTTTACCTCTTTTATTCTTAGCAAATTCTTGTATTTTATTCTTCTTAGAAACGCGGCAATAACAGTGAAAAAGCCAGCAAGGGGAAGACATGGAAGGAAAGGCAAAATATGGGCAAGAAGCCTTTCAGATGTTGGGTGGGCTTGAAGGGCTGAGGGCCTTGGCTACCTGTTTCTATGACATAATGGCCGAAATCCCAGAGGCGCGGAAGATTCGGGCTATGCACCCGCAGAATTTGGAGCAGACCCGGGAGAACCTTGCCCTTTTCCTGAGCGGTTGGCTCGGTGGTCCATCTCTCTACCTGGAAAAATACGGGGCCGTGAATCTCACCGACATCCATGCCCACCTCGAGATAGGTGTTGCCGAGAGAGATATGTGGCTTTCCTGCATGGAACAAGCCCTTAACAAACAGGTGACTGATGCCGGTTTGAAGAGCTATTTGCTAAAACGTTTTCGGATTCCGGCAGAAAAAATTCGCACGGCCTGTGCGGAGAAGGTGCAGGGGCTAGCCGTTTTTATCAACAGCACCCCCCGGCACTAATCCCTTCCCTGGCACAATCCTCTCTCCCAAAGGGGTCCGAGCCCTATCACGCCCCAAACAACCGGCAGAAAGCACGAGCGGACTTAACCCCTTTGGCGTTCATCCTCCTACGTGTCGGGAAGATGTTGAGGAGAAATGCGGCTCAATCGGAAACGAGCTTGAAAGAGAGTTTCACCCGGGCCCGAAAGATAGGACTTGTGCCATTGTCACCAATCTTCATATCCAGGGTAACAACTTCGGCAATGCGCAGGTCACGCAGACTCAGTTTGGCGGACTTCACCGCATTTTGGGTAGCTTCTTCCCATGAAACAGGGCTTGATCCAACCATTTCGATGATTTTGTAAACACTCTTGTCAGACATGGGTATTCTCCTTGGATAAGGTTAGGGGTAAATGTTGCTGAATACACTCCCTTCTGAATGTGCCGCTGGTCTGTTGTCAGTACATGAGCTGAGACAACCGACCATCAAAATATTGTATCAAGTCGGTGGGGAAAACTGAAAGTGAAATATCTGATACCTCGCCTTAATATTGCCGATTGGAGGACTTGCCCCCTTTTTTCTTGTCCGCATCAGCGGCATTCGGTTCCTCAAAGAGCCAGACGGGAAATGTCCGACCCTTAATCTTGCCTTTTTTCAGGTACGAATACGCTTTGTCCACCATACTCCGCTCAATGGCAACATAGCTTTGCCGATCATTGATATCTATTTTACCAACATATTTACCTTCAATACCGCCTTCCCCGGTGAGGGCACCGAGAATATCACCAGGACGCATTTTGTCCTTTTTCCCCCCTTCTAAAACAAGGGTGACATTGGGTGGGGTCAGGCTGAAATCTTCAATGGCGCTCAGGGTGTCAATATCATCAAAGCGGCGCGTTTCATTGCGATAGGCTTCCATGACGGATGCTTGCCGGGTGGTAAAGAGGGTAACGGCCATGCCCTCCTTACCCGCCCGTCCTGTCCTGCCAATACGGTGGGTATAGGTCGCTTCATCCTGGGGGATGTCGTAATTGACCACCATTTCAAGCTCTTTGATATCAAGGCCTCGAGCCGCCACATCGGTTGCCACCAGCACGGAACAACTTTTGTTAGAAAATCGCACAAGCACATCGGTTCGTTGATACTGTTCCAGGTCCCCATGAATAGCCAGCGCATCAATCCCGGCAGCAGATAGATTATCAGCAACCTCCTGTGTTTCTACTTTTGTATTGCAAAAAACCAGGATATTTTGGGGTTTGTGATGGGCAATGGCCTTAACAAGCAGCGAAATCTTATTATTGTTGGCCACTTCGTAGAAGTATTCGGTGATCTTGTTCGCTTTTTCGCCACTGGTTTGAATATTAACGGCGTTCTTTTGAATGGCGGAACTTAAATCCATGATCTTTTCCGGATAGGTCGCGGAAAAAAGCAAAGTTTGCCGATTTGCAGGGGCATGGGCAATAATTCTGTCGATTTCGTCAATAAATCCCATATCGAGCATCCGATCAGCTTCATCAAGGACCAATGTGTCTAGATCTTGTAAAGAAAGATGTTTTTTATCCAGATGCTGTAACACCCGCCCGGGGGTGCCGACAATTATATGGGCCCCATGCAGTAATGAGCCGTATTGCGGACCAAAAGCCGCGCCACCGCAAAGGGTCAGTATTTTAACATTATGGGTCGCCCGCGCTAAACGGCGTAATTCCTTGGCCACTTGATCCGCCAGTTCTCGGGTGGGGCAGAGAATAAGCGATTGAACTCTAAATTTTTTGACATAAAGTTTGTGCAGTACCCCAATGCCGAATGCTGCTGTTTTGCCACTCCCGGTCTTGGCCTGGGCAATAACATCACAATTGTCTAAAATATACGGGAGACTTTCAGCCTGAACAGGCGTCATTGCCTTAAAGCCAAGTTCATTGAGGTTATGGAGCATCTCCTTGGAAAGAGGCAGGCTGGCGAAATCATTGTCATTCATAGTTTATCTTTTTTAAAATTAGAGGAATTGAAAAGGCATTTTCAGTAGGCCTATACCACTTCATGGCTATAAAAGCTAAAATACCAACCAGAAGGCCGCGGTACGTGTTGAGTACAGAGGCCTTTTGCGATAGCTTAAGGGGTATGGTCTCACCAGGTCGGTGAAATTTTGCAGCCGGCCTTTCCCTTAAGGCAATTCCACGGTAATCACCTTGCCACCATATCTATGAACTGAGTCATGGCCACGTATGGTGACACTCCGCACTGACTCGGGGATTGCCACCCCAGAGAGACTGCGGGTAAAGGGTTGTTCGCCAACATGGGGGTGGTGCAGCGTTCTGGTGCCGTAAACAACGTCTTTTCCGCCAATCACTTCCCATTTGTTGGCATAATGGTCCCAGCCGCTATCTTCATGAAAGACAGTCACCCTGAACTCAAAAGAATCGTTGTGGTTTTTCTTAACGTCAACCTTGATGATATCCGCCTCCCCTGCCAACAAAGGCGTCCCGTAAAACAACAGGCCAAAAACTAAAAAGGGAAAGAGATTTTTCATGCACCGTACCTGTCGAGTTCTGGCAAAAAAAAGGGGCCGCGTATTATATTGACCAATATCAATGACCCCTTTTTCACGATCTCCCCCATTTTCTTTATCACTCCGCTTTCTTTATCACTCCGCCTTGTCCAGCAGCAGCTCAGCCGAGCGGGAAAAGCAATCGGCCGGAAAGCCCAGGGCCTTTTTCAAGAGCAGATCGCGGTCCCAGACGTTTGCCACCCGACTCAAGGCATAGGCCTTTTTCATGGACAGACGCGGCACAAAGTACCAGGGCGATACCAATCTGAACGGCCCGAGCCCCGAGTTGGTCAGGGGGAAATCGCTGCCAAAGAGAAACTTCTTAAACAGATCCGGACGGCTCAGCACTTTGGAGAGGTAGAACACCTTATTGAGCTGGGTAAGGCTTGAGATATCGGTATAGAGATTGTCATAGTGGCTGAGCATGGGCAGCAATCTGTCGATATACTGGTCGCCATCCTTGTTGCCGGTGGTGGCCATATGGGCCGCAATAACCGTCACCCCTTCCTCGAGAGCCAGCCTGAGCAGGCAGGGATCGCCAAGCATATCATGGGAGCCGGAAAAGGAACGTTCCGCTCCGGTGTGCACCAGGAGTGGTAAATCCAACTCTTTCAGCATCCGGTAAAAGGGTATGATGAGCGGATCTGAGGGATCGATATGCTGGATGGCAGGCAGCCACTTGATGAGCAAGGCCTTGTCAGCCGCGGCCTGCCGAAGCTCTTCCTGCCAGTCCGGACGATAGGGATTGACACTGGCCCCATAAAAGAGACGGGGGTGGCGGGCGCACCCCTCCCTGACAAAGTCGTTGGGGATATAGACCTCGGTAAGCGCCTCATCGGGCCGGCCACTGAGCGGGTCATACACCTTGTCCAGGGCCAGAAGCAGAGCACCAT
>JBFFNX010000038.1:0-17495 GCA_041562995.1 Desulfurivibrionaceae bacterium
CTCAGCACCATGGCCAACAGCAGGCCGGCAAGCGTGAGCGTACTGTTGTTTTTCTTGGGCTTTGCCATCAAGGCTGGGGCCTTGCCCCTCCATGTCTGGCTCCCCTTGGCCCATCCTGTTGCGCCGGTGCCGGCCAGTGCCGTGTTGAGCGGCGTCATGATCAAGGCCGGTCTTTTGGGTTGGCTGCGATTTTTGCCCACCGGTCAAGAGGTTGCCCTGCCTGGCTGGGGCGTTGTTTTTGTAGTGCTTGGGCTTCTTGCCGCCTTCTACGGCGTTGTGGTTGGTTTGACCCAACAGGAGCCCAAAACGATTCTGGCCTATTCCAGTATCAGCCAGATGGGACTGATGACCATGATTGTTGGCTGCGGCCTGCTGTCGCCGGCCTGGTGGCCTCAGGTCAAGAATGCGGTCACTATCTATGTCCTCCATCATGGTCTGGCCAAGGCCGCCCTGTTTTTAGGGACAGGTTTGGTGAAGGGAGGCGGCAGGCAGAGACCGGCTGGCTGGGTGATGGTTCTTCTCCTCTTGCCGTGCCTGGCCTTGGCCGGCCTGCCCTTGACCAGTGGCGCCATTGCCAAATTTGCCGTCAAGGAGATCGTCCACGGCATGCCCGCGCAATGGGCCGCTGCCCTTGAATTTGTCCTGCCCTTGTCGGCGTTCATGACCATGCTTCTTCTCTGTCATTTTCTGAGGATCATCTCGGTAACGGTCTCTTCACCGAAATCATCAACGGCCCTGATTCCGGCGGCAATGGTGATTCCTTGGCTTGTTTTGCTGGCGGCAGGTGGGATTTTGCTCTGGTGCTGGCCTTTGCGCCCGCAATACAGCGGCCATATTACCGACATGGATCTCCTCTGGCAGGGACTGTGGCCGGTGGCTCTTGGCTGGGTGGTGATGTGTTCTTACTGGCAATGGTGGACTGGCAAGACCTTTACCCGGCTCAGGGGGCGATTCCTGGCCGTGCCGGCCGGTGACATTCTTTGGCTGGTCTATGGCCGTGGTAAAAAGTTTATGGGCTTGCCAGGTGAGATATCTTTGCCTCGGGTCGCCGGGAAAGCGGCCGCTGGTGCCCGGCATGTCGGAAAGTCGCAGGGTCTGGCTGATCAGGGGCGGCGCATGGAAAAAAGGCTCAGGCGCTGGGGGGTGGTGGGGAGCTGCTATCTTTTTCTCTGGTTTGTTTTTCTCTTTCTGCTGTCACGAAGCTAAAATGGCTGGAATTTTTTTTCCTGCACGCATGGCACGTCGATGCGCGCGGGGGGACTGGTTCGCCCGGGGCAGGAATCACTCCCTGAGTCTGGCGAAGGGCTTATGCGCAGCCTTTTTTTATAGCCACGTTTAACGCCTCTTCAATCTTTTTGACATAATGAAAGGTGACCCCTTCCTTGACGTTTTCCCGGATCTCGGAAACATCCTTCTGGTTGAGGTGGGGCAGAATAATTTCCGTGATGCCGGAGCGCACCGCAGCCAGTACCTTTTCCTTGACGCCTCCCACGGGCAGGACATCACCGCGGAGGGTTATCTCGCCGGTCATGGCCACATCCTTAGATACGGGCAGGTCGGTGAAAAGGGAGGTGAGGGCAACCACCATGGCAACCCCGGCTGATGGGCCATCCTTAGGGGTCGCCCCTTCCGGGACATGGATGTGGATATCCTTTGTGGAAAAGATTTCTTCATCCACCTGTAACTCCTGGGCATGGGCCCGGATGTAGGTCAGGGCGGCGGCAGTGGATTCCTTCATGACCTCGCCGAGCTTGCCGGTCATTTTTAGGTCGCCGGTGCCCTTCATCATGGCGGCTTCCACAAAGAGGAGGACGCCGCCCACCGGTGTCCAGGCCAGGCCGGTGGCCAGCCCTGGCCCCCAGGAGTAGGTTGACGTCTCGGGGAAAAACTCAATCTGGCCCAGGTAATCAACAAGCAGCTCAGGGCTGACAATGACCTTCTTTTTATGGCCGGTGACGATATTCTTTGCCACCCCCCGGCAGATAGCCGCCAGTTTACGCTCCATGTTACGCACCCCGGCCTCTCGGGTGTAGGAGCGGATAACGGCGCGGATGGCGTCATCGGTTATCTGCAGATTTTTGGCGGTGAGCCCGTGGGCCTTGAGCTGGCGTTTAAAGAGGTGGTTTTTGGCGATATGCAGCTTTTCCTCCTCGGTATAACCGGTGAGGGAAATCACCTCCATTCTGTCACGTAAAGGACCGGGAATGTTTTCCAGGTAGTTTGCGGTGGTAATAAACATCACTTTGGAGAGGTCAAAAGTGACCTCAAGATAATGGTCACTGAAGGAGGAGTTCTGCTCAGGATCAAGGACCTCCAGAAGGGCAGAGGAGGGATCACCGCGGAAATCATTGCCCAGCTTGTCAATTTCGTCGAGCATGAAAAGTGGGTTGTTTGAACCCGCTTTTTTCAGGCTCTGGATGATGCGGCCGGGCAGGGCGCCGATATAGGTGCGCCGGTGGCCTCTGATTTCGGCCTCATCACGGATGCCCCCCAGGGAGAGTCTGACGAATTTTCGGCCCATGGTGTGGGCGATGGACTGGCCCAGCGAGGTCTTGCCGACACCGGGGGGGCCGGCGAAGCAGAGAATAGGGCCGTGCATGTCTGCCTTGAGCTTGCGGACGGCGAGAAACTCGATAATCCTCTGCTTGATGCGATCCAGGCCGTAATGATCCTTGTTGAGATCCTCCTCTGCCTTGGAGATATCCAGGCTGTCCCTGGTGGATTTTGTCCAGGGGAGATCAAGGATCCAATCAAGATAGGTGCGTGAAACCGTGTATTCCGACGAAGAGGGTGAAATGCGGGACAAGCGGTCGAGCTCTTTCTCGGCAACCTTTTTCACCTCCTTGGGCAATTTAGCCTTGGCAAGGCGGGCCTTTAATTCAATAAAATCAAGATTGTCACTGTCTTCACCCAGCTCTTTTTTGATGGCGGCCATCTGTTGGCGCAGAAAGAATTCCCGCTGCTTTGTGTCAATGTCTTGTTTGACATTTTTCTGGATGGTGGCACTCATCTCAATGGTTTCCAGGCGTTTTGCAAGTTCCTTGGTGACCTGATGGAGAAGGGGGATGGCCTCGGGGATTTCCAGCATACCTTGTTCGCCTTCAGCAGGCAGGTGAAGCTGGGAGGTGGTCAGGTAGGCAATATGAAAAGGGTCAGTGAGGGAATCCATGGTCATGATCAACTCAGGGGGCAGCTTGGATATTTCCACCAGCTTTTTGAACTGCTCACTGATGTTAAGGCTCAGGGCCTCGATTTCCTGATTGATTTTATAGGTCATGGGGATTTCAGTCACCGCGGCCACCAGGTAAGGGTCTGTTTGGCTAAACTCGGCGAGGGCGATCTTTTTAATACCACTAACCAGAATTTGGTATGAACCGTCCTCATTCTTGATCAGTTTGTGGATGTAGCCGGCAACCCCAATTTTATAAAGATCATCGGGGTTGATTTGGGCCTTGTTCTCCATGCCTTCCCGGTGGGTGACAATGGCAAAGAGGCGGTCTTTGAG
The DNA here is from genome assembly GCA_041562995.1 of Desulfurivibrionaceae bacterium. Classification (GTDB taxonomy): domain Bacteria; phylum Desulfobacterota; class Desulfobulbia; order Desulfobulbales; family SURF-16; genus BM506. The sequence goes on from JBFFNX010000038.1 coordinate 3,506, forward strand.
AAGGGTGTCGTCAATAAGTTGTTTTGAGGAGTCGTCCTTGACCTGCAGGGGGAATCCCATGCCCGGAAAGAAAACAAAACCATGGAGTGGTAAAACCGGCAGGTTGGCCGGAATGTCCAGCCTGGTAGGGTCAATGCTTTTGTTATTGCCGTTATCTGCCGGTTTGTTTTCAATCATTCTTCGAATCCTTAAAATTTATTAGCAAGGGTGAGTCTTGGCGGACAGTGGTTAAAGGGGTGCCCTTTACTCAACCTCAATCTTTATTCGACTCTGGGTTTGAAATTTGGGCATGGTGATAACCAGGTAGCCATTCAGGCATTTTGAGGTGGTTGCCGAGATGTTAATGGCCGTTGGTATCTTTATTTTTCTCAGAAAATCGCCATGTTCAATTTCCAGGTGGTGGATGCAGGTCGTGTCTTCAAAGGCAGGTGCGGGCCGTTCCCCTGAAACGGTGAGGGTATCCTTTTCGGCCATCACTGATATCTTGGCAGGGTCAACCCCTGGCAGTTCCATGAAGACAATGATTTCGTTGCTGGTTTCAAACATATCAACGGGCGGCGCCTTCATGACTGCATGATAGGGCAACATGCGGGGGACTGACATATGGTGTAAGACACGGCCCAGATGGCGCTCAAGGTCGCTGAAGCTAGAAGGCTTGTTTTTTTTGAATCGGTCCATCGCACACACCTGGCTAGGGGTAACTGTTTGGAAGTGAAAACAAAAAAAAGGGGATAGAAATTTAGCTTAGTATGAACAAGAGAATATTGTCATGGCTTTTTTATGCGTTGTGTACTGATAAATAAATGGAACTTGAAATGAAAATCTGCTATCAGTAAGGGTAGACTAACTTTATCTTGACAAGGTAACTTTGACTCTGTAAAAGTATTTCGTTGTTATTGGTTATGCCCTCTGAGATGGGCGATCGCCTGACGTTGGAGCTATATAATGCGGTTTTTTGGTATCAATAAAAAATGCCCGGATAAGGACTGTGAAGAGGTTGCCTGCCCTAAGGTTCCCTGTCAGAAGGGCTGTATGCCCTTAAGTGAGGTGAAGGCCGGTAACTGTGTCTGTGTCCGCCGCCATAATGGTTGCGGTAAGATGCGCAAACGTCTGCTTGACCTTGGTCTGACACCACAAGCCATGGTGGATGTGGTTCGGAAGGCCCCCATGGGTGGCCCTATTGTCCTTAAGATTGGCGGTTTTGATATTGCTCTCAGCAAATCTGAAGCGGTTCACGTCGAAGTGGACCTTGCCGACTAAAAAAACCTATAATGTTAAATGGTTACGGTTGGGTAGGCTGTTCTCCTCTCTCTCTTGGTCCTCTCTTTCTCCTTCAATTTGGTAAGTAAATCCGCAATGTGCTGTTTTTTAAGTGGATCTTCACCGCTGGAAGAGGTACTTTTATAACCAATAGTTATCGTTTTAATGTATCGACGGATTTTTTGTAATGAGGAGTGAGTAATGGATCATTTCCTTGCCCCAGGAAAGACAGCCCTTTTTGAAGATCCACAACGGACACTTTTCGTTAGCCCCCTCTCCTCCCCACCGGTGGTCACGTTATTCTCTTAAATACCATTGCCTCGCCCTTGCTGTAGAGGCATTTTTGCACACCATGCTTACCAGGGATAAAAATGACGGCTGTTGTTGAACAGGAGTTGTTCCAGGCGTGTCAGGTAATTTTTGGCGATGAGTTAATTATTTCCCGTGAGTTCCTTGATTATGTGCAGATGTCCGGGGTGAAAAGCGCCTACCGGAAACGCGCCAAGGAGACCCACCCCGACCGCTTGGTGGGTGAGGGCCAGCTGGCCCAGGTGCGTGGCTCTCAACAATTTCAAGTAGTTCAGCAGGCCTATAAAAATTTGAGCGTTTATCTTGATGCCAGAGAAAAGGGCCTTCGTCTCGCTGTTACATCACCGCCGCCCATCCGCAAAGGATCTCCCTCGCCGGTGAATAAGGCCTGGAGCAGCAGGTCTGAGCGTGATGATTTCTCCAAAAAACAGGCCGAGGCCCGGCAACGTAAGAATCAGTCTGGCCGCGCGGCGTTTCATGGCCAACATTTTTCCAATACCCGGGCCACCCACAAGGCCAGCCCCGAAAACCTGTTTACCGGCACGCTCCCTGCCCGGCCCCTGCTCTTTGGTCATTTTCTCTATTATTCAGGTCTTGTGAGCTGGCAGACTATTATCAAGGCCTTGGTCTGGCAGCGTACTAACCGTCCTCGACTTGGTGATATTGGCTGCCGCTTCGGCTGGCTCACTCCGGAAGATATTATCTCCCTGTTGAAGGCCCCGGATGGCCAACCTTTTGGGGAAAGGGCTGTGGGCAAAGGTCTGTTGACCCCGCAGCAATTAAAGACCCTCCTGGCCTTCCAGAAATCGCAGCAGCATCGGATCGGAGAATACTTTGTTCGGCAAAGGATTTTTGAAAAAAGCCGGCTCGAAGACATCCTTGGCCGGTGTCATGCCCATAACTACAGGCAAAGCAAGCGGTGCCGCAAGGCCTCTTGATTTGTCCTGAACCGATTTTTCCTCCGTGAGTTATAATAATCTCCTCTATCTCCTGATTGTCATTTTTCTGTTGTCATCCCATCCCGTGCCTGAAGAGGCAGCTCTTCCTTTCTGGCAGGCCGGTCTGGTTTTTGTCGGCAAATTTGGCCTTTTTCATTACCTATGCCGCCTTTTTTTTGCAGCCCGGCGGGTGCGGAATGTTAAACAATATCTCAAGGCCGAGAAACATCTGGTCCTTTTGGCCCTCTCCTGGGTGGCAATCGATATCTATCTCCTTGATTGCCTCTATTATTTCTCTCTCTTGCCTTATGGGCTGGCGTTGCCGATTATCGGCAGGTTTTTAGGCCTGCTGATCTTTTTTGCCTATCTCGGGGCCGTCTGGCTTGCCGCCTCGGCGCGGAGCGAGGCGATCTTTGGCAGGACAACAGGGGCGCGCCGTTTTGTCCTGGAGAATATCCGCTCGAACCTGCCCATTGTCTTACCCTGGATCCTTATCTCTCTGCTTCTTGATGTCCTTAGCCTCCTGCCGTTTCCGGCGTTCAGGGCCTTTGTGGATTCCGGGTCAGGGGATATGGTCATCCTGGCTGCTTTTTTTCTCTTTATTGCCCTCCTCTTCCCCCCCCTTCTCATGAAGATCTGGGGGTGCCGGCCCCTGGTCGCCGGCGCCATGCGCGATCATATGGCCTCTTTTTGTCAAAGGCTCAATCTTCAGTATAGGGATATTATGATCTGGCCGCTCTTCGGCGGTCAGATGGTTACGGCCGGGGTGGTCGGTTTCATTGCCCGCTTCCGCTATATTATGGTGACCCCCGCCCTGCTCACCAACTTAAATGCCCGTGAGATTGAGGCGGTCCTCGCCCATGAGATAGGCCATGTGAAGCGCTATCACATGCAGCTTTATCTCCTCGTTTTGGTGGGCTTTTCAATTATAATCAACCCCCTTGTCGAGGTATTTCTTTACCTCGCCTTGCAGGGAGACTGGTTTTATAGTCTGGCGGGACTCGGCGCATTTTCGGCCGCTGCTCCGCTTGATTTTTTTATACCCATTGCCCTGCTGGTGCTGCTGGTTCTTTTTCTGCGTTTTGTCTTTGGCTTTTTTATGCGTAATTTTGAGCGCCAGGCCGACCTGCATGCCTTTACTTCTTTGGGGGGAGGGGCGGCAATCAGGGCTGCCCTGGAGAAGGTGGCCTGGCTCAGCGGCGATATTCGTGATCTCCCCAGTTGGCACCATTTCGGGATCAGCCAGCGTGTTGAGTTTCTGGCCGCCTGCGACCAAGACCCTTCTCTGGTCCATGGGCACCATCGCAAGGTCCATCAGGTCTTGGCGTTCTATTGTCTGGTGATTATGATCGCCGCTTTTGTCAATTTCAGCCTTCCCGAAGATTTGGTGGAACAGGCCGTTACCGATCGGGCCATTTCAAAGCTTGTTGAGGAGGCTGACCGTGATCCCGATAATTATCAGATTTATTGGGCCCTGGGTGATGTCCATCACCATCGCAAGGCTTACGGCGAGGCCATAGCTTCCTATGAACGGTCATTGCAGTTGGCCCCGGACAATCCCGAGGTCCTAAATAATTTGGCCTGGATTCTGGTGAGCTGTGAAGATGAGCGTTTTATCGATGGCCCCCAGGGTCTGTTGCTGGCCAGCAAGGCCGCGAGCCTGAAACCGGCCCCCCATATCCTAGACACCCTGGCCCATGCTTATTGGCTGCAGGGCGAAAAGGCCAAGGCCCTGGAAATGGAAAAGAGCGCCCTTGCCCTTGCCCGACCGGAGGATAAAAATATTTATGCCGAACAGCTGCGGCTCTGGCAGGAAATGGCAGCAACAGCCGCACCCCAAGGGCTGGAATTTTAAGTAGGGCTCGGCGCGCTGCGCGGCGCCCTGTTTTTTTTTGAAAGCTATTTTGCAAAATATTTACATCGATTGCCATGGAAAAAAAAGATGTCATCATTGTTGGGGCCGGTGTTTCCGGCTTGGCCTGCGCTCATTTTTTAGGGCGCGACAGACCTGAGCTCTCCGTCCTTGTCGTCGAGAAATCGGACCACAGCGGCGGTGTTATTCGCTCCCACCAGGAAGAGGGCTACCTCTGCGAATGGGGTCCCCATGGTTTTCTCGATAATAAAGAGGAGAGCCGGGAGATCCTAGCAGATCTGCATCTGATGGATGAGGTTCAGCGCGCCCCCTTGCAGGATTTTCAGCGCTTTCTCTGCCGTTATGGTCAGCTCATTGCCTTGCCCCAGAAGCCCCAGGAGCTTATCACCTCGAAACTGCTCACCAGCTGGGATAAGGTGCGGCTGCTCGGTGATCTCTGGAAGAAACCTCTTGCTGGCTCTCCCACCATTGCCCAATGGGCGGCCTATCGATTCGGTAAGGGCGTCTTGCCCCTGGTGGATGCGGCCGTCACCGGCACCTTTTCCGGCGACTTTAACCTCCTGAGTATGGATGCGGTGATGCCGGGGGTGCGCAGGCTGGAGATGGAACATGGTTCCCTGTTGCGGGGCTTGAAAAAAAAGGCCAAGGCCAAAAAAGAGAAGTTGGTTCTTTTGCCTGCCATGATCAACTTCCCCCAAGGCCTTGAGAGACTGGTGCAGGCCATGGCCGTTGGTCATGACATCATGACCGGATGTGAGGTCTTGGCTCTTGAGCAAACGGCCGCGGGCTGGCAGCTTGAAACGAGCTCCGGGCCTTTGTTTGCCGACCATGTCATCTGCGCCCTGCCCATTAATGGCGCCCTGCCGCTTCTAGCCCCTTTTGATCCACCGGTGGCCAAGGTGGCGGAGTCGCACATCTGCAATGTCAGCCTTGGCTTTACTGATAACGGCGCCATCCCCAAGGGCTTTGGCTATCTGGCCCCGGAATGCGAGAATCGTTTTGTCATGGGCTGCATGTTCACCTCCCGGATGTTCCCGGGCCGTGCCCCCCAGGGTAAGGTGCTGCTTGAGGCCCTGGTCGGCGGCCGCCGTCATCCCGAACGGTTGGCGTTGCCTGATGATGAGGTCGTCCGCCGGGTGGTTGCTGATCTCAAAGACCTCCTGGATCTGCCGGAATCCCCCGAGTTTGTCAGGGTCCTGCGGCCCCAGAGCGGCATCCCGCAGCTTGAGGAGGGTCACCTTGCTCTCCTGGCCTGGCGGTCCAATGTTGAGAAGGACCACTGCGGTCTTTCCCTGTGCGGTTTCGGCTGGGACGGTATCGGCATCAATGATATGACCCGCTCGGCCCGGCTGGCCGTTGAGGCCATCCAAAAGGAGAGAGCCGTTGATCATAATCCTGAGGTGAAGCCGGTCTATTTCTAAGGGAAGTTGCAGAGTGTTTTTTCTGGGCCCCGGCCGATACTCAAAACGTATCGGCCGGGGCTTTTTTTATGCAAAAATCTGGATGGGCCTGGCTCGGCAACGCCGTTACTCCCAGCTGCCGATATCCTTGTCTTCCTTGTCGCCGCCTTCGCGGTTGTCCTTGCCATAGGTGAAGATGTCGATTTCCCCGTGTTGGCCGGGGTTCCGGTAGATATACTCGCGATTCCAGGGATCCAGGGGTATGGCCTTGGCAAGGTAGGGGCCGTCCCAGCCGTCAACGCCGGGGTCAGTGAAAAGGGCGGCAATGCCCTCGCTCTGGCTGGGGAAATCGCCGACATCGAGGCGGTAGGCGTTCATGGTCGTCATCAGCATCTCAATCTGGGTCTTGGCGGTCTGCTGCTTGGCCTTTCTGACCTGGCTGTAATATTTGGGCACGGCAATGGTGGCAATGAGACCGAGGATGACCATGACGGCCATCAGCTCCAGCAGGGAAAAACCATGGTTGTTTGCACTACTCTCTTTCGTTTCTTGACGCTTTCTCACAAATGACACCTTTTCGTTTGTTGATGGTTTATCGGGGGGTGCGGCCTTTTATCTGTTTAGGCCAGGGTGCATCCTGGGGCTGCGGTGCAGCTCCTGGCGGAGTTCACTCATTTTACCCTGAAATTCAGTGATGTATTGATCGAGGACATCCTCTGTCTCAATAACATAGGGGGTGAGCATGATCAAAAGTTCCGTCTTCTCTATTTTTCGGCTCTCGTACTTAAAGAGATAGCCGAGCAGGGGGATGTCCTTGAGGAGGGGGACGCCGCTGTCGCTGATGGTATTATCCGTACCGATAAGGCCGCCGATAAGGATGGACTGGCCGTCTTTAACAGCGAATTTGGTCTTGAGCTCCCTGGTCTTGATCGGGTTGGACTGCACGCCCTTCTCCGGGATCTCCAGGGCCTTACTCACCGTCTGTTTAATATCGAGGATAATAATGCCGTCATAGTTGATCTGGGGGGTAACCTCCAGGATGACACCGGTACTCTTGTACTGGATGGTCTTGTCCACCTTGGGGCTATCGCTGCCGCTGGTGTATTCATTTTCAGTAATGGTGGTGACAATGGGCACCTCTTCACCGACATTGACCGTGGCGGTCTCGTTGTTTAAGACCAGGACCTGGGGCGAGGAGAGGATGGAAAGATCGGTCTTGCCAGCCAGGGCCTTAAGCAGGCCTTTGACATTGCCACCGCCTTGGACCACAAGGTTAAGGGCTGTGGACAGGGAGCTGGTAAGGCCGAAGGTGTTCATGTCAAAGGAGTACGGGGTGCCGTTATTTGAGCCGAGCTTGTTGTTGAGGATGGCCCACTCCACCCCCAGGGAGAGTTCGTCCTTAAGGGTGATCTCGGCGACGATGACCTCCACCAACACCTGGCGGGGCAGGTTGTCGAGGCGCTCCAGGAGACGGGCAAGGCGGGTATAATCAGGGGGGAGGGCCCGGATTAAAATGATGTTCCTGTTGTCATCGGCCAGCAGCAGGGGGACACCGGCAAAGCGCAGGGAGGAGAGGTTGCCTCTGCCCGGGGTAGCCTTTTTCCCGGTCGCTGCCGAGGAGGGCTTGTTGGCGGTTGCCGGGTTGTTTGTTTTGGGGGCAGCAGCAGGAACGACGATCTTGGTGCCCTCGGGCGCTTCTTCCTGGATCAGGTTGTTGACCAGTTCGGCAAGTTCGCTGGCCACGGTGTTGCGGGCATTATAGATGTAGATATTATCACGATCCTGACCGGGCGTGACATCCAGTTCCGTTATCCATTTTTCGGCATTTTGGACCAGGTAGTCGCTTTTGCTCACCAGGAGCAAAGAGCTGATCCGCTCCAGGGGCTGGATTGAGATTCCTTCAAAATCATTATTGTTGATGTGCAGGGTGTTGAGGATCTCCAACACCTCGTCGCGCAGATCAAAGAGCGGGGCATTCTCTACCTTGATCAGGCGAATTTTCAGGGTGGCAAGGGGAGAAACGTCGAGACGGGCAAGGATGGTAAGGGCATCAATGATCTTGCTTTCGTAATCGCTGATCACCAGGGTGTTCTGGTTGGCAATGGCGCTGATCGCCCCCTGTTCGGAGAGATAAGGCTCGACAAGCTTGGTGGCCTCCTGGGCGGCAAGATGGAGGATGGGAACAATCTGGAGGATGAGACGGGACGAGGGCGCGAGCTTGCTGACATCCTTGGCGCTGTTTATCTGCTGGCCATAGGGCTTGCGGGCCACATAGATATAGTCGTGGCTCCCCTCGTTGCGGATGTCCAGGCCGTTCATATGGAGGATCTTCTGGAAAACAGGGAAAAGGTTACCCGTGGGAATCTTACGGGCTGAACGGATATTAACAACCCCTTTAACCTGGGGATCAATGATATAGTTAAGGCCCAGGGCATTGCCGAGAACCTGGATGACCTCATAAATGTCGGCATTGTCGAAATTAAGGAGAATGCCGGGTGTTTCGTCGGCCTGGGCCGTGGCCTCATCTTCTTTAGGCTGCAGGGTGGGGATTGCTGGCAGGCCCCGGGGCAGACGCGTGAGATTCGGATTATTTCCCTGGCCCGTCACCTTAAAATCCCTGGAGCGTGGGGAGGTCGCTTCCTCACCTGGGCCTTCTTCATGAACCAGCAGGTTTGATACGTCTTTCTCCTTGGTTATGCGTGAGCTTATCTCCTGGAGATCAAGAGTACGGGTGGTGATATCTCCGCCCCGATCAGCACAGCCGGTCGCGATGATAAGCAGACAAGGCAAGAATAAGAGGAGAGAAAGGGGGCGAGGCCGTCTCTTGGGAATAACTGGGGATGGAAGAATTTTCATGGCGTTTGCCTTATGGTCTTTTTTGCCGACGAGGGTTGGGCCCGGCGTGATGGGGCGATGGCAGGGGCGCGTTTTTTCGGTTCAGGTGCCGTGGGGGGCCGCGGTGTCAAGAGCAGTCGTTTCTTGTCGGGGTCAAAAAGCGTTTTCTGTATAATATCAGATCCTTTCATAAATGAAATAAAATCAGAAGTGATCTCTTTGACGGTGTAACCGCCGAGCTGATCTCCCACTTCAAGTTGAACGGTTTCTGGGCGGCTTACGTGCTGGGTTTTAGTGTTAGATCCTGGTCGGATGGCTCGGTTAGTTGGTTGTTGGCCAAGGGTGTAGGAGACGATGGCCTTCTTATAGCCCTCGCCAAGAATTGCGCCGCTAAAGAAAACATCCTCCATACGGATGTTCTGGCCGTAGCCCTTGCCCATCTTGGCTTGGCGGGCGTCCTTGGCCAGGAAGCGCTCGGGGCTAAAGAGATAGCCGGCGCTGAGATCGGGCAGTTGCGGGTGTTTCATGGGGTTGAGATTGAGTGGCGGCTGGGGGCTGATTTTTTTTGAGCCGCCTTTTGGGGTCTGGACAAGCTCGGTCTCTGGCGACGACGAAGGCCCACGGAAGGTGTCGATATTCGCCTTGAAAAGCAGAAGGCCGAGAAGGGTGAGGAGGGCGATTATGGCAGTTTTGACCATTATTTCACCCTCCCCATGCTGCTCGTTTCAGCCGCTGGCGGCTTTTCCTGGATGTTGTAAAAGGCTGTAAGGTCCATAAAGATTTTAAGGCCCTTCATCTTGTCCGGCTTCATGGTGCAGTTTTCGATGCGGAAAAACTTATCATTTTCATAAAGGGCGGCCAGGAAAAGGGCAAAATTTTCCAGAGTGCCATTGACCCGCAGCTTGATACCAATGGTGTTTATGCTGCCGTCATGGCTTTTGCCGCCAAGGGGGCGCAGGGATTCCGGCTCAAGGCCGGCCTCGGCAATGATCGATTGCAGACGGATCTGCATGGTCGAGGTGATGGTGTCAACGCTGGGGCCAGTGAAGAGAAATGCCTCTGCCTTTTTTGTTTCCCGGTCAAGGATTGCCAGCTCTTTCTTGAGGGAGGGCAGCTGGCGGCTGCTCTTCTGCTGGGCAAAGAGGGTGGCCTCCTTACTCTCGATTTCAGAGGATTTTTCCTGATACATGCCAACGGTAAAGCGGATCAGACCAAAAAGGAGAAAGAGGCCGGCAAGGGAGATCAGCACGGTTTTTCTGTCCAGACGGAGGAGGGGGGCAAAGGAGATGGTCATGGCATGCTCACCTCAAGGTGGAAATAGGTCTGGTTTCTTCTTTTCATGGTGGACTTTAACGTGGCGGAGCCCAGGGTGGGAATTTTTTCAGTCAGGCCCGGCAGATCATTGGTGTAGCCCTGGAGGGTGATGGTTCCCATTGGATGATCAAAGCGCAGTTGATCAAGATAGGCGGTGGCGGGGAGCTCTTTGCTCAGTTTGGCCAGGAAGGCAATGAGGTCGGTGTTGGTCCCCATGGCCCGGTAGGCGTCCAATTGTTTCTCGATTTTTTTGATCCGACTCTTGAGTTGCAGGGCAGCTTCGGCATCTATCTTGGTGGCTTCTATCTGTTGGTCCAGAAAGGCTTCCTGGCGGTAGAGGGCCAGACCTTTGCCGACGCCAAGAAGAAGAATAAGGATGACGTTGACGGCAGCCAGGGCCATCATAGCCTTCTTGATGTAGTCGGGGCGCCGGAAGGAGGGCGGCAGCATGTCGTACTCCCTGCCCCGGGCTGGCTGGGTGAGAAGAGCGAGGGCAGAGGAGACACCCTCCTCAACGCTGCCGAGGCTATAGAGGGTATCGCTGCCGCTTTGCTCCTTGAGCTGGGCCACGCTTACCGGGCTGGCGCAGAGGTCACGGTTGATCACCTTGCCCTGCATGAAATGGGTGACTTTTCCAAAACGCCCCGGGTTCCATAATGACCAGGACAGGTCCATAGTGTCGCGGGTGAGATAACGCTGGCTCTCTGGAAAGAGGCCGGTCAGGTGGGTGCCTGCCGCAAAAAGAATATCTAAAAAGGGCGTAACCTGTGACCTCCGGCAGAAGTAAATATTGACCGAGTACCCCTCTTTGGTGCGTTGGGCCGCAAAGGCCGCGAGACTGTCCTCGCCAAAGGGGCTCAGCATCTCCAGTTGGAGGGCAATGGCCTTCTTGATATCAGGGGTTTGCAGGGGCAGGGTAATCTTGGTGAAAAAGAGGAGGTCCTCTCCGAGATAAAGGTCAACATCGGCGCCAACCAGTTTATGGCCTGTTCTTGACTCGGTAAAGGCGTGAGCAAAGGCGCTGCTGTCAGCAGGCAGGGTCTGGGTTTGGTAGCCCAGCGGGCTGTTCCAGCCCACGGTTGTGGCATCGCGCTGGAGAAAAACATCGAGGCGTTTACTCATGACCATTCCTCCTGCCAGCCGTAATACTTTAAATTTATGCCGTTTTTTTCAAAGAGTACGGTGACCTTGGTGCCTGGTTGAGCAATGGTTTCCTGGTCTACTTCCTGCCTGCCGGCATAGCCGGTGGCGGTTACGGTGAAAAAGCGGACCTTATTATCCGTATAGGTGAGGAAATCGCGACAGAGCAAATAGCGTTCGTCGCCGAGAATTAATTGCGCCTCTAAAGCGGACAGGTCGCCCTGGTTTTGGCGCAGCTCATGATAGGTTGTTATTTTTTCAGGGTCATTCTCGGTGAGGAAGGCGAGCATGGCAGGGCTGAGACTGTTAAAATTAATTTTTCCTCCTGGGTTATGGACGGTGAAGATTTCTGATATTTTCACCATGGCAGCGATTTTCTCAGCGCCGCGGATCAGGGCCACTTCACTTGCCTCGACACATTTGCCGTTCCTGGCCCGATAGGGAGGTTCAAGGTCCTGGTAATAATCGTCTTCAGCGCCCTGCAGGCGATGGAGGTTGTCGGCGTCCCGCCAGTCTTCCACGGAATCGGCAAGGATGGCCTGCTCCTCTTCCTCCATGTCAAGGAAGGCGCCAAAGGTGGCAAGAAGATGGCGGCTGGCGCCGTTAAGATCGATCTTGCCCGATTCATTGACCAGCACGTAGTGGATACGGCCCTTGTCCAGCCTGCTCTCCTGTTCCTTGCCCAGATAGCTGATTTGGTCTTCATCGTAGTTTAAGGCGGTGTCAAAAAGTCCGAAGAGGGCCTGGTTGATGCCGCCATGGGCCAAGGCCCGGCCCCCCAGGCGCTGCCTGACATTAAAACCCTCCAAGGTGCCGACCCGCACGGCAAAGGTCAGCTCAGCGGCAAGAACCGTCACCAGGAGCAGGACAAGCACAACCACGATCAGGGCAAAGCCTGCTTGGTGCTGTTGGTTCTTGATGGATGGGGAGATCTGGGTCATGGCGTGTCGGCGTATTTCTCGTTATTTTTTCCGGAGCTGCAGGCCTTGCAACAGGTTTCCATCACTGGTGGCGACGATGAGCATGTAGCTGGTGCCCTCTACAAAAACTTCTCCGTCGGGATCTTCATAATCCAGGGTCGGGCCGCTGAATTTAAGAGCGCCGGTCATCTGGCTGTCCTGGCCGAAGAAGTATTCCAGCCGTTCTTCAAGCTTGATCAGGCGCTGCATGGAGGAGGAAAAGCTCTCCAGCACTGCCACGTAACTCAGGCCCAGCAGGAGGACGGCGATCATGACCTCAAGGAGGGTGAAGCCGCTGTCGCCTCTATTAGAGCGACAAGACTCAGCCACCGGCAACCTCCGCGACGGTTGGCGCACACCAGGGCCGGAATTCGTAGTTATGGGCACCATAGCTCAGGGTCACGCTGTTGGCCTCCTCGTCAAATTCCAGGCTCAGGCCGCGAGATGCGGTGACCAGGGCGGTCATTTCGCTGAAATCGGGGACCAGCTCTGTATAATCGGCGTTGTAAAAATCCTTTTTTTCCAGGTAGTAGAGGGTGTTTTCCTCTGGATTGTAGCGGTAAAAGGCCATGACCACCTGGCCTGGTCTGGCCTGAAAGGGGATGGCCGTGGCCAGTCGTAACAGATCCTTTTCTCCGGAGATAACCACCTTCTTGGTGCGCGGGTTAAACCAGCCGCCCTGGACCTGGCGCTGCAGCAGGGAGACCAGGGCATACTGCTCTTCAATCTCCCTGGCTTTTTTGTCGCCCTTGTCGGTAAAGAAAATGGAGCGGTTGAGCATGGAGTAGATCATGGTGGAGGCAATGGTGAGCAGGAGCAGGGCCACCATGACCTCAAGGAGGCTGAGACCTGCCCTGCCATCCATATCTTTTTCAATCCTCATTTTCTTCATAGCTTTCGTGGCCGGCCGGTGAGGGGGTCAATCCGTAGTTTCCGGTGGCGCTCCTTGCTGTTGATCTCAATAATGGCCGGGGTAGCCCACCCTTCCGGGGAAAAGAGGATCCGGTTTGGGTCCATGACCAGGGTTACCTTGTCGTGAAAGGCCGTTCTCTTCTGCTCTTCCTGGCCAAGCTGCACCACCAAGATGTCCCCTTCAAGGGTTACTGTTACGGTTTTGCCTTTGCTCACCGCCAGGAGCTTCCAGCCCCGGACCTGGGCCATGACTCCGTTGACCTCCTTCCGAAAGGAAAGTTTGTCGAGCATGGTGGCAACGGGCGGGGCGGCAATCACCAGGGCCAGGGCAACAATGGCCATGGCTGCCATGAGCTCAAGGAGTGAAAAACCGCGGGGCCTGTGTGCCATTTAGCCACCTGTAATATCATTCATGCCGAGGATAACCGACAGCATGGATAAGACGATATAACCGGCACCAAGGGACATGATCAATAAAAAGGCGGGCTCCAGCAGGGCAATAAAGCGCTTGAGCCGCTCTTTGAGCTGTTTTTCAAAATGGTGGGCAATCTGGCCGCAGGTTTCCCCCACCCGGCCCGATTCCTCGCCAATGGCCAGCAGGTCCACGGCCAAAACAGGAATGAGATCGCCGTACAGTTTGGGCGCCACCTGTTGCCCCTCCTTTAAGGCCACCGTGGCCTGGGCCAGCAGCTCCTTGTAATGGCGATTGGTGGCGACACCGGTGCAGATCTTGAGGGCCGTAACGAGATGGACGCCGTTTTTGACCAGGACCTCCAGGGTTCGGAAAATCCGGGTGGTTTCAATGTCGCGGATAAAGCCCTTCATGATTGGCACTTTGATGGCCAGATCGTCCAAAGAGTGCTGACCGTGGGCGCTCTTGGCATAGAAATAGATAAGGGTGGGCAGGGTCACCAGGCCAGCAAAGGTCAGAAACAGGTGATTGCTCATGAAGTCGGCAACCGACATGAGGATGGCAACGTTCATGGGCAGTTCTTTGTCTATTCCTTCAAAGAGCACCTTGAAGCGGGGCAGGATCACCGTTAACAGGAC
>JBFFNX010000039.1:0-17429 GCA_041562995.1 Desulfurivibrionaceae bacterium
GTGGTCTGACCGGTCGCAAGATCATCGTCGACACCTATGGCGGCATGGGCCACCATGGCGGCGGCGCCTTCTCTGGCAAGGATCCTTCCAAGGTTGACCGTTCATCGGCCTATATGGGGCGTTATGTTGCCAAGAATATCGTTGCCGCTGGTCTTGCCAGTGAGGTAGAGGTGCAGATTGCCTATGCCATTGGTGTTTCTAAACCGGTCTCCATCAATATCAACACCTTCGGCAGCGGTCATATCAGCGATGGTAAGATCAAGGCCCTGGTAGAAAACCATTTTGACCTACGGCCTAAGGCGATTATCCAGCATCTTGACCTTCTCCGTCCCATCTATAAAAGAACCGCAGCCTATGGCCATTTCGGCCGTCAGCATGACGATTTTACCTGGGAGAGAACCGATAAGGCCACTGAGCTGAGAGAAGCAGCTGGTCTTAAGTAACGAGAATTAAATTATTTATAGAGGAATATCATGTCCAATAAAGTTTTAGATACAGGCGACTATAAGGTTGCTGATATGAGTTTGGCTGCCTGGGGCCGTAAAGAGGTTGCCATTGCTGAAACAGAAATGCCCGGCCTGATGGCTTGTCGCAAGGAGTTTGCCGGCAAGAAACCCCTCAAGGGGGCCCGGATTGCCGGTTGTCTGCATATGACCATCCAGACCGCGGTGCTCATGGAGACCCTGGTCGATCTGGGTGCTGAGATCCGCTGGTCATCCTGTAACATCTTCTCCACCCAGGACCATGCCGCTGCCGCCATGGCCGCTGCCGGTATTCCCACCTTTGCCTGGAAGGGCGAGAGTGAAGAGGAGTTCTGGTGGTGTATTGAACAAACCATCTTTGGCCCTGATGGCTGGAAGCCTAACCTTATTCTTGATGATGGCGGCGACCTGACCGTGATCATGCATGAAAAATATCCAGACATGATGAAGGATATCAAGGGAATCAGTGAGGAGACCACCACCGGTGTCCACCGACTTAATGAAATGAGCAAGGCCGGCAAACTCATGGCTCCGGCCTTCAATGTCAACGATTCCGTTACCAAGTCAAAATTTGACAATCTTTATGGATGTCGTGAATCACTCATCGACGGTATTAAGCGTGCCACCGACGTGATGATCGCCGGCAAAACCTGCGTTATCGTCGGCTATGGCGATGTGGGTAAGGGGTGCGCCCAGGCCCTGCGCGGCATGGGCGCTACAGTGCTGATTACTGAGATTGATCCCATCTGCGCCCTGCAGGCTGCCATGGAGGGTTATAAGGTCGTCACCATGGAACAGGCTGCCCCAATCGGTGAGATTTTTGTTACCTGTACTGGCAATCTGAAGGTGATCACCAAGGCCCATATGGATGCCATGCCTGATCAGGCCATTGTCTGCAATATCGGTCATTTTGACAGTGAGATCGACATCGCCTCCCTGCGCGAGCTGCCTTGGGAGAACATTAAGCCCCAGGTCGACCATGTCATCTTTCCGGACGGTAAACGGCTTATTGTTCTGGCCGAAGGTAGACTGGTGAATCTCGGTTGCGCCACCGGTCATCCGAGCTTTGTGATGAGTAACTCCTTTACCAACCAGGTTATGGCCCAGCTTGAACTCTGGGAAAATGGCGATAAGATGGCAAATGATGTCTTCTTCCTGCCCAAGCATCTTGATGAAAAGGTCGCCCGTCTTCACCTTGGCAAGGTAGGGGTCAACCTTACGACCTTGACCCGTGAGCAGGCCGACTATCTCGGGGTGCCGGTTGATGGTCCCTATAAACCCGATTATTATCGTTATTAAGGGTTTATAATCTCTCTTTATCCATTCAGGATGGTGTCGTTTCGACACCATCCTGTTTTTTTATGACCTGCGGGGGCGTAATCATGTCAGAAAGCAATCTTCCGGCCTTTATCACCTTTTTTCAAGATCCTGATCATTATGACCATCCTGTTGGCGAGGTCACTCTGGTTCAGACCCATATCTCCTATGTGCTGATCGCGGGCGACTTTGTCTATAAGATCAAGAAACCCGTTGATTTCGGTTTCCTTGATTTTACGACCCTTGACAAGAGACACCATTTCTGCAACCAGGAGTTGCTGTTAAACCGCAGACTCTGTCCTGATATTTATCTCGATACCGTGACTATTACCCGTACTGATTCAGGCTTTGCCTTTAACGGTAAGGGCGAGGTGGTCGAGTACGGCGTCAAGATGAAAAAAATGCCCCTGGAGGGCATGATGGCAGACGTGATTAAGGCTGGTGGCGTTAACACGGAAACCATCGACCGTATCGTCGATATGCTGGTGCCCTTTTATGAAAAGGCTGCTTGCGGCCCGGAAATCCAGAAATTCGGGACTGCTGAGGCGGTGGCCGTTAATGTCCTGGAAAATTTTGAGCAGACAGAAGCTTTTATCGACCAGGGTGCCTTAGATAGACGCCAGTTTGAGGCCATTAAGAAATATGCCAGCGCCTTCCTGCAGCAGCAGGATCTCTTTCTTGACCGAGCACAATCTCGGGTTAAAGATTGCCATGGTGATCTCTACTCCGCCAATATCTGTCTCGCCCCTGACAAGGTCTATATCTTCGACTGTATCGAGTTTAATGAGCGCTTTCGCTACTGTGATGTGGCCAGTGATGTGGCCTTTCTGGCCATGGACCTTGATTTTCAGGGACTCTCTGAGCTTTCCGATTATTTTATCAAGCGCTTTATGGAAAAGTCAGGCGATACCGGCCTGGTGAAGATGCTCAATTTCTACAAATGTTACCGGGCCTATGTCCGCGGTAAAATTGGCCTTTTCACAGCCCATGCCCCTGAGGTAGATGCTGAAACGGCCCAGATTGCTCGGGCTGCTGCCAAGAAATATTTTATCCTGGCCGAGAAATATGCCCAAAACTAGGCCTTGCCTCTTCGTTTTCATGGGTCTTATTGCCAGCGGCAAGTCCACCCTGGCCCTGACCTTTGCTGAGAGGAGTGGACTGGCGACCTATAACTCCGATGTGGTGCGTAAGAATCTGGCTGGCCGGCATGCCACAGAAAAAAGCGGTGCTGCCTTTGCCGACGGCATTTATACCCCGGAGTTCAGTCGTCTCACCTACAGTGAATTGCTGCATCTCGCCCACAACGAACTGGGCCAGGGCCGCTCGGTTATCCTTGATGCCTCCTATCATAAGAAAGCAGAACGTCAACGACTGGTCGATTTTTGCGTCTCAAAAGATTTCTCCTATCTCTTTATCCTCTGCACCATACCCGAAATAGAGACGAGGCGTCGTCTTGTCCTGCGGGCCCAAGATCCCCATGCCGTATCAGACGGCACTTGGGATATCTATCTTAAGCAAAAAGAGTCATTTGAATACCCCGCCGAGATCGACAGTAACCATTTCCTGGAGATCCATACGGATATGCCGGTAAATGAGTTGTTGACATTACTGACAACTTCGCGTAAAATCGCCCCCTTTTCTCCCTAAGAATCATCTCTGCCGGCTTGGTCCGGCTGCATCCTCTCTTCTCTTATTCCCTATGATCACTAAAAAAATTAGAAATGTTGCCATTATAGCCCATGTTGACCATGGTAAAACCACCCTTGTCGACCAGCTCTTTGAGCAGTCCGGTATGTTCCGCGACAACCAGCAAGTGGCTGAACGCCTTATGGATTCTGGCGATATTGAGAGGGAGCGTGGGATAACCATTACCTCTAAAAATGGATCCTATGAGTATAAGGATTTCCTCATTAATATTATTGACACCCCGGGCCATGCTGATTTTGGCGGCCAGGTCGAACGGGTGCTACGGATGGCTGATGGCTGCCTTCTCCTGGTTGATGCCCAGGAAGGTCCCATGCCCCAGACCTTTTTTGTCTTGAAAAAGGCCCTGGCCAACAAACTCCCTGTAATCGTTTGCATCAACAAGATTGATAAGCCTGCCTCCCGCTGCGAATGGGTTGTTGATCAGGTCTTCGACCTCTTTGTCAAGCTTGAGGCCCCAGATGAGCTCCTGGACTTTCCAGTGGTCTATGCCTCTGCCAAATCAGGCTATGCCCGTTACCAGCCTGACGACGACAACATGACCATGGAGCCCATCTCCGATATGATCACTAAGCATATCCCGGCGCCAGCTGGCGATGCCAATGCTCCCCTGCAGATGCAGGTCAACACCATTGACTACTCTCCCTATATGGGTCGCCTCGGTATTGGCAAGGTGGTCAACGGTACCCTGAAGATAAACAAGGATATTGCCGTGGCCCGGCGTGACGGCTCTATCAAACCAATCCGCATCTCAAAAATTTTCCGTTTCGAGTGTAACGAGAAGGTAAGTGTTGAAGAGGCTGGTGTTGGCGAGGTCGTGGCCGTCGCTGGTATGGATGATGTCACCGTTGGCGTCACTTTTACGGATCTCAAGAACCCGATGCCCTTGCCCCTCATTGAGATTGATCCACCGACAATCTCCATGAATTTTATCCCCAACGATTCTCCCTTTGCCGGCCTTGATGGCAAATTCGTCACCACCCGTCATATTGAGGACAGGTTGCGGCGGGAAATGCTCTCAGATGTTGCCCTGGTTGCCGAGCCTCTCACCGAGGGCGTTGGCTATAAGGTCTCTGGGCGTGGCGAGCTCCATCTTTCCATTCTGATTGAAAATATGAGGAGAGAGGGCTTTGAGCTCCAGGTCACCAGGCCCCAGGTTATCTTTAAGGAGATCGATGGCAAGAAGCTGGAGCCCTACGAGGAGTTGACCGTCAATGTTGATGAGCGCTATCAGGGTGCGGTTATTGAAAAGCTGGGCAAACTGAAAGGCCAGATGCTGGAAATGACAACGGAAAACGGTATGGTCAAATTGATCTACAAGATTCCCACCCGCGGTCTCCTTGGTTTCCGCTCCCAGTTTATGACCGATACCAAGGGCATGGGGATTATGAATTATGTCTTTGCCGAATATGGGCCCTATGCCGGTGACATTGGCAAAAGGGTGAACGGTGTACTTCTCGTCAAGGAGAAAGCCGTTACCGTCGCCTATGCCCTTTGCAACTTGCAGGAACGGGGTAAACTTTTTGTCGGTCCGGCTGTTGAAGTCTATGCCGGCCAGATCATCGGCGAGAATACCCGGCCGGCTGACATGGTGGTCAATCCCGCCAAAGGTAAGAAGCTCTCCAATGTTCGTGCTTCAGGTACTGACGATGCGGTGGTTCTCACCCCCCATACTGAGATGAGCCTGGAAGACTGTATTGCCTATATTGATGACGATGAACTCGTTGAGGTAACGCCGAAGGCCATTCGTCTCCGTAAAAGGGGAGATGGCAAGTTTAAGCCGTAAGGTAACGCCTGGGACTCAGGGGTGAATTTATCCATAAAGGTGTTTCGAGGAAATGACATTTAATTTCCTGGGAAATCATCTCTTTTTGTATAATGTAACAACTGAGTCCTGGTTGAATTTCTCGACAATCGCCTCATTACGGGCATTCAAGGTTGCGCGCATATCGTCCGTCAGGATCCCTTTGTCAAAAAAAAGAATATCCTTCTGGGATTTTTTCATATTCATGAAAAAATCTGCCAGGCCCATGGACTCAGGTGGCTTCGCCGGCATAAAGGCAAGCATACCGTCTTCACTTTCCATACTCACCAGATAGTCCATTTCAATAAGGATATCACAGGCCGCTCGAATCATCTCCTCGGGTAGCATCAGCTCCGAAGCGAGTTGATCAATGCCGCTTTCCCCCTTACCCTCATCATATCGTTGACAGACCTGGGTTAAAATAACGAAAAGCAGTTTTTCCCTTTCCCCATAAGGCATGCTTTCAATGCTGAAATTCTGGGTGGTGCTCCTGTTTTGGCAGGCGTTGGAGAGAATCGCTCCGCTAAGAACAATCAACCAACCTGCTTGGAGCCAGAGCAGAAGAATGGGTACCGTGGCAAAGGTTCCGTAAATGGCGTTGTAGCGGGCCACGCCAATTTGAAATTTAATAAAGAGAATCTGGTTGAACTGCCAACAGAGGCCGGCGATAATGCCGGCAACAACGGCTGATTGTAATTTCACCTTGGTGTTTGGGATAAAGAGATAGAGTAGGGTGATGACGATTATGGAGGCCAACCAGGGAATGGCCTTTAGGAAAAAGCCAAAGGCACCGGCAAAAAGACCATACTCCAGAAGTTTATGGGTGATGGTATGGCTACTGAGCAGGGGAGTGAAGCTGAGCATAATACTGAGGAATAAGGGCCCAATCACCAGTACCGAGAGGTAGTCAGTGAATTTCCGGTAGAGGGAGCGGGCCCGTTTAACGCTCCAGATCAGATTAAAGGCCTCCTCCACATCGCTGATCATGGAAATGGCCGTATAAATAATAAAGACAAGTCCGATGGTTCCCAGGGCCTTGACATTGGTGTTTTCCACATACGAAAGAATCTGGGGAAAGATATCATTAGCGATACCTCCTCCCACAAAATTTTTCATGATGATGGGCTCAATAATCCCCCGCACCCCGAACCCCTTACCCACTGAAAAAATCAGGGCAAGGATAGGAACCAGCGACAGGGTAGACTTGAAGGAGAGGGCGGCAGAGTGCACCAGTATTTGCGAAAAGAAGGGGTCTTTAACGCTGCTGCGGAAAATATTGACCGCCTGCCGGTAGATATGGCTAACATTATGTTGGATATTCATATAGGCCTGTCGCTGGGGTAAAAAAAGTCCTTTTAAATAAAAAAAGAGATTTGAAAAAAATACAGATAACTCCCTGTTACTATACATAAATAAACAAGTAATACAAAACGGCCTTTTCGAGTTCATATCGAAAAGGCCGTTTTTTCTGGATTATGTCGCAAGCTGTGGCAAGGAGAGAATCTTTTCGGAGGGTGTTTAGCGCCTGGACATCTCCTGGGGATTCTTTTGTGCTCTGGGCTGGGGGATTTCCCCATTTCAAAACTGCATGGTGACCATAGCCTCGATGGCCAGATCTTTCCTCCAGACCGTCTCCTCTTCAACAAGTGGCATGGAACAGGCGGCATCTACCCCCAACCAGTCACTGATCTGAAAACGTGCTCCCAGGGCCAGGGAAAAAAGATCTTGGTCACTCATGCTTTTCTTGGCTGGGGGAGAATAGGTTCCCCCCTGAAGCAAATACCCGCTCATTGGTGGGTTTTTGCTGATCGAAAATGATTGCAGTTCGAGGGAAGGGGTGTCTTGTTGGCGAGAAATGTGGGTGGAAAGTCCGCTGAATAAAGGCGCATCGCCGGCCCAGGCCATCTGGCTAGGCAAGCAGATGGCCTGGATAATACCAAGGGAAAAAAGACAGGTATCTCTAGCTGATGGAAGCGGCATAGCTTATCCCCCCGTTGATCAGTTTTTTCCAAACAGACGCCTTCAATAACGTAAGAGTAATAAAAGTTATTGTGCGCCAAAACAGGGGGGCCGGACAAGCTTATTTTGTTGGCTGTTGATCCAAAAACAGCCAACATTATGAGATTACAATGGAAAAATTATTTTTCGAGGTGAACGTCCAGCTGGGGGAAGGGGATGTGAATTCCCTCTTCTTTGAATCTCTTATGAATCGCTTTTAAGAATAAGTGGGTTTGGATACCGCGATCCCGTGGATCTTTTACCCAAACCAGTAGTTCAATATTTACCGAAGAGTCTGCCAGGGTGCGCACGCGAACCCTGGGAAAGGGCTGGGTAACAATTTTGTCATCATTGGCAGCTATATCGAGAAGGAGACCTTCGACACGGTCAAGATCAGTACCATAGGCCACGCCAACAGGGATCTTAATCCGGTATTGAGGGTAGGGGGCACTCTCATTGATGATCTTTGAGGTGGCCATGATCGAATTGGGGATGTTTACCAGGACATCGTCTCTGGTAATGATCCGGGTGGATCTGATACCAATCTCCACCACTTCACCCCGTTCGGTATTATCAATAATGACATAGTCGCCAACGCGGTAAACCTTGTCGAGAAAGAGACTTATGCCGCCAAAGAAATTTGCCAGGGTATCCTTGGCGGCAAGGGCAATGGCGATACCAGCCACACCGGCAGAGGCAAAAACGGGGGTAAGATTAATTTTCCAAATCCAAAACCAGCCGGCCACCGCTGAGAAAAGCAGGACAAGATAAATGGTTTTATGGATCAATTGGAGGAGATCCGGACCTAATTTTTCCCGCCAGGAGATAAGGGCCTTGCTTAGGAAATTGATAATTTTTATACTCGCTGCCAGCCAGGCCAGAATGATAAAACTTGTACCTAATTTAACAACGGCGCCGGTAAGACCTGGACTTAAATTGACAATCATGAATATATGCATGATGCCGATAATGATGACAGTCTGGTAAATAGGATTATGCACGACATCAATAATATGATCATCAATGTTGGTTTCGGTATTGGCACAGAGTTTTCTGATCACCTTGTTAATCAGAAGTTCGATAAGTATTGTGGCAAGGAGATAAAGGGCAACCACTACCATCAGTTGGGCCCATACACGGTCGCTGATCAGGGAGTAATATTTGAAGATGTTGCTTGCGTTCATAATTTTCTACTCTTAATTTAGCTAAATAGGGTGGGTACCTGATTTTGAAACAGGTATAAATCTGTAGGCATCCACGTTATATACCTTAAATATAAAAAGATTTCCCTGTTAACCCAAAAGGCTCTGCTTTATGTCTGGAAATATCATCAACCAAATAATCAGACTCCTTGAATGGCTTGTTGTTCCTCTTCTCTATGGTGTTCTTCTGTTTCTCTTTTTCTTTCTCTTTGTGCGCCCTTTTTTTGCCTTCATCTTCGATCCGCAACGCATCGCCATGAAAAAGATCGTCGATGAAAAAAAGATACGGACGGATGCGGCTCTTGAGCTTAATGAGATTGTCGATTTTGAAGATCTTACTATTGATCCTGATGAAGATATCCCCGACTTCATGACCGATGACAAGAAAATAGCTAAACTCGCCTCATCCGATCCAGAGAAAGGCGGGAATCTTGTCAAGCAGTGGTTGCATTCTGACAAATAGCGGCCCGACACAGCTCATTGGCCATCAATTTCTTGAGAAGTGGGGGATTTCATTGACTTGATTAGATATTTGTAACTATATTGTCAAATCCCCCCAAACCTCAAGGAATTAACTTTTTTTGTCACTGATGAACAGTCTAAATAAAACAGAAATGATCGGCAACGAGGGAATGGTTCTTCTTGACACCATTCGCCGCCTGAATAGGCGTAATGCCAAAGATCGCCTGCTGAAAATTATCGAGAAGACACACCCTGCAGATATTGCGTGGGTTTTTCGTCATCTGACTCCCCATGAAAGAAGTCATGTCTTTAGCATTATCACCCAAACTTCCCAAATCGGTGAGTTCTTAAGCGAACTTGACCGGACCTTTATGCTGGAGCTTGTCGTTAACCTCACCCCCCTTTATCTGGCTGGCGTGGTTGAGGGCATGTCTCCTGATGATGCTGCCGACATTCTTGCATATCTTCCTGATGATTTTGCCGCCGAGATTCGTAAACTCATGGGACGGGAAGATCGGGAAGAGGTGGAGGATCTCCTGCAGTATGGTTCTGATACTGCTGGTGGCCGGATGTCACCGGATCTGCTCGTCCTTGACGACGAGCTCAGTGTTGATGAGGCCATTAAATGGGTACAGGAAAACAGTGAAGAGCTGGAG
Source organism: Desulfurivibrionaceae bacterium (assembly GCA_041562995.1). Lineage (GTDB taxonomy): Bacteria > Desulfobacterota > Desulfobulbia > Desulfobulbales > SURF-16 > BM506. Next base: position 9,626 of record JBFFNX010000039.1, read on the forward strand.
ATGGCCTTCTATCTCTATATTACCCATGGTGATGATGGTCAGCTTGCCGGGGTCTTGTCGCTGCGGGAACTTCTTACCCATAAGCCCTATCGACAGCTGAAGAATATCATGAATACCAATGTGATCGCCGTCTCAACTGAAACGGATCAGGAAGAGGTCGCCCACATTGTTTCCCAATACAATCTCCTGGCTATCCCTGTTGTTGATTCAGCATATAAGCTTGTTGGTATCATTACGGTTGACGACATTATTGATGTTATCCGGGAAGAGGTCACCGAGGACTTTCTGCAGCTGGCCGGTGCCGGTAAGGACCGTGAAATTCTCCTGAAATCCACCCTGGACAATGCCGTTACCCGGGCGCCATGGCTCTTCGCCAGCTGGATTGGCGGTCTCATGGCCGTAATTATCATCAATTTATTTGAAAATGAGTTGCAGCAGGTCCTCGCCCTGGCGGGATTCATTCCCATCGTTATGGGGATGGGTGGTAATATCGGCACCCAATCGAGCACCATTGTGGTGCGGGGCATTGCCACGGGCCGTATTAATTTGAATGAACTTTCCAGGGTCGTTTACAAGGAGATGCGGGTTGGTGTTCTCCTTGGTGGCCTTTATGGCATCCTCCTTGGTGGTGTGGCTTTTTTCAGCTTTGCCGACAGTGGTAAGCTTGGTCTGGTGGTCGGTCTCTCTGTTCTCTTTGCCATGACCCTGGCGGCCACAGTGGGCTCATTTGTCCCCCTGGTTCTTAAACGTCTCGATATTGATGCGGCAGTAGCCACCGGTCCGTTTGTGACCACTGCTGTTGATATCCTCGGCGTTTCAGCCTATTTTTTTATTGCCAAATTTTTCTTGAACCTTTAGGCAAATTTTTCATTTCTGCGGCTCTCTAAGGATACAGGTTGCTATGTCTTCACGCTCCACCCCACCGTTAAAACACCTTCTTTGGCTTGTGGCAGTGCTGGCATTAATATGGTTCTTGTTTGAAAGACCTTATAGCTTGCCCGTCAACGAGAATGCGGTGCCCCGGGCCATTACCGCCCGCGGTGATCTGGCCGGTGAGGAAATCAATGCCATAGAGCTCTTCCAGGAGATATCACCCTCGGTGGTGTATATCACCTCCATTGAGTTGCGCCGCAATTTCTTTACCCTCAATGCCTATGAGATTCCCAAGGGTACGGGTTCCGGCTTTGTCTGGGATAAAGAAGGCAGGATTGTTACTAATTTTCATGTTATTGAAGATGCCTCCCGGGTGCATGTGACCCTGGCCGACAACACGACCTGGAAGGCCGTTCTCGTTGGTGCTTCACCGGATAAAGATCTGGCTGTCCTGCAGATTTCAGCACCATCTCACAAGCTTAAACCAATTCCCCTTGGCGAATCCGGAAATCTTTTGGTCGGCCAAAAGGTCTTTGCCATCGGCAACCCCTTTGGTCTTGATCACACCCTGACCTCTGGTATCGTCAGTGCCCTTGGCCGGGAGATTACCGCGGTTACCGGCGAGACCATCACCGATATGATTCAAACTGACGCGGCTATTAACCCGGGCAATTCAGGAGGTCCTCTCCTTGACAGTGCCGGTCGTCTCATCGGTGTTAACACCGCAATTTATAGTCCGGCCGGAGTAAGCGCCGGTATCGGTTTTGCCGTACCGGTTGACAAGGTCAACTTGGTTATTCCTGACCTGATCAAATATGGGAAACTCTTAAAACCCGGCCTTGGGGTGACCATTGCTAATGATCAACTTACCCAGCGCCTTGGTATTAAAGGGGTGTTGCTGATCAAAATACAGCCTGGTTCAGCGGCGGAGCAGGTGGGGCTACAGGGGACCAGACAGGTCAGCGGCCAGCTTATCTTGGGAGATATCATTATCGGCATCAATGGCAGCCCTGTCAGTTCCTCTGCTGATCTGGCATCGATCCTGCGCCGCTACAATATTGGCGAAACCATCACCCTCAAGATCGTCAGAAATAACGAAGAGTTTCAAGTCGATCTCATTCTGGAGCCCTTAGGTTGATACGCTTATGAATTGGTGGAAAAAGGCTATAAAGAGCCTGATGGCCTTTGATGACGAGGAGAGACTTGATATTTTCCGGGCCTTTCCAGGAGTCCGCAGGTTCCTTGCCGTCCGCCACCATTACGCCCAGCTCCGTACTCTGGGCGATATTCTTTTTGTTCTCGTGGTTGTTTCAGGCTTCTGGGGCCCCCAGGATGCGACCCGCAACTTCGCCGTCTTTTTGACCTGGGGCCTGCTCTGGCCGTCCATTGTGTTGTCCTGGTTCTTTGTCGGCCGGATGTGGTGTGGTATCTGTCCCTTTCCTGGTCTAGGCGTTTTTTTGCAGAAAAAAGGGCTGAGTTTAAATCTGCCGGTGCCGAAATTTCTGCAGAAATACGGGGTCTATATCTCTGTCTTTTTGCTGGCCCTTATTATCTGGGTGGAAATTGTCGCTGGATTGAACAAGTGGCCGGCTGGCACATCCTATCTTGTCCTTTCTATTGTTGCTGGCTCTGCACTGCTTGCACTCCTTTTCCCTGGTCAGGCATGGTGTCGTCACCTCTGCCCCCTGGGCCGCATTACTGGCGCTGCTGCCACCATGTCCATTACCGAGTTCAGGGCGGATCATAAAAAATGTAAAGGATGTAAGACCTTTGCCTGTAAGAAAGGAACTGAGGACAAAACCGGCTGTCCTGTTTATCTAGGGGCGGTTTCCGTCAACCATAATCTCCATTGCCTGGTATGTGGTCACTGTCTGCCGTGCTGTGATCGTGATTCTCCCCGGTTACTGTTGAGAAATCCCTATATTGAGCTCATTAAAAATCAGGGGAGGTATATTACCTGTACCTATATTGTCCCTTTCCTGATGGGGTCACAACTCGCCCGTTTTTTACGGGAAAAACCTTCCTATCACCATTGGCTGGAAATATCCAATCTGCCCGATTCCCTGATCTTCAGTATGCTGCTGGTTATCTGTTCTTTGGGGGTGATCTGGGTGATTAAGATGGGGGCAAGCCTTTTTGGGGTGGCCAAGGACCCAATCTGTGGACATTTGTCGCCCATGGTGCCTATATTGATCCCCCTGGCTTTTACCGGAGAGCTTGTCTACCGAATGAGCTTTTTTGCCAAGGGGATTGGTGATTTCCTGCCAACAATCGGCAGACAATTCGGTCTGGAATTTTTGGAGAAATTAGCCTTTTCGGTGCCCATTTTCCCGGTCCATATCCTTTCGGCCTTTTTCATGCTTAATGGCGCCATTGCTGGCGGTTATATCCTTTGGCGCTTTGCCATTGTCGAGTTTGAAGACTACATCACCATCAAGAGCTTTCTGGGGGTGAATCTTCTCATCAACCTGCTGCTTATTGTCTATCTCTGGTTCATCTTCTAGTTGGCGTTTAGGCTGGGGGAGTGCCCTTCTCCTTATTGCTCATTTGCACCTTGTCGGTCATGAATTGCTGGGATTTATCCCTGGCCATTTCCCGCATGGTTTTGTCTTTGTCTGACTCGTCCATGATTTCCATGCCCATGATCTCTTCAATAATATCTTCTAAAGAGATAACGCCGGTAAAGCCTCCATACTCATCTACCACACAGGAAAGATGCTGGCGTCTCTCAAAGAAATCAAGCAGAACCGTATTTAAGCGGGCTGTTTCCGGGACAAAATGCACGGGCCTGGTAATGAGCTCAAGTTTCTGGGATTCGCGCCCCTCCACCGAGTGGAGAAGGACATCCTTTCGTAACACAATGCCGATGATGTCGTCCGGACTTTCCGAGTAAACCGGAACACGGCTATGGAGGTCCCAATTTTCCTTCAATTGACGTGCTTTTTTGATGGAAAGATTCTTGTCGAGGGTAAAGGTGACAGTGCGAGGAGTCATGACCTGGCGTACCGTTTTCTTGCGAAGTTCAAGAATATTTTTAATAACGCCTTCCTCTTCCCTGTCTATCTCTCCGGATTTACGGCTTAAACCAGTTATAGCCAAAATCTCGTCTGAGGAAACGAGACCGCTGTCTTTGGCCCCGGGGATAAGGCGGGTGAAGGCGTGACAGGCAAAGACAACAGGCTTTAGGACCGTCACCATCCAAGAGAGGGGGCGGGCGATAAATGACGACAGCGGTTTTGCATAGGTGACCCCGACAGTTTTGGGCAGGATTTCAGAGAAAATAAGGATGGTGAAGGTGAAGAAAATCGAAAAAAGACTGATGTTCTTTTCGCCAAAAACTGAAGCGGCAGCGGCACCGGCAATGGCTGCTCCCATGGTATTGGCAACGGTATTCAGGGTGAGAATCGCGATGATTGGTTGATTGATGTCTTTTTTGAGTTTTTTAAGGATTTTTCCGGAACGTCTGCCTTTTTTGGTCAAAATCTCAATGTGACTTACGGGAACAGAATAGAGCACAGCCTCAAAAATGGAACAGAGCGCTGAAATGAAAATGGCAAAAGAAACCGCAAGAATAAGTTGGGTAACCACAATAATCTCCACATGTATTGATTAAAAAAAACTGCCAAGGGTAAAGAAGTTCTTTGGAAAGTTCACATAGTTTACAGCATCTCGATTCTATGTTTTATTAAAATCTAACGATCAAAAACTATTATCAGTAACAACCTGATTTAAGAAGACTATTCTTTATTTTCCGCGGGCAGACGCCTCTTGTTGGGAGGTAACTGCAACAGTCGGTATAAACGGAGAATTATGATTATCGTATCCACAAAAAAAATCGGCAATTTTGACGGCGATATCCTTGCCATCCTTGTCTCTCAGCAGGCCGACGGTTCGCCTTTGATAACAGATCCAGCCCTGAAAACCTCTCTTGCCAAGGCTCTAAAGGCTGGTGACTTCACCGGCAAGACCGATGAAACCTTGATGGTCTACCCTGAAAAGGGATTCGCCTGCAAACGCTTGCTCTTTGTAGGACTTGGTGACAAGGAAAGGGGCCGGGAAGAGATACGCAAGGCAGGTGGTGTTGTCGGTAAAAAGTGCCTGGAACTTAAGGCGACTTCCCTGGCCGTGGCCTGGTATGGTGTCGACCTGGCCATGAAGGAAATCGGTGAATGTCTGACGGAAGGTGTTCTTCTCGGTCAGTATCTTTTTGATAAGTATAAAAAAAGTAAGGATGATGACAAGGCTGTTTTCTTGAAGAAGATAGCGTTGTTTCCGCAGGCAGCGACGGCAGAATGCCGTAAAGGTGTCGTGCTGGCCGAAGTCACCGCCAAGGCCGGGAAAACTGCCCGGGATATGGCCAATGAGCCGGGCAATAGCTGGACCGCTGAAGATTTTGCCATTTTTGGCAGAAGTTTAAGCAAGAAATTCCCCATAAAATGTACAGTTTTCTCCATAAGGGATTTGCAACGCCTCAAAATGGGGGGCTTGCTTGCGGTGAATCAAGGCTCTCAGGATGGCCCGAAGATGGTTATTCTTGAGTATCGATGTCAGCAGAAAAAGGCAGCCACCCTTATGCTTGTTGGCAAGGGTCTTACCTTTGACTCGGGCGGTATTTCTCTCAAACCCGGCGCCGGCATGGAGGATATGAAGTATGACATGTGCGGTGGTGCGGCCGTGATGGCAGCTATGGCTGCAATTGGCGAGGAAACCCCCGAGGGAATCAATGTTGTTGCCATTGTCCCGGCCACGGATAATATGCCTGGGCCTGCGGCCGTTAAACCGGGAGACATTATCACCTCCTACAGCGGTAAAACCGTGGAGGTTGTCAATACCGATGCCGAGGGCCGCCTTATCCTGATGGACGCCTTGGCGTACGGGGTCGAAAAATATAAACCAGCGGCCATTGTTGATCTGGCCACCTTAACCGGGGCGGTTATCGTTGGCTTGGGGCACCATTATACCGGCTTACTTTCAAATAATGACGATTTGACCGACAAAATCGTCACAGCTGGTGCCCGCTGTGGAGAGCCGGTCTGGCGCCTTCCCCTTGGGGAGGAGTACACCAAGCAGCTCAAATCCGAGGTTGCCGATTTGAAAAATGTCGGCGGTAAGGCGGCGGGAACCATTACTGCGGCCGCCTTCCTGCAGGAATTTGTGGGTGATACCCCCTGGGTACATCTCGATATCGCTGGAACGGCCTGGGGATTCACCGAGAAATCGTATATCCCTAAAGGTCCCTCCGGAATCGGTGCTCGAACCCTTATTGATCTCATTCGTAACTGGTCGTAATCAGTGATGTCTCTATTGGAACAGAGAAGAGCGGGAGACGCCTTTTCAGCACGATAGAACTAGAGGGCCCTTAGGAATTCAGGCCTGAGTGACCGTCCTCCTGCCAAGGCTGCATCAATTTCAGCGACAATTCGCTCTTTGTCCTTTGGCAAGCGGCAATTTATAGCAAGATAGTTCGAGGCATGATTCGCCTGGAACTGGCAGGGTCGCTTCACGTCAAGGCAAACAATAAGCTCTCTGAGCTCTTTAAGGATTTCATTGCTGTCAGGAAGTTTGAATTTTCCGTCTCTTTCCTGCTTGGCGATTGGGGTATTAGCCATAACCATCAGGGTGAGGGCGGCAATCTGGTTTGGCGCCATGGCTCCAAGAACGTGGGCGGTTGCCCTGGCATGACGTAAAGAATCTTCTACACCGGCAATGCCGAGAAGAACTGTAACCGAAAGAAAAATATCGACTTTGCGAATATGTTGGCCAGCTTTGATCATTTTTTCGGCGTCTGCCCCTTTTCTGATTGACTTCAACACATCATTGTCGCCGCTTTCAAGGCCCATGTATATGCGATTAAGACCAAGCTTCTTGAGCTCACATAGTTGTTCCTCGGACTTGGCAAGAATAGCCTTGGCGTTTGCATAAAGGCTGATCCTGTTGACCCATGGCAGCTTCTCCCTAATCGCCTTAAAGAGTTGGACAAGCCGACGCTGGGAGAGGATGAGGACGTCACCGTCTGCTAAGAATACCCGTTTTTGACGACGGCAATGGTGGGAGGCAAAATCAATATCTTCCTTAACAAGGGCCTCATCCTTTATCTTAAACGGCACATCCTTGTATGCCCCACAAAAGGTGCATTTATTATGGGAGCATCCCACCGTCACCTGCAGGATGATTGAGTGGGCCTCACTTGGGGGCCGAATAACATTTCCTTCGTAGTGCATAGGCGAATAAACTCTTGAGGAGATCTTGTTTTTTTTTGGTTAATTAATTCAGCAAACTACCAAGATGGAAAGGGCTGGAATTCCAATTGAATTGACATATTCAAATAGAAAGTGCTAAAGTGTACAGGATTTTGTTTAAAATTCATGATTGAAAAAGTTTTTGAAGGTTTGTAGGACAAAAAAGTTTCCCGTAATCTCCTTAACAGAAAACAAAAAATAAAAAACAGGGACACCATGAAAAGTAAACTCCATATAGTCGTAACTGGTGAAAGTGAAACGACCCGATCGTTTGCCATGTGTAAATCTTCACTGATCACCTGGATTCTTTCTTCGGTAGCGCTCGTTCTTGTCCTGACTGTTCTTTCTTTTCTCGGTTTCAAGCATACCTACCAGAATCACCAAATCAAAGCAGCTTTAGAGAAAACGCAGCAGGAGCTTAAAACCGCCCAAAATTGGAATCAAGGCATTGAGGTTCTGCTCGCAAAGGAAATTGCCATTAAGGAGGCGGAATTCCAAGGTGTTCTTGCTGGTCTCAAGGTAAAGAATGACAAGAGGGAGAAGCTCTTAAGCACTGCCCTCACCGAGCTGAAAAGTAGGGGCGAAATAGTCGAATCTATTCTGAAATCGGTCGGTATTAAAACATCAATTAAGGAAAGCGTAAAGAATAGTGGTGGTCCTTTCACCCCCCTTACCGAGGATTCTTATGAGGA
>JBFFNX010000040.1:0-17363 GCA_041562995.1 Desulfurivibrionaceae bacterium
AATTTTTTTAAAGAACACCGGGAAGAGTTGCACAATCTCATCCGTAATGCGGAAAAGCTGGAAAAAGGCGAACATCCCTTGGAACGGATTATGACCTTTGCCCCTGAGGAGGAGCATTTTCTGGTGACGACCACCGGCATCCATCTTGCCCGCCGGATCGGCGAAGCATTGAAACACGCCTGCCAAGGCGACCTTGACTTGACATACGGCGACGGAGAGCAAAGCATCCGCATTATCTGGCGGCGCGATTAAAAACCAACCAGGGTCCGCCAGGTTATGAATGAGGCGATGCGGAATAACTTTTCACATTAACGGCCGGGGGGCTTATGCGTCTGAGCGAGCGCCGCAAAGAGGGAACCTGCTATTTTGCGGTACGCCACACCGCCGGCGAGGTGGTGGGCGGTGAGGTGGAAATCGCTGTCTTTACCGCCCGCGAAGGGGAAGGGGAGCTGCTCTTGCGCCGTACCCTCTATTTTGAAGAGCAATCCCACGATCACATCGATAACTTCTGCAAGGAATTCGCCTACGACCTGCATTACCGCAAGATCTGCCTTGAGGGCACCGCCCACTGGTGGCACGTGGCACGCATCTATGAGGCCAACGCCAGGATCATCCAAGACGAGCAAACACTCGCCCCGGACGACTTGGAAGAGCGCTGCCGGGAGCTGTTTCACTTTATCCGTCGGGATCTTGCCCTGATTGAAGGCCGGCCGGAATACCAAGAAGAGATGGCACGGGTCAGCCGGGCTGAGGAGGACGACCTCCAGGAGGCGCTGCTCCTCCTGGCCCAGGTGAAGAATGTGCAGGTTACTTCAGCCTGCCAGGGCTCCGCCAGGTTGCAAGTGGCAGAGAGGGATGTCTACCTGCCCTCCTGCCATGTCCTCAAAGCGACCATTACCATGAGCGTTTTCCCGCCGGCCCTCAAGAAATATCTACAGAGCGGGCCCCTGGGGCAACAACATCTCGCCCTGTTCGAGGAGGACGGGCTCAGGGCGCGGGCTGCATGCCATAACAAGATGTTCATCGAGGAGCTCACCTCCTCTCTGGATGGATTTTTGAGAAAACAAGCTGCTCCGACATGCTCGCGTCAACTTTAAAGTGCAGCCCCTGAGTTAAAGGCAGGACATGATAGGCTTTCGTTAGTGTTATGAGCCGAGCCAAGGCCTACACCCTTTGCTCGGCGGCGTCGAAAACAGGGAATCTCGTGAGAGGAGGTCGCGAACAGCTATGGCACCAATCACCAAAGACAGCTCAGCGCAGGCAATTTCCCAAATCTTTGCCCTCGCTGATATCAGCATCAACGGCAGCCGGCCCTGGGATATCCAAGTCTATCGTCCCGAATTCTACAGACACGTTCTCTGTGGTGGGTCGCTGGCTCTGGGGGAGACCTATGTGGCTGGATGGTGGGACTGCCTCGCCCTTGATCAGTTCTTTTTTCGTGTCCTGCGAAACGGTCTGGACCAAAAAATAAGAAAATCCAGGGCCGCTATCTTCTGTGGCATTAAAGCTGCCTTTTTCAACTGCCAGAATAAAAAAAACGCCAAGGAGGTAGCACGAAAGCATTACGATGTCGGCAATGATCTGTTCGAATCTATGCTCGACAAACACATGATCTACAGCTGTGCCTATTGGAATGACGGGACCATTGATCTCACCGCGGCCCAGGAGGCCAAAATGGAACTCATCTGCCGGAAGGTAAACCTGGAGCCGGGCATGCGTGTTCTCGACATAGGTTGCGGCTGGGGGGGGTGGATCCGCTATGCGGCCCAAAACTATGGCGTTGAGGCGGTGGGGATAACCATCTCCACGGAACAGGCTGCGCTGGCCCGGGAGCGGTGCGCCGGACTGCCCATTGACATCCGGCTCTTGGATTACCGCGATCTGTCAGAGCAATTCGATGCGATTATTTCTGTCGGCATGTTTGAGCATGTGGGCTACAAAAATTACCATGAGTTCCTGGCGATGGTCAACCGATGCCTGGAGCCGGATGCCCTCTTCCTGCTGCATACCATTGGTTCCAACACGACAACCCGCCATAGCGACCCCTGGTTTGACAAGTACATTTTCCCCAACGGCATGCTCCCCTCCATCGCGCAACTGGGTAAGGCCAGTGAGAAGCTGCTGGTCATGGAAGACTGGCACAACATCGGCATGCACTACGATAAAACGCTGACCAGCTGGTTTACCAATTTCGATCAGAGCTGGCCAAAGCTGCAGGGCAGCTACGACGAAACCTTCTATCGGATGTGGAAATACTATCTTCTCTCCTTGGCCGGGGCATTCCGCTCGCGGACAATACAGGTATGGCAGGTGGTCTTGTCAAAAAACGGCAGGTTGGGGGGCTACCAGAGTTATCGTTAAAACGGCAGATTCCAACGCTACAGATCTGGTTCGAGAATCAGCGCAATGGTCAAGCGGGTTTTTTTATAGGCTCTCCAGAAATCGCAGCCGCACCATCCCTAGCAGCCATCCGTGAGTTGGCTGGTGGTGTAGGGTTTCAGCTCAAAATTCTTTTTATGGGGGTCGATCTGGATGTGGTAGTAGCGGTCTTGCGGCATGTAGATGTAGGGGACCTCTTCCTGTTGGCGGAAAACAAAATCAGAGAGAATCATGCGGTTGACCGCCCGGTGGCCGACAATCATGATGTTGTCATCGTAGTTGTTCAAATAAAAGACCTTTTGCAGGCCCCGGTGGATGCGCTGTTCCATGGTCGCATAGCCCTCGCCCTGTGGGTAGATGTAGCCGTATTTGTTGTGTTTCCTGGCATTGGCCACCTCGGGCATCTGTTCCTGGATTTCCTGGTAGGTCATGCCATCGCAGATGCCGGCGTCGATCTCGTTAAATTCGGGCAGGGCGATAATGGAGCTATGTTCCTGTTTTTCGGCAATGGGGGCAGCGGTCTGCAGGGTGCGGATGTAGTTGCTGGTAAAGATAATGGGAATGCGGACCTTGCTGAAATACGCGGCCAGGGCCCGGGCCTGGGACAGGCCTTTTTCCGTCAATTGTGAATCGCCGCCGATCCGGTCTTCCAGGTTGAAATAGGTCTCGCCATGGCGAACCAGAAAGAGATTTTTGACGATGCGGGTGGTGACAAGGTCACGGATCCGATCGTAATAGGGCACCACGTCCGCTAATTTTTCCTGCAGGATGCAGCCGGCAAAGGAATCCACCAGGATGCGGTTGCGCTCCTCGTGCAGCGGTTCGTAAATGCTTTCGTAATAGGAAATTCGCTTGGAAAAGCTGTCGATGGCCTCTTCCGGGGAGAGATGGGCAAACTCTTTCAAGGTGGATTTGCGTTCCAGATTGGCTTCCAGGGCCTCTTCGTCAGCGTTCATGCACTCCAGGAAAAGAATGGGCCTGCCTGCCATGGTCTCCTCGATCATTTTGCGGCGCTGGCGGGAGACATTGCTGGCGTCGATGATGGCGATGTCTCCCTCGTCCTGCAGGTAGGCCTTGGCCAGATCGAGGTTAATGCGAGCACATTTTTCCCGAAATTGCAGACCCTCCGGATTTTGGGGTGAGAAGAACTCCGGGGCAGAGGTATTACCCTGGGCAAGTTGACGGCGCAGTTCGCCATTGTTGAAGACCCGCACCTTGAGATCATCAAGCTCCAGGGTGCGGGCTATCTTGCGGGCCATGGTGGATTTACCGCGGGCCGGCAGCCCCACCAGGGCGATCACCAATTTTGATTCCATAGGCTTTCATCCTTATTGCCTGCCTGAAAAAGGGTGGCGATGGGTCAGGAATGTTCAGGTCTCAGTTAATGATATTTGATTTGGCAGTTTTTGGTAGAAAATTGTGCGGAGGGCTGGATGTGGCAGCGAGAGGGCTTGATGAGAGATGGAAGTAAAATTGGGAGGTGAAAGCTTCCGGCAAGCACGAGTGGCCCGTGCCCCGAACCCCGGCTTGCCGGAAACTTTCTTGACTTCAATACAGAGAAGCCAGAAGGAAAGAGAGGAGATATCTCTATTCTAGAGCAAGGGGTGTGCCATAACGTCCAAATAATTTTTTGCTGTTATTCCGGCAAGTTGCCTTTGGGGGATGGGGCGGAGTGTTCGGTAAAGCTGGATATGCTGCGTACCTTTCCGGGAAAAGTGGATGGTAGAGCGCTCAGTCGTCGTTGCGGTTGATCTGATGTGTTTTGAGAAGGGTGTACAGGCGGGTGCGGCCCAGCCCGGAAACCTGGCATGACTCCTTGATGGAGCCGCCGGTATGGGTCATGAGGGCCTTGAGGTATTTTTTTTCAGCTGCCATCAGCACCGACTCCCGGTACTGCCGGTAATCAGTGATATGGGACAGGGGTTCATCCTCATCGCCGCCAGTGCCACTATGTGCCTCCGTAGAGAGTAGCGGTTTGATATTTTTCAACTTTACCTTGGTGCGGAGAGGGATGGGCAGATGCTTAGGGAAGAGGCGTGGTTCGTTTAAGGCGATATTGATCGCGCTCTCCAGGGTGTTGATCAGTTCACGGATGTTGCCGGGCCAGGGATAGGCGCCCAGCATCTCCAGGGTGTCGGGGCCAATCTCCTTGCTGACAATGCCGTATCTGCTGCAGATCTGCTTTACAAAGTGGTGCGTTAGTTCGGCAATGTCTTCGGCCCGCTGCCGCAGGGGCGGTAATTCGATAACCAAGGCCTGCAGGCGGTAAAGAAGATCCTCGCGAAACTCCTTGTTTGCGGCCATGGCAGGCAGGTTCCGGTGGGTGGCCGCCACCAGGCGGAAATTGCTTTTATCCTCGCTGGCGCTGCCCACCGGCCGGAAACGATGTTCTTGCAAGACACGGAGGAAGGGGGTCTGAAGGTTGAGGGGCAGTTCGCCAATCTCGTCTAAAAACAGGGTGCCGTGGTCGGCCTGTTTGATCAGGCCGGTGGTGCTTTTGTCAGCGCCGGTAAAGGCGCCGCGCTCGTGGCCAAAGAGGGCACTCTCGATGAGATTGGCGGGCAGCGCAGCGCAATCAACCACCACAAATTTTTTATGGGCGCGGTTGCTGTTGGCATGGAGAGCGCGGGCAAAGAGTTCCTTGCCGGTGCCGGTTTCGCCGGTGAGCAGGATGTGCGCCTCGCCCTGGGCAGCCAGGGCAAGTTCTGAACGGCATTTTGCGATGAGAGAACTGGTGCCGATAATGCCGTGGTCCTTTAAGGTAGGCGCCATGGCCAGGGATGCCTGCTGGCTCGTGCGGTAGAGAAGAACACGCTTGAGGGAAAGGGCGAGCTCCTGCGTCAAGACAGGTTTCTCCAGATAGTCCCAGGCGCCATTCTTGATGGCTGTTTCGGCACTGTCCGAAGAGCCCTTAGCCGTAAAGATGATAACCTCCGGCCGTTGCGGGAGATGAGTCAAGATGGGCAGGAGGGTAAGGCCGTTGCCGTCCGGCAGGTAGATATCAAGAAAAACCAGATCCACGGCCAGGGCCTTTGCTTTGGCAAGGCCCTCTTTGATGGTGTGGGCAACAGAGACGGAGTGACCCATTTGGGTCACCTTCCTTTCCAGGATGGTGCAAATAACCGGATCGTCGTCAATGATGAGTATTTCTGCCATGGGTCTCAGCTGAGGGTAAACGGTTTAGCTCAAGGGGGGCGACGCCAAAAAAAACGGTGTTGGTCGACCTGATTTTTATGAGCCGCCTATCAGATATATGGTCGATGCTACGGGTTTTTGCAATGCATATGTCGCCTGTATTCCTGCTTTTGGCAACGGCAATCAACCGCAGACGGGCCTGAGTATTTGCAATGCCAGGCCGCAAGCAGCACCTCGCGGGACAAGAGGTTGGGATGGTTGGTAGGCTCGGCGAGGGTCAAGAGATTTAAGGGCTGGGCCAGAAGGGGGGCATGCCCGGTGTGGAGAAAGTATCATAAGCTGTATGTTATCCTCCCTTGGAAACAATGTTGAGGGATTACAACCTACGGTTCAGGCACTTATTGCATAATTTTTATGGGCGACAGCTATACCGCCTTGCTTCTTATCTGCCGGTATTTTTTTCACTATATATCCGGCGAATCTTTGGTATGTTTTCTGTAAACAGATCAACCAGTTGCGGGTCAAAATGAACATTGCGCAATCTGTGAATTTCAGCTGTCGCCTTTTCAAAGCTCCAGGTCGCTTTATAGCATCGGGGAGAGGTGAGGGCGTCAAAGACATCACAGAGGGCTGTGACTCTGCCAGCGAGGGGTATTTTTTGCCCCTGTAGGCCACGGGGGTAGCCTGAACCATCCCAGCGCTCATGGTGGGTGAGGGCAATGACATGCGCCACCTTCAGAAGTTTAGAGTCGCCTCCCTTTAGCAAGTCGGCTCCGAGTTGGCAATGGGTCTTGATGGTGTCAAATTCAGTGGAGGTGAGGGCTCCTTCTTTTAAAAGGATTGCGTCAGCAATGCCGACCTTGCCCACATCATGCATGGGAACAGCGTCACGTAACAGTCGCACCAGTCCCTTGCTTAATCCCAAGGCGGAGCCAATCACAGAACAATATTCACTCAAACGTTGGCCGTGCATGCCTGTATCATCATTGCGATAGAGCAGGGCTTGGGTGAGGCGGGATACCACTTCGAGCTGGCTTTTCTGTAGCTCCTGGGTTCTCTTCTCTACCAATGATTCAAGGTTTTTCTTGTTGGTATTGAGCTCTTGCTGGGTCTCCTCAAGGGCTTCTTGGAGAATCATTTCATTGCTCACGTCAACAAGAGAACCAAAGGAGAGGACGATGTTGTCATCATCGAACATCTCTACCTTGGCCATATCCTTGAGCCAGACAGGTGTGCCATTGGCCAAGACCTTGTAAACAGCCTCCACCTCGCCAGCACTCATAACGGTGCGCCGCAGCGAAGATCGCATGCGATTGAGTTGTTCTTTATCGCGGATTATTTTGACAATGGTGGAAGGGTTCCCCTGGCGATGATAGAGACTGCGGCTGATAATCTGCTCGCGAAAGGCGTTTGCCAGTTCCACTGAGTTGCCGGCCAACATTGTATGGAATTTCGAGCCACAAAACTCGTACCAGATGTGATTGCTGTCTGGCCGCCAAGCAGCAATATAGGGGATAGTGGGGGTGCCAAATCTCTCCATGGAGTCAATGAGCATGATGGCCTTAGCCAGCCTGGTTTTTAAGGCAGAGCTATAGGTGCCAGGTAAGATCTGCCCGGAATAATTAAATTCCTGCTGGAATAATTTTATATGCTCTGTCTTCATTAAGCCCCGGTGCTAAAGAAGCAAAAAGATATAAGTGCTCATCTGCAGATGGAGATTTTTTGCTTTTTGATCCCTTAACGGATAAAAAAAAACGCTATGGGGGAATTTTGCCACCTTTGCGATACGTTTTCAAGTAATTACAGCATGTTGACGCGACCAGTGTGTTAGGCGAGTAAAAAATATTAGGGGACTGTCAGGCGACATCGTCTTTATAGCTCAAGCCTTGCGTAAGGGGTACAGGGTAGAGAACTAGGATGGCTGGCCATTAATGTTCCGCCAGCTTGGGCCCTTCAGTGTTTAAAATAACAAGCTATTTTCCCCCACCCACAGTTCACTCCGGCTATGATTCTTCAGCAACTCTTCAGCCCAAAACTTGGCCTGGCTTTTTTGATGGGTATTTTTTCTGGTCTGCCGTTAATGGTCACCATTACCCTGCTGCAGGCGTGGACCAGCGATACGGGTGTTTCCCTGGAAAAAATCGGCCTGCTTGCCCTGATCGGCCTTCCCTATTCGTTAAAATTTGTATGGGCCCCCCTCTTTGACCATATCACCCTTCCTTTTTTGGGGCGGCGCCGCGGTTGGTTGCTCGTCATCCAAGCCAGCCTCATTGTCAGTATTGCTGCCCTTGGTCTTTGTCGTCCGAACGATCAGCCAGGCGGTCTTTTTCTTGTTGTTGCCTTAGCGGCAACCGTTACCTTTTTCAGTGCCAGTCAGGATATTGTTATTGACGCCTTCCGCCGCGAGGACCTATCGGACAACGAGCTGGGTATTGGTTCTACCTACTATGTGTACGGCTACCGCCTGGGAATGCTCATCACCGGTTCCGGCGGGCTCTTTTTGGCAGACCTTTTCTCGTGGCAGCGCACTTTTTTCATTGTTGCCTGCTGCCTGCTGCCCGGCCTCATGGTTACCCTCTGGTGTCAGGAGCCGGAAAGAGTGCGGCCGTCAACTAAGACAGGCCTTTTTTCTCCCTTCAGTGATTTACTGAAACGGCCTGGCATTGCCTGGGTTCTTCTCTTTATTCTGCTTTACAAGGTTGGCGATACCATGGCCCAGACCATGACCATGCCTTTCTATCTGGAACTCGGTTTCACCAAGAGTGAGATTGCCGCCATCGTCAAACTCTTCGGTTTTTGGGGGACCATTGCCGGGGCCGGAATGGGTGGCGCCCTGATTCTCCGGATCGGCATTAGTCAGGGGTTATGGATTTTTGGTTTTCTGCAGATGGTATCCACCGCAGGTTTTGCCTTGCTTGCCACTGTCGGCAATGACCTTGGCTGGTTGGCCCTGGTGGTTGCCCTTGAAAACGGCAGTGCCGGCATGGGCACTGCCGCCTTTGTGGCCTACATGGCCCGGCTTGCCAACCGGCAATTCACTGCCAGTCAATATGCCCTGCTCTCCAGCATCATGGGGGTGCCCCGTGTTGTCCTCGCCTCAGGCAGCGGTTTCCTGGCCAGTGGCCTTGACTGGTTCTGGTTTTTTATTTTTTGCACCATCATTGCCCTGCCCGGTCTAATGCTCCTTCCAAAATGCGCGCCCTGGTCTGAAGAAAATCCATAAAGTCATTGCCGGGCAGGCGGGAGGTAAGTGACCAGGAGGAGACTCCGATCCAGAGGTTTTGACTAGATACCTGAGCTGGGCGGATTTGGGCAGGACCTTGCGGGACAAGAGGTCGAGATGGTTGGTGGTCTCGGCGAGGATCAGCCGATCCAGGGGCTGGGCCAGGCCAGGCATCTCCTTGACGGCGACACTGGCCACCGGTATATTGGCGGTCATGCCTAGAGACATCCTTCGATATGTTGCTGCTGCAGTGCTTTTGTTCACCTTTTCCATTGTGAGCGGCACGCCCTTTGTCACAGCACCATTTGGTCAAGGCGAGCCGGTCGATTCCTGCTGTTATCCTTCCGACAATCATGACGAGCCGTCCCAGTCTTGCGATACGGCTACAGGCTGCTCCTGTCTCTTTTGTCTGCATATTTGCCTGCGCCATACTTCCTGGTTTTTTAGCTGGCCCCTGTCGTTTGGCGTGTCTGATTTTCCCATCCAGCCCTCTATTCTGGCCGACTTTTCCCAGAGCATCGACTACCCACCTGAACGGAGCTGATCGTTCCCGGACCTCCCCCGCCTAGATCCTGCCGGCAGCTGTCGGTTCGGACTCTTGCCAGATAGCCGCTTCGTTTCGCTTAAGCACGATTTTTTGCGCTCAAGCCGGCGCGGATTTGTAAAAAAAACCCGGAGAAAAATTATTATGAGTCGTTCATCCACCCTCACCGGTGCAGACTGGAATTTTTTGTTTATATGCTGGCTGATTGCTGCCATTTCAACCATGGGCAGCATCTTTTTCAGTCACACCATGCAGTTTCCGCCCTGCGTCCTCTGCTGGTACCAGAGGATTTTTCTGTTCCCCCTTGTTTTTGTTTTTGCCACCGGACTGCTCTGCCATGACCAAGCTGTGGTCAGGTATGGGTTGCCGCTGACATGGGCAGGATGGCTGGTCGCCCTGTACCACAACCTGCTTTATGGCGGAATTATTCCTGAAAGTATCCAGCCCTGTGCCCAGGGCGTGTCGTGCACTGAAAATTATATTGAGCTGTTTGGATTTCTGTCCATTCCCATGCTTTCTTTGCTGTCGTTTACCTCGATTCTTATTTTGCTCTCTATCCTCAAGAGGAGGTTCTCCCGATGAAAAAACCGTTAATACTTGTAATTTCCGCCGCTTTACTGATTATTTTGTTTGTGGTTGGCAACGCTTTATATAAACATAAGCAGAGCGAAAAACTCGGCTTTCTGGCCCAGGATGAGGCCGAACTCTTTGTAAGACCACACTCGGCAATTCTCGGCAGCGACACGGCCAAGGTTTACCTTGTCGAGTTCATGGATCCGGCCTGTGAAACCTGCGCGGCCTTTTCTCCTTTTGTCAAAAAGCTCATGGACGCGAACCCTGGTAAGATTAAACTGGTTCTCAGGTACGCGCCTTTCCATCAGGGCGCTGATTATTTTGTCCGCATCCTTGAGGCCGCCAAAAAACAGGGGAAATATTGGCAGACGCTGACTGTCATGTTTCAGTCTCAGTCCTACTGGGCCAGCCATCACAATCCGCGACCGGAGCTGATTTGGCATTTTCTGGAAGGGGTCGGACTTGACCTGGAAAAAATCAAACAGGACATGGGAGACCCAGCCATTGCCCGGATTATTGAGCAGGATCTTGCCGATGCCAAACGGCTCAATGTCACGAAGACGCCGGGTTATTTCGTCAATGGCAAGCCACTGGTAACCTTTGGCTATAGGGAGCTGCAGCAGCTGGTCGAGCAGGAGCTCAAGGTCATGTATCCTGGATGATCACCATGTCTTAACGCATTATGAAGGCGCCGGACGCGTGCCTTCATAATGCTGTGACCATAACCAACCGGCGCCATGGCGCCTGATCCGGAGATCGCCAATTATGAAAATATTTTTGTTAACAATCACGGCGTGTAGCTTCCTTTTTTTAGCTACGGCTTGTGGCCCACCTCCCCAAAAAGCGGTGGTCGGTCAGCCCGCACCTGATTTTGCCCTGATGGACACCAAGGGCAAGGCCTGGAAGCTGTCCGAACTCAAAGGCAAAGTGGTGTTTATTAATTTTTGGGCCACCTGGTGTCCTCCCTGTGTAGAAGAGATGCCGTCCATGCAGAAGGTCAACGCCTTCATGCCAAGCAACCAATTTATCATGCTGACCATTCTTAGCAACGACCAACCTTCCCTGGCTGATGCCTTTGTCGCCAGAATCGGCGCCACCTTCCCGGTTCTTGTTGATCCGAAAAACCAGGTCGCCACAGCGTATGGTTTAACCGGGGTGCCGGAGACCTACATTATTGACAAGCAAGGGGTGCTTCGGGAAAAATTCATCGGTGGGGTATGGTGGGATGGCCCTGAGGCCATGCAGATGCTCGCGGAATACGTGGCTCAACAACATATAAGCGACCGCGCCCACTAAGAGGCTGCGAATACAGGGTGTTCATACTTCGAATAATCAGGCCCTGAGGTCAGCAGATTTTTGCAGATAATAATCGTAGTTGCCGCCGTAGAGGTGCATGGCGCCGTGGTCGATTTCCATGACATGGTCAACCAGGGAGCGCAGGAAATGGCGGTCATGGCTGACCAGCACCACGGTGCCGGTGAATTTCTGGAGGGCCTCAAGCAGCACCTCGCGGGACAACAGGTCGAGATGGTTGGTGGGCTCGTCGAGGATGAGGAGATTCAGGGGCTGGGCCAGAAGGGTGGCCAGCACCACCCGGCTTTTTTCGCCGCCGGAGAGGTTGTCGATCCGTTTGTCGATCTCATCGCCCTGGAAGAGAAAGGCGGCACAGAGGTTGCGGACCATGCCGATATGGGCCTGGGGCATGGCGTCCTGGACCGTGTTGAAAACCGTTTGCTTGCCATCGAGGATGTCCATGGAGTGCTGGCTGAAATAGCCCACCGCCACATTGGCGCCGAGGCTTACTGTGCCTTGGCTCGGTTCGGTCTGGCCGGCCAGGACCTTGAGGAAGGTGGATTTGCCGGCGCCGTTCACGCCGACCACGGCGACCTTGTCGCCGCGGCGGATCATGCCCGATATGCCGCTGAAAACCTTCTTCCGCCGCGTGATTAAACCACACTGCTCACTGTTGTCCTCAATTGGCCAGCTCTTGGCCAGGTCGGTCATGGCCACGACATCGTCGCCGCTGCGGGGCGGCTCGCTAAACTCAAAGCGGATCACCTTTTGCTCAGGCGGCAGCTCGATGCGCTCGATCTTGTCTATCTTCTTGATTCGCGACTGGACCTGGGAGGCGTGGGAGGCCCGGGCCGCAAAGCGAGCGATGAACTCCTCCTCCTTGGCCAGCATCTCCTGCTGGCGGCGGTGACTGGCCAGCAACTGGTCGCGGCGGATGTCGCGCTCACGCAAATAGAAATCGTAGTTGCCGCTGTAAGTGGTGATGGTTTTGTTGGCCACCTCGATGATCCGGCTGACAATGGAGTTCATGAAGGTCCGGTCATGGCTGGTCATCAACAGCGCCCCTTTGAACTCGGTTTTCAGCCACTCTTCAAGCCAGAGGATGGACTCGATGTCCAGATGGTTGGTGGGCTCGTCCAGCAAGAGGACATCGGGGTTGATGGTGAGGATCTTGGCCAGGGCGATCCGCATCTTCCAGCCACCGCTGAAGGATTCCACCGGCCGCTGATAGTCGTCCGGGCCGATGCCGAGGCCGGTGAGCACGGTCTGGGCCCTGGGTTCCAGGTCATAGCCGCCCCGGTGCTCAAACTCCTGCTGGGCGTCGCCGTAGCGTTCCAATAGGGCGGCCATCTCGTCGTCGGTCATGGGCTCGGCCATGGCGGCCTCCATCTCCTGAAGCTCCTGGCCCAGGGCCATGACCTGGGCCACGGCAGACATGGTTTCAGCCAGGGCCGAGCGGCCAGCCATCTCGCCGACCTCCTGGGAGAAATAGCCGATCACCGTATGCTTGGCGCAGGAGATCTCGCCTTTGTCAGCCGTCTCCTCGCCGGTAATCAGGCGGAAGATGGTGGATTTGCCGGCGCCGTTGGGGCCGACCAGGCCGGAACGCACCCCGGGCAGGATCTGAAAGCTGGCATTGGTAAAGAGGATCTGGCTGCCGTGCTGTTTGCTGATATTGGTCAGGTGGATCATGGCGAGTCCTTAGGGGCCGTTAAGAAATAACCGCTCCATTATTAACCATTTCGTTACGGCCCTTATGCCGTTCACAGCCTGGCATTGGTGTGATTATTTTTGAACAATGGCTTGGAAAAAGAGGCAATTTTTAGCATGGTCGCCTGCCTGCTGCAAGGTAATTCTCGGCCCAAGGGAGGGCGCCGGCTGGCGTTGTTGACTCTGGAATTATTTTTGACAGTTTGTCCTTTCAAAAAGTTCCTCTCTTGAAAATACTATCCTGTCTTTAAATATAGAATTTTCTCCAGCCCGATTACGAATCTAAAGAGCGGTCCTTGCTTACCCTTTATTTCAGTATTGGTCATCGGATACCATTGCTAATGATGACCGCTACTTATCCCGAATATGGTAATGGCTATCTGTTTAATATTACGCCTTTTTGGTCAGTCGTCTTCTTGACAATGTCATCCTTGATTCCTAAAATTATTACTTAGACTTTTTTGTCGCTTAGATGGTGGGGATGCTAAACCGGATAAACTGAGAAAAAAGAGAAATGATATGGCCGTTAGCGGGCTTCCCAACAGTAATTCTATTCTGATCTCGGCTCGATACAGCCGAGAGAGGGTGCCGGTGCAGCAAGCCGGATCTCCGCAGAATGTGATGCCCGCGGCGGCAACGTCCGCCAAGGCAGGGGGGACTCCTGTGCCGCTTGCTGTCCAGGCGGTGGCGCCAGCAGATGCCCTTCTGCAAAACGAGCTGCTGGTTAACGAGATTTTGCGTAACGTGGCGTTTGCCAATGCTGAAGCGGCGAGCCCCCTGCTCATTGATACGCGATCGCCCTTGCTGACCCTCCTGCAGGCTACCGGAGAGCTGGATCTCATCCAGCAAAATGCCCTGCAGGTTAACGAGACCCTGCTCAATTTGGGATTTAACGCCGCCGAAGCGGATAGCCCCCTGCTGATCGATGGTATTCCAGCGGCTCTTGAAGCCGCCGGTATCACCGAGGATCTGACCCTTATCCAGCAGAATGCCTTGTTTGTTAACGAGACCCTGCAGGACCTCGGATCAGCGTCCCTGTTCTATAATCCGCCGCAACCGCGTCCTGGTGCGGTCCCACCTGCTGTGGCGGCCGCCGAGGGAACAGCCGCCACAGCCACCGGCGTCGGTGCGCTTGGGTCTCCAGCCGTTGATCTCACCATGGCAGCTGCAGAATCCCCCGGTGCAACTCCCGCGGCAGGAGCTGGAGAGGAGGTGGCGTTGCCGGTAACAGCGGTGTTTCTGTCCCAGGAGCTCACCCCCGCAACCTTGCCAGTGGTGCTTTTCCCCGACAGGATCCCTTACGTACTCGTCGTTTATCTAATTAATGATCCAGCCCCTTTGCCCAGCAGCGCCAGGGAACCGATTGATGTGGATCTTCCGCCGGCCGCCGCCATTGCCGAAATCCGTCCGGTGGGCAATGCGCGTTTCAGGCAGGCCCAGCTCAGGGCAAGGGCAAGGGAACGGACCGGCAACGGCGAGTACAATGAGGCCCTGGTCACCGGCGCCCAGGTGGAAAGATCCATCCGTTATTCCCTTGATCTGGTAAATGCGGACATGGCAGCGCACGACCGGCCTTTTCATCTTGTTTTTGCCAAGGATGACAAGGGGTTTGCCCTGGATGTTTATGACTGTTCCTACAGCGATGCGTGTTGGTTGACGTACAAGGTGCCGATTCCGGCCGATAACATGACCGGTGTTCTTGATAACCTGGAGCGTGAAACAGGGATTATTGTCGATACCGACTTGTAACCAGGAGCCGCGCCCTATGTTTCGATAGCCGCAGTTCCTGGGTTACCTTGCTGCTTTGTCCCCCCGCACACAAAGGCAAAACAAAAAAAGGCGGCGGAGAATCCATCGCCGCCGCCTTTTTTCATTACCAGATAACGGTATGCCTTAAAGAGGCTGGCCCGGCCCGGTCGCCAGCGCTGCGCCCCGCAGTCTACCGCCCCTATCTGGACGAGGACGATGATTCCGAACTTGTCCGCCCCATTGCCGAGGGGAGCGCTGTTTTTCCTGGCCAACCCGCGTTTGTGTCTCGCTTACTGGTAGATATTCCGGCTGTTCAGGTCAGCCAGTTTGTCTTCGCCATTCGCTCGCAGACCCTCAAGGTCATAGATTTCATCTTCTATCCGCGAGAGGGTCTTTTCCGTTGCCTTGATATCGGCCAGAAGCATGGCTCGTTTGGTGGGGGGCAGTTCGCCATGGATCAGTAACTGTTCCTTGTTGTTATCGGTGGCGATAACCTTTTCAATTTCATCTTCCTTGTTGTTGATCGCCACGTTGATGCTTTTGATTTTCTTGAGACACTGGTAGATTTCCTGACCAAGGGCGTGCGCTTGCCAAAAATCCTGCTCCAGATCGCCCGGGCAGGCGCCCTTGTAATGACTGCCTCTTCTGCCGATAGAAAATCCGTTACGTGCGGTGCAGAATTGTCTGATCCCTTGCGAGTAACCGTCCCGGTAAAGATTAAGGTTCGGTGTGACACCGAACTTGGCGCAGGCCCGGCGATGATTGTCTATATACAATTCCTGGTATCCCCTGGCTCCGTCACCCATGCCGATCATGACCCAGTCGGCGGTCTGGCATTCCGATTTGTTCATGGTGGCGCAGCCGCTGGAGAGAAGAACGAAAATCAAAAAAAGATAAAAAAACGGATTTAGAGACATGAATACCCCTCCTGGGTCTTGGCGGGGCGTTTTGCCTGCCTGTTGCCCGGGCCCTTTTGGCCATCTAGGCGATAATTTTTGCTAAAGAGCTGCAAGGTCTCAATTCAAGCAGATTACCTGTGGAAGCATAGAGACAATATTCTCTTAAAATGCAAGGCATTCGTGGGGCCGCAAAAAAAGGGGGCAAGTCTCTGTTTGACTAAGCCCGTGCCGTGCAGGCAGTGACTATATTTGCGGACAGTTTCCTTGTTGTCATTATTAAATCCACGGCATTTTATCGCCACCATCACCGGCCATGGTGTGGCCACCACCTCCATCACATCATGTTTGACCTGCTGTATATATCGTGATATATATCACTATATCTTAATATATTCACAGGAAGGTGGCGTATGGCTATAATATGTGTGGGGGCAAGTAAGGGCGGCGTCGGCAAGTCCACCCTGGTCGTTAACCTGGCGGCAATGAGCGCCATGAAAAACAAGTCAGTGCTCATTGTCGATACTGACCCGCAGGGCTCATCCATTTGTTTTCGTTCGCTGCGGGGCGGTGAGGACATCAAGGCCACGGCGCACACTGAGCCCAATATCCATAAGAAAATTGGCGCCTATCGCCACAGATTTGACCTGATCATCATTGATGCTGGTGGTCGTGATGATAGTGTGCTGAGGTCTGCCATTGCCGCGGCTGACCTTTTCCTGTTGCCGGTGTTGCCCGGGCAGTTTGATCTCTGGGGGGCAACAGACACCATCAAGGCGTTCACCGAGGTGCGGGGCTTTTGTCCGGCGCTCCAGGGCCGATTGGTGGTTAACCAGATTGACCCGCAAACAAGGGTAACCCACAAATCGATGAAGGCCCTCAGGAAGCTTGAAATGGAAATGCCTCTGCTGAAATTTGGTATTGGCCGCCGGGTGGCGTTTAAGGCCTCCGTGGAATCAGGGAGGGGCGTGGTCGAGACGGATCCACAGAGCAAGGCGGCCATCGAAATACGCTACCTGTACAACGAAGCATTAAAGATTATTGCCGGGGCAACAAAATGATGGACTCCAAAAAGCCAAACAGCCTCGACGATGTGATTAACAGCGGCGGCGCGCATAAGGATGTCGAAAACATCAAAAAGAGCGAGCCGAAAGGCCAAGGCAAAAAAATCCGCACCCTTATCTCAATTGATGAAGAGCTGCTGGCTCGCATTGACCGGCATATCATTGGTAATCGGAGCGCCTGGTTGGCAAAAGTAGCCACCGAGTATCTCGACAAAAACAAGCTGGAGTAGAATATACAAAGCCATATTTATATATCAAAGTATATACTGGTATATCTTTATATATTTTTGTATGCCTTGAGGGGCATGGCATGCAAAAGGTTGGACAAGCTGTGGAGGTCAAACAAATGCAAAACATGACAAGCTCAGGGCCTACAGGCAATGCAAATCTCAGCTCGGCGCCACTTTTTCCTTTTCTTTATGGGCGCTGTCGTAGGCGGTTTAGCCTGGTTGTGCGCGGGGGGGAAATATGAGCAAAATAACACTCCTGACGCCATTTGACGAAGCAGAAGCCCTTGTCCTCGAAAGGCTGCTTTCTGAACATAATATCTCCGCGCAAGTTATCACATACCGGGACACGACATATGATGGCCTTTTTCAGACTCAAAAAGGGTGGGGCGTCTTGAATGTTGAAGAGGCTGATTTTCTAAAGGCGAAAGAACTGGTTAGCAAATGGAAGGAATCAAGCCCGGCAGAACTTGATTGGCAGAATACGGAATACAATGGCGACAATGACGAAAAGGTATAGCCAAGGACAGCTAACGGTTTTTGGTATGACGCCGCAGTAGGGTCGAGATG
>JBFFNX010000041.1:0-17332 GCA_041562995.1 Desulfurivibrionaceae bacterium
CGTTTTTCCCAGCCGGGCAATGGTAATGTGGGGGGAGAATTTTTTCTTTTCCAGCGGGATGTCGAGGTGACGGACAATACTGTCCACCTTCTTGCGGAGCTCCAGCAGGGGTGCGCTTTTTTTGAACCCCACCCAGAGGATACGGGGCTTGCCGGTATGCGGGAAAACGCCGAGGCCTTTCAGGTGTAGTGGGAATGGCTTACCCCTCACCTCATCAAGCCGCGTGTAAAGTTCGGCAAAGAGGGAAGGGTCAAGATCGCCGATAAAGCGCAGGGTGAGATGAAGTTGGTCAGCCGCGATCCAGCGGGCCCCGGGTAGCCCGGAGCAGAGGCCACGCACCCCTTCTTTGATTTCCTCCGGCAGGTCAATGGCAATAAAGAGTCGGGGCATGGTCGCTCCTGAGATTAGGTGCCAAGAGCAGAAAGTCTCCCTTGCTGCACCAATATTGACTTTCAGGCCTTGATGGAATAAGAAGATTTCTTCCTCTTACCATCAAATCATGCCTGAAAAATGGGGCAAGAAACAAGAGAAAAAATAATGGATACCGAGCAGCGCCGCCAGAAAAATATATGTCTCTCCATTGCTGAGCCAAGCCTGGCCGGTGCCCTTGCAGTGGCGCGGCGATTCGCAGACCAGGCTGATGTCATCGAGATCCGCCTTGATCTCCTTGATGAGCCCGTGGTCCAGCCCTTTGTGGAAGCCATTCAAAACCCGCTGCTTTTTGCTAACCATCCCCAATGGGAGGGTGGTAACTGGCGGGGTTCTGAGCAGGAGCGCATTGCTCTGCTAGTGGAGGCCATTGAATGTGGCGCTGCCTATGTGGATATAGAGTTGCTGGCTCCAGCGGAGGGGCGCCGTCAGATCCTTGCCGCTGCCTCCTCCGCACAGACCAAGGTCATTGTCTCTTGGCATAATTTCAGCGAGACCCCTGCTGATGAGGTGCTTGCTGATATCTTCAGGCGCCAGCGCCAAAGCGGTGCTGATATTGGCAAGATAGTCACCATGGCTCACGATTATACCGATAGTCTGCGTGTTCTCGCTCTCCAGCTCCTGGCCGCCAAGGAGCACTTTCCCTTGGCGGCCTTTTGCATGGGCCAGGCCGGCAAGATCAGTCGGGCCGCCACCCTGGAGCTTGGTGGTGTCCTCACCTATGCTGCTGCCGACCGGCAAAGCTGTACCGCCCCAGGTCAGCTCAGTATTGAAGATATTCGTACCCTCCAGGAGTTTGTTCGATGAAGATCAGCGGCACCACAAGGGTCCATGGCATCATGGGTAATCCCGTCAGCCATAGCCTGAGTCCGGCCATGCATAACGCCGCCTTCGCCGCCACCGGCGAAAACGGGGTGTATGTCCCTTTCCCTGTGGAGGATGTCGCTGGCGCCATCACCGGCCTTAAGGCCCTTGGCGTTCGGGGTGTCAGTGTCACCATCCCCCATAAGCAGGCGGTCATGCCTTGCCTTGATGAGATTGACCCGGTGGCCGAGAAGATCGGTGCCGTCAATACCCTGGTTTTTTCTGAGGGCAGAGTAAAGGGCTATAATACTGATTGGCTGGGAGCCAATCGGGCCCTGGCGGACAAAATGGTTCTCTCCGGTGCTTCGGTCCTTCTCCTGGGTGCCGGTGGTTCGGCCCGGGCCATTGGTTTCGGCCTCCTTGAAGCCGGCGCCCGGCTCACCATTGCCAGCCGCACCCCGGAGTCGGGCCAGGCCCTGGCAAAACTACTGGGCTGCCCCTGGCATCCCCTTGCTGATATTTCTAAGTTAAAGGCGGACGCCGTGGTCAATGCCAGCTCGGTTGGCATGGGCAAAATGGCGGATATGAGCTTGGTGCCCAGCGCCAAGATTGGCGACTTTTCGCTGGTGATGGATATTGTCTATGTCCCCTTGGAAACGCGTCTGCTCAAAGAGGCAAAAGAGGCGGATTGTCTCACCATTAATGGCCTGCAGATGCTCCTCTATCAAGGGGCGGCCCAGTTTGAGTTGTGGACGGGCCGGCCGGCTCCCCTGGATATCATGGCCCGGGAACTGATGGCGGCTCTGGGCCTGTAGAGAGACAATCTGTTTTTCTTCCTTATTAATTGAACCTTCCAGACGTGAATCATGCACGAAATAACACCCCTCGCAAAAATTGATGCCGATATCACCGTGCCGGGCTCCAAGTCCATCACCCAACGCGCCTTGGTTGCTGCTGCCCTGGCCCAGGGCGATTCTACCCTGGTTGGCCCCTTGGCCAGCGAGGATACGGCCTACACCTCAGCCGCTTTGGAGGCCATGGGCATCAAGGTTGTCCAAGGTGATGAGTCGTGGACGGTGAAGGGTACCGGCGGCAGGATCGTTACCCCGGCCAAGGAGATTTTCCTGGGCAATAACGGCACCGCCACCCGCTTTCTCACCTCCTTCGTCGGTTTAGGTCAGGGTCTCTTCATCATTGCCGGTGAAAAACGGATGGAAGAGCGCCCCATTGAGCCTCTGATGAAGGCCTTGGCTGGCTGGGGGGTGGATATCAAGTCCATCAAGGGCACCGGTTGTCCACCCTTGGCCATTAACGCCCACGGCATTGAGGGGGGCGAGACCATCCTGCCTGAGGGCAAGTCCAGTCAATATCTGTCGTCGCTGCTGCTGGTCGCCCCGTATGCCCGGCAGAGGGCTATTCTCAATGTCGAAGGTGAGGTTCCTTCCAAGCCCTATGTCACCATGACCCTGGCCGTGATGCGCGCCTTTGGCGCCCGGCTTGAGGCCAGCGCCGAACTCAACCATTTTGAAATCAGCCCCGGCACCTATCAGCCCACCACCTATGAAGTGGAGGGTGATGCCTCAAGCGCTTCCTATTTCTTTGCGGCGGCTGCCATTACCGGTGGCCGGGTGCGGGTGACGAACGTTCCCAGCCCATCCCTGCAGGGTGACACCGCCTTGGTGGAGATGCTGGCCAAGATGGGTTGCACCGTGGAGTATGGCGACGGCATCTCCGTTGTCGGTCCCAAGGAGCTGCATGGCGTGGAGGTGGATATGGGCGACTGCCCCGATGTGGCCCCTACCCTGGCCATTGTTGCGGCCCAGGCCAAAGGCAGGACAATCATCAAAAATATCGCCCATTTGCGCATTAAGGAATGTGATAGGATAAATGCTGTTGCCACCGAGCTTGCCAAGATGGGGGCCAAGGTGGAGGAGAGGCCTGATGCCCTCATTATTGAAGGCATTGAGGCCAGCGGTCCCCTGCACGGGGCCGAGATCGACACCTATAACGACCACCGCATTGCCATGTGTTTCGGAGTGGCAGGCCTGGTGACCCCTGGGGTGAAGATCAAGAACAGAGAGTGTGTGGTAAAATCTTTCCCTGATTTTTGGGAACGATTTCAGTGGCTCTATTAGTGACTTGCTTCTTAACTTTTGAGGAAAAATAAGAAAATCGAAAATGTCTTGTGAGATGAATTAGGTATGGTTGTCGACAAGTCACTTGTACCCTTGCGGTGCTTAGTGTTTTTAGGTTGGGCCAAAAAAAGTTTAAAAAATAAAGGAGGAGATGTGATGAAGTGGAAAACGGCTCTTGTACTGGTAATTCTTTCTCTGATGTTAAACGGTTGTCTTTTTACCAAGATTCTCACGGTGCCCATGCGTCTTGGCGCTGCGGTGATTTCCATTATTCCGGTGGCCGGTAATACCGCCCATGATGCCATTGACGGGGCAGCGGATATTGTTGACGAGGTCCCTATTTAAGGCAGGTCGGGGTCTTTGGTTAGCAGCTGGCAGCAGCAGGGAAATCTGTTTTCCCTGCCAGCTGCCAACGCTCAACTCGTTGTCAAACCGGTGGCCTGCATCAGGGCCCAGCCCAGGGCGTCCGTGCTGCTGCCGTCATATTTCCCATCCTCCTTCTGCGCGGCCATGTGGTCCAGTAACCGGCTGGCCAGAATTTTCCCCAGCTGTACCCCCTCCTGATCAAAGGAATTAATGTTCCACAAGAAACCCTGGAAGACGATCTTCGCCTCATAAAGGGCCAGGAGCGCCCCCATGCTGTATGGCGTCAGTCGGTCTGCCATGAGAATGGAGTTGGGTCGGTTGCCCACAAAGACCCGGTTGGGATTGGCGCTGTGCTGGCCGGTGGCCAGGGCCAGGGACTGGGCCAGAAGATTGGCGTTGAGCTTCTCCTGGCTCGTGGTTTTCTTGATGGTGATATCGCCGGCGTACTGATTGGTCCGAAAACCGATAAATTCCACCGGGATGATCGTGGTGCCCTGGTGGATGAGCTGGTAGAAGG
Source organism: Desulfurivibrionaceae bacterium (assembly GCA_041562995.1). GTDB lineage: Bacteria > Desulfobacterota > Desulfobulbia > Desulfobulbales > SURF-16 > BM506. Next base: position 4,252 of record JBFFNX010000041.1, read on the forward strand.
CGTGCTGACCGTTGGTGCCCGGTTCACCCCAGAGCACCGGCCCTGTCTGGTAGGAGACCAACTCCCCCTGGCGGTTACAGGCCTTGCCGTTACTCTCCATATCGCATTGTTGGAGGTGGGCGGTGAAACGGATAAGCCCCTGGCTGTAGGGCAGAACTGCCAGGGTTTCATGGCCGAGAAAATTATGGTTCCAGACGCCGAGCAGCGCCAGAAGCAGTGGCACGTTGTCTTTGATAGTCGGCTCTTCGGCAGCCCGATCCATGTCATCTGCACCACGGAGGATTTCCCTGAAATTCTCGTGGCCGAGGGCAAAGCCGAGCATGACGCCGCCCACCATGGAGGTGGCGCTGTAGCGCCCACCGATATAGTCGTACATGTAAAAGGAGCGCAGATATTTGTCCGGGTCATCCATGGGGCTGCCCTGGCCGGTCACCGCTACAAAATGGCGGGCGGGCTCAAGGCCGGCACCAATAAAGGCGGCCTTGACCAGCTCCTCGTTGGTCAGGGTCTCCAGGGTGGTGCCGCTCTTGGACACGACATTGACCAGGGTGCGGGAGAGATCCAGGCGGCTGAGGACTGCCAGGCCGTCATCCGGGTCAACGTTGGAGATGAAGTGGACCCTTCTTCCCCCCTCGCCATAGGCTGCCAGGGCGTGATAGAGGGCGCGGGGACCAAGGTCTGAACCGCCAATACCGACCTGGACCATGTCGGTAAAGGGCTGCCCCTGGCCATTGGTGATGGAGCCTTGGTCAAGTTCGGTGAGGAAGGCGGCAAGTTTTTTAAGTTCTGCTTCGGCCTGGCTGCTTGCCTCGGGGGCGTTCTTTTTTACGGAAAAAACATCACGGCAGGCGGTGTGCAATACCTGCCTGTTCTCAGAGTCCCACCCTTCAATCCGGTTGATCACGGCCCCTTTTTTCATGGCCAGGAATTGCTCGATAACCCTCCCCTGGTCGGCCAGCTCCTGGAGGGCCGTAAGGATCGGCTCGCCAAGGCGCTGGGTGGCAAAGTAAAGATCAAACCCGGCGCTGTGGGCCCGGTAGTTGTGGAGGCGCGCTGGTGTTAACAGGCCTGGCTCTGCAAGGTCTGGGGGGTGCGTGCTGAGTTCCTGGAGTTTGCTGAAGGCGGGCAGGCTGTCGAGATTCCTATAGGATGGCATGGTTCAAATCCTGATGGCGTGTTGAATTGCTAAGGTGTCAATATGGTAGGATAAAATCATCTCACCACAATGGCCGCTCACTGTCAAACAGGAGAGTGGCCAACCGCAAAAAAAAAGGGCGGTTAGATTTTCTGGCACGCATTGTCCCGGTCTTTAGGGCTGTTGGCTTGGTAGATCCGGGCCTTGTTGTCCCGTTGAGGATGGCCTTTAAAAGTTTGGCCAGGTGCGCCGCTGCTGCCTGTTAGCTCCCCCCCATTATAACCCCAGGCCCGGACGGCAGGCTCTCCTCTGTCGCTCTTCAAGATTTGCACGTTGCGGTGGCCTTTACAGGTCGGATTTCAATTCCCTGGTTAGGCCCTGCTTTTTTGATGAGGGCGTGCCACGTGAGGGCAGGGTGGCGATATTGACAAGAGCCATGGGGTAACAGAAGAAAGGGGCGGCACAAGAAAAGAGCTGTTGGCCCCGGTGAATTGCCGGCCAACAGCTCAGGGATGGAATTTTTAAAACTTATAGGTCAGGCCCATGGAGATAACAGGGTAGTACTCGAAGTCATCAAGGTCTTCCTGCAGGTCCTTCTCTTCTTCCTTAAGGCGACTGACGAAAGTAGGGTCGTTTGCCGAACTACCGGTGGCCTTGAGGCTGACCTCGGCTGAGCCCTGATAGGCAATGCCAAGATCGACGAAATAGGTAAAGTTGGAATCCTTGCCGACCGGGTTACCCCAGCCGATACCGACATAGGGGCCAACGCTGTCATAATCTATGTCCCCTTCAAGGCTGCCGATTTCAGAGTATGAAAACGTTTGGCCACCAATAGTATAGGATTCCCCCACATTTAAATCGGCGCTGGCGTCAAAACTGTTACCGTTAATAAAGGCACCGGCAACGATATGAAAATCGCCATTGAAGGGATACCACTCAGCGGTTATCAGGCCGGAGCGGAGATCAAGATCGCAGTCATAGCTGATATCCTGACCGTCGCCATCGACTTCAATGGAGCCCCAATGGCCGGCGGCCCTGATGTTGAGGCTGTCAAGGATTCCGATGCTGATATCGGGACCTATCCCCAAGGTGCTTACTTTAGCGCCGAGGGCTACATCTCCAGCCTCGGCATGGGCATCTGTGCTGAAGCTCAGCAAGGAGAGGGCAAGGAAAAGTGGGGTGACCAAGAGGGGTGATGTTTTCATATGTTCTCCATTATGAATGTTTTGCCAGCGAGAAGGGATTGTACGGGTCCATTATTTTCGAGTTGGCTCGACTTGTCAAGGGGATAGGGAAATGAGTGGAATTGTGTTGCTGTCATGGATTATGATATTACTTCGTTCGTGCTCTAGCGCCATGAATTCCTGTTCCGTGCAGCCTCATAAAAAAATGACAGAGAAGAAGAGATGATGAAACTGCATTGCCCCCACTATGATGGCCAGCGAGAGGGAGCCGGGAAGTTTACCGTTAAGATAGGAAAGCCGCCGTCCTTTGGCAAGCATGTCAGTCTGTCCGGGGCCGTGCCCAACATTGAGGCCCCTGATGATACGGGTCGTTTCTTCAGTGATGGCTTTGGCAAATATCGCGGTCAGCGCGACGCGAAGCAGGTTGTTTTTGAGCTGGAACGTGATCGGCAATTGGGCATTAATCTCAATGGCCTGGTCTGGATCAAGACGGGCACGATGGTCTCTTGCCTCGGCGATATCACCTTCAGCCGGGAAGGGCTTCTGGAGCATGGGTTTGGCAGGTTGGTCAAAAAGGCATTATCCGGCGCCGGGGTCAGTCTCACCAAGGCAGAGGGTGCGGGCAAGGTCTATCTGGCTGATTCCGGGAAAAAAATTTCCATCTTGCAACTCAAGAACGAGACCATCTTTGTCAACGGCAATGACCTGCTGGCCTTTGAGGATTCGGTCAGCTGGGATATTACCATGGTGCGCAAGATGGCTGGCCTGATGGCTGGCGGCCTTTTTAATATCAAGCTGGAAGGGGTCGGTCTGGTTGCCATTACCACCCCCTATGAATCTGTCACCCAGAAGGTGACCCCCGACAGGGTGGTGATTGCCGATGGCAATGCCCGGGCAGCCTGTCCCTTAACCATGAGGCGCGGTAGAGGTGAGTCCTCCATGTGAATTTGTCGGCAGCTGTTTTGTGGCGCTACAAGCCGGTGCTGATGAGGTCAATTCTCAGCAGGGCAGTTTGAAGGTGCAAGGGTCAGAATAAAGGTCATAAAAAAACTCACCAAGGGAATTTTCGGCCCTTGGTGAGTTTTTTTATGTAATAGCTGGCGGCGTCTATTTTTAGAGAAATTTTTTCAGGATCTCCATGTCGGCATCACTGATTTGGGTAAATTCGATGCCGGTATTAAAATGGTCGTCGTCGGACGCATTTGAGTAGGCCACAGTGCCACGTGCGTTTATCAGATCGTTTTTAAGGGCAATCTCCATGTCAACAGATTGGCCGGGGGTCATTTGGGTGCTGGTTTCAAGCTGGATACCGGTCTCGGAAAGATTCATGGTTCGTCCCATGCCCTGGGCCAAGATATTGTCATTCTCGTCCACACAGAAGAAGGAGAGGTTGAGGGATTCCGTCCGTGCATGTTTACGTTTATTCTCTGGAGTGTTAACCATGGTTTTTACCTGAAGAAATTGACCAAGTTGATCAGTGTATTTAATAAAAATACAATCCCGATCAGCTCGGGATAGCCCCTAAGATAATTATAGTGATATGTTAAACTATGAGTATCTTAGATAGTTAATCTAAAAGATTAAGGGCCTGAGCGTCAACAAAGAACTGCTGAAAATGGCAAAAAGACGACAACAAGAAGATAAAATGGCCAGTACGGGTCTCCGGCGGATCAAGGGGGAGCACTATCCTTTTGGGGAGAAGGACCAGGGTGATGCTTCCTTTAGCGATCTTTTTGATGATAACGCTGTTGCTGAGGTGGCGATGGAGCGTGAGTCGGCCAGCAAGGAGGATACCGAAAGGAGACAGATGGTGGCCAGCGTTCAGCGCTATCCGCCCCCCCAAGAGACCCTTGATCTCCACGGCTGTACGGCCCAGGAGGCTGAGGACAAGACCCAGCGTTTTGTTGAGGAGGCTGGCCGCCGGGGAATACGAACGGTACGGGTGATTACGGGCAAAGGACTGCATTCCCCGGGGGGGAAAGCCGTGTTACCCGATGTCATCGAGCTGAGGCTCAGCCTTCTCAAGAGGGAGGGCGCCATTGCCGCCTTTCAATGGGACAGGAGGGTGAAGGATAGAAGTGGTGCCCTCCTTGTTTACCTGTAGAAACCTCTTGCCCTTTGCAGGGTGCTGACAATATTGCGGTCGGCCTGAAAGGGATTGGCGGGCGTTTTTGGCATGGCAATATAGTTGCTCAGGCGAAACGGGGTTGGGGCTATGTGCAGGTTGTAGGCATGCACCATCAGGGGTTCAAGGTTGATGGTGTCGGCGACATTATAGGCCAGCAGGGTGTTGAGGAGTTCTGGTTTGCCGCTGCGTTTATACTCATTCCAAAGAATAACGGCATCATGACCGTTGACTCCCTGTAGCTCCTGACGATCAATACCGAGCTGTCTCTCGCAGCCCTTCAGGCCACCTTTGTAGCCGAGGGCGGCAAGGATGGGCCGCAGATCTAGATGGGCCTGGCTGATTGTTATCTTGAAAAAACGCTCCAGCATGGGGACATCAAAACCCTTGCCGTTATAAGTGACAATCACCTCGTATCTGGCAAGCAGCTCCGGAAAGGTGTGAAGATTGTCACCCTGGACAAAGGTGTAGATCCCCCTGCCGTCATAGAGGGCAATGGTGGTAATGGCGCTGCTCTCCCTGCAGATTCCCGTGGTTTCGATATCGATGAAGGCGGTTTTGGTCCTGAAGTGGGGGAAGAGGCGCCAGTGCTGGCTTGCCGGCAGCAGTTCATAAAAATAAGCCGGCGTTGCCAGGGCAGTTGCTGGTTGCCTGGTGCGATTATTTTCCAGCAGGCGGCAGGTGGCGTGGCGCAGGGTTGCTGATGCCGTGGCTGTGAAGTCCTGCCAGCTGTGGATGCCTGCCTGCCAGATCTCCTCTTCTGTCTTGTGGCCTATGCCGGAGATATGGAGAAAGGTGTTGGTAAGCATGGGGGAAACCGGTTGTTGTTCTTCTTCATGAAAAAAAGCCCAAGGCCTTAAAAAGGCCTTGGGCTTTTTTTTATCAACTCCAAACGGAAATGGCGTTTTTGTTAGTAGAGGTCGAGGTAGTTGTCGAGCTCCCAACAGGTAACGGCAGTCCGGTAGCTGTCCCACTCTTTGCGCTTGCCTTCAACGTATTTGCCCATGATGTGGTCGCCCAGGGTATCCTTGGCGATGGGGTTGACCTCGAGAACGTCCAGGGCCTCGGCCAGGCTGCCAGGCAGGCTGGCGATACCGGCGGTATCCTTCTCTTGGGCGGTCATTTTGAAGATGTCAACATCAACGGAGGCAGGTGTCGGCAGATCATTTTTAATGCCGTCCAGGCCGGAGTTGAGCATCATGGCAACGGCCAGGTAGGGGTTACAGGCCGGATCCGGGCAACGAACCTCAACCCGGGTACCGAGACCGCGGGAGGCTGGGATCCGAACCAGGGCAGAACGGTTGGAGGTGGACCATGCTACATAGACTGGGGCCTCGTAGCCGGGAACCAGACGCTTATAGGAGTTAACCAGCGGGTTGGTGATAGCAGCAAAGCCGCGGGCATTCTTGATGATACCGGCGATGTACTGATAGGCCACCTTGCTTAGGCCCTTGGCGTCTTTTGTGTCCTCAAAGGCGTTGCTGCCGTCCAGGTTGAACAGGGACTGGTTGGTGTGCATGCCGGAACCGTTGATGCCGAAGATAGGCTTGGGCATAAAGGTGGCGTGCAGGTTGTACTTGTTGGCAATGGCCTTGACCACCCACTTGAAGGTCATGGTGTTGTCGCAGGCGGAGAGGGCGTCTGAGTACTTGAAGTTGACCTCGTGCTGACCCTCGGCAACCTCATGGTGAGAGGCCTCGATCTCGAAGCCCATGGCCTCCAGGGTCTCGATGATCTCACGGCGGCAGTCGTTGCCGAGATCGGAGGGATCCAGGGCAAAATAACCCGCAGTATCGTTGGTAATGGTGGTGGAATTGCCGTCTTCGTCTTTCTCAAAGAGGAAAAACTCAGCCTCAGTGCCGATGTTCATGACAAAGCCCATCTCTTTGGCGGCAGCCAGGCTCTTTTTCAGGGCAAGGCGGGGGCAACCTTCATATGGGGTGCCGTCCGGCAGGTGAACGTCACAGATCAGGCGGGCGGCAGCAACGCCGTCCTTGTTGCGCCAAGGCAGGATGACAAAGGTGTCAAAGTCGGGTTTCAGGAACATGTCAGACTCGTTGATGCGGGCAAAGCCATCAATGGAAGAGCCGTCAAACATGATTTTGCCGTCCAAGGCCTTTTCCAGCTGGCTGCGCGGGATGGCCACGTTCTTCTGGAAACCGTTCACATCAATGAACTGCATGCGGAAGAAGTTGATTTTTTCTTTTTTGACAATTTTCAGAATGTCGTCTTTGGTCATGATCTTATCTCCTAAAAAAAGGTTGAGGTGGCAGAAGAAGTTACGTGGACAGATGCTTTTTGTGTCAGCATGGGTTTTGTCTTTTTAAAAAAAATACAGGCTGGACTTTACCATCTTGTTTCAAATATCTGTATGTTTTTTTGCTAACTATCCTCTTTTTTAAAAAGTTACATTTTTGTTATATAGTGGTGCTTTTACGATGCAGCATGGATCAAGCTCTGGCGAATCTCACTGAGAAAATGGTGGTCATGGATCTTCTGGCCCTCATGGTCGAGGACGTAAAAGACATCAACAGCCTGATCCTCCTGGCAGCCGATCTGGGCCCGGTAGGTGGCGATGCCAAAATCTGCCAGGGTGCGGGTGATATTGTAGAGCAGGGCTGTTTTGTCCTCGGCAAAAACCTCGATGATACTGTACTTGTCGGGGCCGTCCGGCTCGATGGTCACACTGGTTGTCGTTTTCTTATCTTTTTTTGGCTTGGCCTTTCGGCCCAAGGGCGCCAGTTTTTTGCTTAGGCGATGGGCAAGGCCGAGGCGGTTATGGATGGCCAGATCCAAATCCTTTTGAAAGGAGTGCCAATCCTGGTCAGCAAAATCGGTGTTCAGTACCGAGGTGACATGGAGGGCATCAACGGCAGTGCCATCTGACCAGGTGAAGATCTTCGCCGCCAAAACCTTAATATTGTGGAGGGCCAGAACACCGCAAAGGCGATTCAGTAAGCCTTGCCTGTCTTTGGCCATAACCAGGATGGACCAATGGTCACCCTGGTCTGAGGCATCGACCACGGTACGATTTTGTTGCAAGAGCCCGGCGCTATGATGCTTTATGTGGGCGGCAACCTCCTCGGTGGGAAAGGAGAGGAGGTAGTCGTCCGACAGCACGCCGAGGTCAAAATCAGGGGCGAGTTTCTGGGCAATGGGTGCGAGCTTCTCCCGCATCCAGCTCACCGCCTGTTTGCGATCCGGCGCTGTGCGCTCACTTTGGCCAAGGATATGGCCAATTTTCAGATAAAGTTCAAGGAACAGGGCGGCCTTCCAGTCGGTGAGCACGGTGGGGCCGGTGGCCCTGGCATCAGCAAGGGTGAGCAGGTAAAGCATGGCCAGGCGGTCCGGGTCCTTGATATTTTCAGCGCAGGTCAGGATGAGGCCTTCGTCTTCAATGTCTCGGCGTAAGGCTATTTCTGAGAGGTAGAGGTGGTTACGGACCAGAAAGGAGAGGCAGTTGGTCTCTTCCTCCTCGAGGTTGAGGCGCTTGCCAATGATACGGATCAGGTCGGCTCCGTACTCGGAGTGGTCATGTTTGGTGCCTTTGCCGATATCATGGAGAAGGCCAGCCAGAAAAAGGATGTGCGGGGAGGCCAGGGTGATAAAGATGGCGGACTCCTCCTTCTGCAAGAGGCTCAGTTCCTCAGCGCATTGCAGGAGGTGACGGTCAACCGTGAACACATGGTACACGTCATGCTGGGACAGGGATTCCAGATGTTCAAACTCCGGAATATAGGCGGACAGCAGGCCGGTTTCCAGCATGTCGCTGAGAACATTTTGAATGTTATTGCCCTGGAGGGCGGTGACAAAGGCCTTGGCCATCCGTTTCGAATGGCAGACCCTGTCATTGACCAGGCCCAGTTTCTGGCTGATCAGAATCTTGGTGTTGTGGTGGATGGGAAGTCCTTCTGCTCCCGACTGGACAAAGACCCGCATCAGCAGGTGGGGGCGCTTGTTAATCAGCTCGGACTCAGTGATCTGGATGCGGCCCTGACGGACGGCAATGCCAGGCTCGAGGTTTCTGTCACCGGCCTCAAGGGGGGTCAGGCCCACCACATCCTGAACATGCTCGAAAAAGAGGCCTGTGATCACAGCAATGGACTGTAAATGGTTGTGCACCTCGCGCATGAAGAGCTCAACGCCGAGCATGGCCTTGGTGCTCTTGTAACCGAAAGCCTCAGCCATTTCTTCCTGGTGCTCGAAAAAGAGTTGGTCATTCTTGCGGCCGCTGATGTAGTGGAGGCGGTTGCGAATACGGATGAGGGCGTTGATGGCCTCTTCAAATTTATACCGGTCTTCCGTGGTCAGCAGGGCCGAGTTTTCCAGGTCGTTAAGGTCATGGAGGCCGAAAACGACCTGGGCCGACCATAGCATGGCCTGGACATCACGAAATCCGCCCCGACTCTCCTTGATTTGGGGCTCCAGAAGATAGGTGTGGTTGCCGAAACGTTTATGGCGGAGCCGGCAATGGCTGAGCATATTCTCGAAAAATTCTTTGCGATGACCGGTAACGAAAAGACGGGTGAATTTTTCCATGAGCTCGTCAAAGAGAATCTGAGAGCCGATGAGGAGCCGGGCATCAAGGAGGGAAACCAGGAAAAAGAAGTCATTGTTGGCATCCTCAAGACAGATCTCAATGGTGCGCACACCATGGCCGACCTCAAGGCCGGCATCCCAAAGCGGATAAAAAACAGCCTCAGCTACATCGTTTAAGCGGTCCTTGGCGCTGGAGCGGTGCAGGAGCATCAGGTCAATGTCGGAGAAGGGGAAAAGTTCTTGGCGGCCATAGCCACCCACGGCAACAAGGGCCATGTCGTGGGTGTCCACCTGGCAATCGGCAAAAGAGCTACTCAGGGAGGAGTCGATGAGCTTGGTGTGTTCAGAAAGAAGGGCCTGGCCACTTAGTCCTTTCTGCCACAACGCCTCAAGGGCATCTCGTTTTGCACGTAATTCCGAATTCATTAGCTGTCTGATGCTTTGTTTTGAGAATGGTGAAGGGGCAGTGAAACCATTCTCAGATGGCTTCACTGCCGGTTTCGCCGGTGCGGACGCGGATCACGTTGTCCACCGGCAGTACGAAAATTTTACCGTCGCCGATCTTGCCGGTACGGGCGGCGGAAATAATGGTTTCGACAACCTCGTCAACCTTTTCCGACGGCACAATAATGCCAATTTTAACCTTAGGGATAAAATCAACCATATACTCAGCGCCGCGGTAGATCTCGACATGGCCCTTTTGACGGCCATATCCCTTGACGTCAGTCAGGGTCATGCCGGTGATGCCGATTTGGTTGAGAGCATCTTTGACATCGTCGAGCTTAAAGGGCTTTATGATTGCTTCAATTTTTTTCATAGTTGTCTCCTGACGGATAACGATACGGTGCCCTGCTACATGTTGTAGGCAGTTTCACTGTGGGCGGTCTGGTCGAGGCCGACGGTCTCATCTTCAATGCTTACCCTCAGGCCACCGCAGATAATGTCGGTGATTTTGAGGAGAATAAAACTTACCACAAAAGCGTAGGCTCCGACAACAACAACCCCGAAAATCTGGGTGGTTAAGAAGGATGCATTGCCGGCGAGAAGGCCATCCGCACCGCCAGGATTACTGGCCTTGGAGGCGAAGATGCCCAAACATATGGTGCCGATGACTCCGCCCAGGCCATGGATGCCAACAACGTCAAGGCTGTCATCAAAGCCGGCCTTGTTTTTATAGGTTACAGCTGCAAAACAGGAAAAACCGGCCAGGAGGCCGATGAAAACGGCGGCCTGGGGATTGATAAAACCCGCCGCCGGAGTAACGGTGGCCAGCCCGGCAATGGCGCCTGAGGCCGCACCCAAGGTGGTCGGCTGTTTGTAGAGGAACCATTCAAGGGCCACCCACATGGCCAGGCCGGCCATGCCGGCAACATGGGTATTGACAAAGGCGGTGGCGGCAATGCCGTCGGCGGCCAGGGCGCTGCCCCCGTTAAAACCGAACCAGCCGAACCAGAGAAGGCCGGTGCCGAGCAAGGTCATGGGCAGGTTGTGGGGCATGAATTTGTCACGACCCAGGCCTTTTCTGGGGCCTAGGACAAGGACAGCAGCGGCGGCTGCGGCTCCGGAGGTGAGGTGGACAACCAGGCCGCCGGCAAAATCTAAAACGCCCTTGTCGGCGAGCCAGCCACCGCCCCAGATCCAATGACAGACAGGATTGTAGACAACGATGGTCCAGAACAGGCTGAAGAGGATAAAGGGGCCAAAGCGCATCCTTTCGGCAACGGCACCGGTGATCAAGGCCGGGGTAATAACGGCGAACATGCATTGATAGATCATAAAGACGAGGTGCGGGATGGTGGTGGCATAGGTGGGGCTTGGTTCCGAGCCCACTCCGTTTAAGGCGACCATGGAGAGGTTGCCGATCAGACCGCCGACGTCAGGGCCAAAAGACATGGAATAACCGATGTAGATCCATTCAAAGGTGACCACGGCGATCATGATAAAGGATTGCAGGATGGTGCCCAGCACATTTTTACTGCGCACCATGCCGGCATAGAAAAGGGCCAGGGCCGGGGTCATCAGCAGCACCATGGCAGCAGAAAGCATAATGAAAGCGGTATCACCGGTGTTTATCATTTTTTTCTCCGGGAAGACAGAGAGCCGATGGCTCTTTTGAGGGCGTAATGGGGTATCAAATGCTTCGATTATAGCAAGATGCGTGCCCTGGGCTGTGGCACACGTAACATGTTGATTTTATGGGGTGAAGGGCGGGGCAGGGCAGGTGGGCAGGCTAGTTTCGTGACAAAAATGTCATTACTTGGCCTGCTTGTCACATAAATGTAACTTTTGGGGCAAGGGGGGGCGGGGTGATAGAGGGTGGGGTGTGGATTACCTGGTAGCGGGAGAAGGTGATGGTGTCGAAGGGGTTGTTAAGCCACTGCTTGCTAAGCCAGGCGTTGAGCTGGCTGATCATTTCGCCGCGGGCCAGGGCAAAGCGTTTAAGCTCGTATGCTGGCCTGTTTGTGAAAAATTGGTAAATAATATCTTGCGCAAAAATTTGTTTGTCAGCCGGTAGGTTCTGGCCCTTTGCGAGGTGGGCAATCAGGGTGAGGTCAATATTGATAATAAGGGCGGAGTGGTTGTCGCCGTCAGCGACAATGATAAAGGTCGGGAGCTGCCATTTATGCTGAATGGTTTCCGCCTTGACTGCTGGAACCGCTGCTGGGGATAGGGCTGGGGCCTGCTTTTGTTGAGGTGCGCTACTGACTCGGCCTTGTCCTTGGGGGGCCAGGGCAACACCGTGGGAGGGGGCGCTAACCATGTTTTTGTCGTCCCGAGAGGCGAGTTCGTCAGTGGTTGACCGGAAAAACAGGGTGCTGGCGATGATAAGGATAAGGACGAAGGGCAGTGAGCCGATCAGCAGACGCTGATAAAGGGGGCGGCTTTGAAAAAATTGGGGCAGATAGGCCGCCAGAATCTGAAGGGTGGTGGGAAATTCTAGGATTGCGGAGGGTTCTGCGCTTCCCGTGGTGGTGTCTTTGCCGGTCTTGTTTTCTTTTTGCCCCTCTTGATTGGTAATGAGATGGGCAATGTCTTCGCTGCTATCAGCGCCGTTTTCGTCTAAGAGAAAAAAATCAGAGGACTCATCCTCCGGCGAGAACATGAATTCTTCAGCCTGAAAGGCAGATTCCCAGTCATCGCCGAGATCATCATCAAGGTCGGCTAAGGGGTCATGGGAGGGGTCTTTGTCTGATGAAGAAGTCATTGGGGGCAGGCAGGAGAGAGCCTCCATGGCCGCGTCATAATAGCGGGCCCGGAGGCTGAGAAGTGATTAGCCGAAAACCTTGTCAATTTTTTCGCCGAGGGTTTCAGCAGTAAAGGGCTTGACGATGTACTGGCTGACCTTGGCCTTTACCGCCAGGATAATATTATCCTGCTGGGCCTCAGCCGTGACCATGATAAAGGGGGTGTCAGCCATGTCGGCGTTGGCCCGCACATGTTTGAGCAGTTCCAGGCCCGTCATTTTCGGCATGTTCCAGTCGGAAATGATTAAACCAACCTTTTCATTTTTCAGAAGGTCAACAGCGGTGGAGCCGTCATCAGCCTCGATAATGTTTTTGTATCCCAACTGGGTGAGAATATTTTTTACAATGCGGCGCATTGTGGCAAAGTCGTCAACAACCAGGACTTTCATGGTTTTGTCAGCAGGCATGTTTTTTCCCTCAATACTTTTTTATGTTACACCCCGGGGGCATTGATGGCAGGATAATCGAATCTGCGAATATTCCTTGGATATTGTTGATATATTAAGCAGAAAAGATGGCAAAGGAAAGTACTTATTTACCCATGTCCGGGCTTTCCTTCTAGATGGCCAGGGCCTTTTTGATCTTGGTGCGTAAACGTAGCATGGCCTTGGAGTGCATCTGGGAAATACGTGACTCGGTGTAGTTTAACACCTGGCCAATCTCTTTCATGGTTAATTCGTTAAAATAATAGAGAGAGACCGTTAAACGTTCTTTTTCAGGCAGGGCCTCAATGGATGTGGCCAGGAGGTCGCGGATTTGCTGGAGGTTAATGGCGGCAAAGGGGTCATTGGCATCCATGGATATCGAGGCCAGGCCGTTGCCGGTGTTGACCTGGTCAGGGCTTTTCTGGCGC
>JBFFNX010000042.1:0-17113 GCA_041562995.1 Desulfurivibrionaceae bacterium
AAACATCCCGATTGTCCTGCCCAAAGGCGACAACATCCCCACCCTGAAGATCTCACCGCACACGGTGACGGTAAAGTCGTCTATCCCCTATTCCGTGTCGCAAAAGGCAAGTGATTATAAATCACTTTTTACGGCCACCATTACTGCCGCCGGCCTCCAACCCGGAACCCATAAGATCAAGGTTCTTGTCCAACCAGCAGAGGGGGTTAAGATCCTTGAGATCGACCCGCTGGAAGTCACGGTAACTGTGTCCCCTCCAAAGTAAGTTTGTTCACCACTTTTTCCCATTTCCAACAATCTTGTTACAGGTTTTTTTATGCGTAAATTATTCGGCACAGACGGCATCCGAGGTGTTGCCAATATCCACCCGATGACCACTGAGATTGCCATGCAGATCGGCCGCGCCATCGCCTTTCAGGTCAAAGATATGCGCCAGGGCCATCGCATTGTCATCGGCAAAGACACCCGCATTTCAGGCTATATGCTGGAAAACGCCCTGGCCGCCGGCATCTGCTCCATGGGTGTCGATGTCATGCTTCTCGGCCCCATGCCCACTCCGGGTATTGCCTTCATCACCACCAGCATGCGAGCTGATGCCGGCGTGGTGATCTCCGCCTCCCATAACCCGTTCCAAGACAACGGTATCAAAATCTTTTCCAGGGATGGCTTTAAACTTCCCGACCAGAAAGAGGCTGATATTGAGGATCTGATTTTTTCCCAGAAGATGGAGACCCTGCGCCCGGTGGCTGAAGAGGTGGGCAAGGCCTTCCGCATTGATGACGCCCGCGGTCGCTATATTGTTTTTTTGAAAAACACCTTCCCAAAAGCTCACACCCTGGATGCCTTTCACATCGTTCTTGACTGCGCCCATGGTGCCACCTACGGCGTTGCCCCCCATGTCTTTGAGGAGCTCGGCGCCAAGGTCACAGCCATCGGCGTGAATCCGGACGGCAAAAACATCAATAAGGATTGCGGCGCCCTGCACCCAGAGGTGATGGCCGCCAAGGTCAAAGAGCTAGGCGCCGATATCGGTATTGCCCTGGATGGCGATGGCGACCGCCTCATTGTCTGTGATGAAAAAGGAAAAATCGTTGACGGCGACCACATCATGGCCATCTGCGCCAAGGACCTGCTGGCCACCAAGAAACTCAATAAGAAAACCTTGGTTACCACGGTGATGAGCAATATGGGGCTGGAGCTTGCCATGGCCAATATGGGCGGGAAAATGGTGCGCACCGCTGTTGGCGACCGCTATGTCGTCGAGGAGATGCGCAAAAACAAATACTCCTTTGGCGGCGAACAATCTGGCCACCTCATCTTCCTTGACCATAATACCACCGGTGATGGTATTATGGCTGCCCTGCAGCTCCTGGCCGTGATGATCAAGCACAATAAACCGATCTCCGAACTTGCCACGGTTATGGACTCCTTTCCCCAGGTCCTCAAGAATGTCCGTACGGCCCAAAAGATGAATCTTGATCTGGTGCCCGACTTCAACAAGACCATGGCCACCATGGAACAGAAACTGGGGGCGGATGGCCGAATTCTTGTCCGCCATTCCGGGACAGAACCTCTGGTCAGGGTCATGCTTGAAGGTAAAAATCATGACACCATCGACACCATGGCTGACGAGCTCTGTGAGTTAATCCGCAAGGCAGATGTTTCCTGAGTCGGCAATCAACAACATTGTTTTAAAACTTTTGGCACGGGCTCAACAAACCAACCTCCATGAAAACACGTCTGGATAAATTACTGGTAGCGCGCGGCCTGGCGGAAACCAGGCAAAAGGCCCAGGCCATCATCGGCAGCGGTCAGGTGCTGGTGGCGGGTCAGGTCATGGACAAGGCCGGCAGTCAGGTGGATGAAAGCCTTGAAATTATTATCAAGGGCAAAACGTGCCCCTTTGTCAGCCGGGGCGGCCTGAAACTGGCCAAGGGTCTTGATTTTTTTCACCTGGACCCCAGCGGCCTTATCTGCGCGGATATCGGTGCCTCCACTGGCGGCTTCACCGACTGCCTCCTCCAAAACGGCGCGACCCTGGTTTATGCCGTGGATGTAGGCTACGGCCAGCTCGACTGGAAATTACGGCAAGACCCCAGGGTGGTGGTCCTGGAAAGAACAAATGCCCGCTATCTCAGCCAAGAGGAGATCCCCCAAGCCCTTGACCTGGCGGTCATTGATGCAGCCTTCATCTCCATCAGACTTCTCATTCCAGCCCTGCTGCCCCTCTTTGGCGCCAAGCCAATCAGCATTCTCTCCTTGATCAAACCACAATTTGAAGTGGGCAAGGGCAAGGTGGGCAAGGGCGGCGTCGTCAGTGATCCGGCCCTCCACAACGAGGTGGTGGACAGCATCAAGGAATTCATTGCCAGCCTCGGCCTTAGCCATCGGGGGGTGACCGAGTCACCAATTCTCGGCCCCAAGGGCAATAAGGAATTTCTCATCCATATTGTCGGCCCAGACGAAAAATAATTTGAAGCCAAAAAAGCCCCCTGCTCATCTGCGGTAACGCCTGTGCACAGCGTACAATATTTCACATCTGCATCACTTCCGCGAAACTCTCAAGCAGCTGCTGTTGCAATCTTAGCCACTCCCCCTGCCGCTCCTCCAGGTAGATCTGGTTTATCTCCAGCTCAATGCCAAGATACCTATCTTCCGGGTATTTTTTACGCAAAGCAGTGACAAATCCATCGCTTATGCCCCGGTACGGATAATTTCTCCGTAACCGCCGCCTCTCATCTCTGGCCGCCAGCCGGGCGCGCCATTTTCCACAAAACTCTTTTTCCCTTGGGCGGCGGGGATCATAGAGAAAGCCGATATCCGCTGTTCTTGGTACATCATTCATTACTGGCGTAAAGGAATGAACGGATAGATGCAGTACGGTTTTATCATGGCCCAGATTGCTTTCAATGGCCTCTTCGACCTGGCGACGATAGGGGTGATAATAGCGGCTGAGAATTTCTTGTTGCAGGGCAAAGGGCAGATCGTACCCAAACGGTATCGGCGGGGTGCGATGATTGGCCAGAGAGCGATTCAAATCCACCAGCAGCCGGGTGACGATGCCGGCATAGAGGGGCACTGAAAACCTGGCAGCCAGCAGGCCTGCGAAATCAAGGGCGCCCTGATCAAATCCTTTATGGCTGTTGAGTTGCTCGACACACCCCGCAAGAAACGGACGATATTGATCAGGAAGATGATTGGTTGCGTGTTCGCAGCTGACAATGAGAGCTGGGGTTCTCTGTCTGGTCATCGTGGCGATCTTTCCATCATGGACAGATGTAAGCTGATTGCGGCCTTGTCGCGGCGCCCTCTATTTCCCTGGCAAACCAACAGTCAATTACTCCGTGAACATGACGCCTTTGGCCAGGCAGTCGCAAAGCCGGCCATAAACTGCGTTCAGGGCGGGCCTGGACATATCATTGTTAAGTTGTCTGACGATCCGGCTTGCCAACGTGCCCTGTTGGGTAATGACGTGCAACGGTTCAAGAAAAACATCAGGGAGGGGATAACGGGTTTGGGTTTCCTGGAGGATATGGCACCAGAGATCGCCCGCCGTCAACCCGCCCCTCTTCTGCACCCCGAACATATGTAAATAATCATCGTTGTTGATCATGTTGCTCTCGGCAGTCTTGACCGTTTTAAAGAGAATGTCGGCAAGTGACTCTGAGCGCCACTGTTGCAAAGAGGCAGGATCGGACCACAGGCCGTCAACCAGGGCCTTCAGGGTATTAATAATCAATGAGGCAACGGCCAGATCGGCCAGGGGGCATTCCTGCACATCAAGGATACGTATTTCGATGGCGGAGCGATCGAAACGGGCAATGGCGCCTCGGGAATTGAGCCATTCATCCTGGAGAATATTATCAGGATCATAGGGCTTGATGTCGCGATACATGGGCTGAAAAATCTGGCTGTCATAAGCGGCGCGGGTGAAAACAGGCTCAGGAATGACGTTTCCGGTCACCGACGGGATTTTCTTGGAATTGGTCCGGTAGACCTCCATCCGATAATCAAGAAAATCCTGGAGCTGGCCATCGACAATGGGGGTGCTGGCAGCCAGGGCCGGCAAAAGGGGGAGCAGCACACGAATAGCGGCATGGAGGCGGCCGAACTCGTCATCATTGGCAAAGGGCAGATTCAGATGGGCGCTCTGCAGATTTGACCAACCGTGGCCGCGGCAGTCGAATATTTTATTATAGGCCTCGTAGATGGCGCTGTAATGGTGGGGCCACAGCCTGGTTTCCCGGAAGGGATCCATCCAGGGATGGGCACCGCTGGGCATAAGCCTGGCATTAAAGTCCTGGAGGATGGCATTGATCTGGCCAACATCCTGCTGAAAAAGACTGACAAAATCGGCAAGGGCCGGGGTCGGCGCACCGGTTTTCAGCTCAATGACGTGCAGGGCCAGCTCGTTGGACCAGCACACCCCGGGCTTGTTGTAATTTTCATAGTAGGAACCATTAACTGCCTTCAAAACCTGATCGGTGACCGGCTTGACGTCAAGGGTGTCGGCATCGACAATCATATATTCCAGCTCAACGCCGGCGCCGCCAAATAGATGTAAGGGTTCGGGGGGTGTCATATCTGATGCTGCAGCCTCTTTCTGCGTTCAATGCGGGTCAGGAATGATGCCATAATTATGGCATACAACTCATCTTTCAAATGGGCGTCCTCAACCCCGGCATCAAGATTGGGGTTATCGTTTATCTCAATAAGATAGACCTTGTTGTCAATCTCTTTGAGATCGACGCCGTACAGACCGTCGCCGATGAGATTGGCCGCTTTCACCGCCATGCCGAGCACTTTCGGCGGCACATCTTCCAAACGGAAGGTCTCAAAATTACCCTCCTTCTTTTTACCGTCCACCGTGCGCTGGATAATCTGCCAGTGGTCCTTGGCCATGAAATATTTGCAGGCAAAGAGTGGCTTTTTGTCCAACACCCCGATGCGCCAGTCATAGGCCGACGGCAAAAACTGCTGGGCAATGATCAATTCTGAATCATTGAGAAGCTCGCGTCCATAGAGCATGAGCTCTTCCCTGGTTTTTGCCTTGTTTACCCCCTGGGAAAAAGAGCTGTCAGGCTTTTTGAGGATGCAGGGCAGGCCCAGGGCCTGTTCAACCTGGGCCAGATTATCACGGTGGACAACCATGGTTTTCGGGGTGGGAATCTTGTGGCGTTCAAAGATTTCGGCCAAAAAAACCTTATTGGTGCAGCGCAGGATTGATTCGGGATCATCAAGGACCACCAATCCTTCAACAGCGGCCCGACGGGCGAATCGATAGGTATGGTGGTTGACGTTAGTGGTCTCCCGAATAAACAGGGCGTCAAACTCGGAAAGCCTGCCATAATCCTCCTTGCGGATCAACTCAGCCACAATATTTAAGGCTGCCGCCGCCTTGATGAACTTTTTCAGGGCCCGTTCGTTGGAGGGGGCGTCTGTCGCCTCCGGGTTGTAGAGAATCGCCAGATCGAAACGGTTGTCGCTTTTTTTGGGCTTGGTGTAATGCTGTTTGGCAAAAAAGGCGTTGGCCACTTCCAGAACAAAGGGGCGGTGGCTGTCTGGAATATCGTTGCCGGCAATGGGCGAGATATTCTGGAGGATCCATTTTTTCTGAAAGACAAAATTCGCCCTGAGAAAGGGGGCATAAAACATATTAAACAACCGGGCGCTCAGGCGATCATAACGTTTGGCCAGGTTCTTGCCGAAATAGATGGAAAGATCGAAACGATCCGACTGGAGCGGGGCGAGACTGCTCTGGATCAGCTCATCCAGGTCGGCAGAGACGAAGCGGATGATGGTGGGCAGCTTCATATCCTGGATGGTCCATATAGATGGAATGGGTTTGTGGCCCCTGGCTTCGGCCAGTAGCGACACATAATACCCAGCGGCCTGATACCGGTACGATTTGCACATGTTAAAAACCTTGGTGCGGCGCAGGGCATTGAAATAGGGGTCGGTCAGATAGGCGCGGGAGGGGACAATCTCCACCCCTTTGAGATCCAGGGGCCAGTTCTTGGGGTTGTCGACAACAATCAGGGTGCTCATCTCACCTCCTTGCCGGCTGCAGATGGGGGGTCAAGGATCAAAAGATTGGCATCGTAAGTGAGGATGCCCAGCAGGATGGAACCCAGCAGCCGGTCGATATTGACCTCATACAACTGGCCTTTCCCGGAAGGATTCTGTTTCAGGGGGTCGGCAACAAAGACATGGCGGTTATGGAAATCATAGCCGCAGAGGATCACAAAATGGCCGGTGGCCACTCCCCTGATGTCATCATAGTCCTGGTCAGGACCGAACTCGCGGGCGCAATGGTACAAATAGGTGGAGGAAAGACCGCAGAGAATCGGCCTGTCTCGCTTGAGATATTTGCGCAGCAGGGCGGTGGTAAGATCGCGAAAACGCAGTTTGCCGCCCAGAGCCAGAAATTCCAGATAGGCCTTGGTGGCAACGTGCAGTTTTTCACTGGTTTTGAACTTGATCTGCTCTTTGAGCTTTGCACTGAGATCTATATCGGGATTTTCAAACCAGGTGGGATCAAAGACCTGCAGATTATAGGTGTAAATCGTTGCCCTATAGCCACGCCGCAGGGCATGACAGGCCAAGAGAACTTCCAGGGTGCCTCCTCCTTCAAGGAGATGGACCTCGGCAACAACCTGTTTTAATGAAATAGCATCGCCATGATAGCGGTAAACAGCATGCAGACAGGTAGGGCCGCAGGTTGTTTCATCAGGCTGCGAGAGTATATCAAGGGCAATGCGGGCTTCCATCTGGATGATCCTGTTATCCATTATCCTTCTGGCATTCAGAAATCATAAATTCATCCTGCCAAAAAAGAGAACAAAGTAGAGATGAAAATCTTACACAGATAGATATCTAATGAAAACAGTTTGCCACGAAGCAGGGGCCAGCTGCAAACAAGTTCTCCTCGAAACCACTGAAAAGAACTGTAACATCAGTTATTTTAGAATTTTAAATAATTTTCAGGCGCGAGAAGAAGTGAGCATCGCACTGACCTTTTTTTTCTTGCCACCCGCAAGGGCAACAAATTCTCGGCCCATGGGCAACAAGGAATTTCTCATCCATATTGCTTACCCGGCCTCCTGACGTTCAGCCACATCAGCCCCCCGCACATTACTCGGCCCTTAAAGGGAACAAAATCAGCGCCAAGGGCTCCCTTTATAAAAACACCCTGTAAAATTGTTCAGCACCTCCCGCGTTTACGGCATGCTCCCATAGCGTATTGACTTGCGGGCGGCAGAATGCTATTTTAAAAGTTGTTGCGGTTAAAGACTAACATTAACAAATTGTTACGAATAAACATTTATGACAGACCAGCTCATCATCATGAAACTTTTCAAAAAACTATCCCCTCTTGCCGTTGCCGTACTCCTTCTCCTGGCCGCCTCTGCCCAGAACTGCCAGGCTGCAGAGTATGTCACCGTGGTCAAGGATGGCGTCAATGTCCGTTCATCCCCCTCTACCAATGCCGAGGTACACTGGGAGGTATTTAAGAATTTTCCCCTCAAGGTTATTGGCCGCAAGGGCGAATGGGTCCATACCGAAGATTTTGAGGGGGATACCGGCTGGATCTACGCGCCTCTCCTACAGAAGGATCGGCAGGTTATCGTTAAGGTGAAAAAGGCAAACCTCCGGGTCGGTCCGGGCAAAAATTATGAAATTTCCGCCACAGCCCTATACGGGGTAGTCTTTACTCCTGGCCGGACAGATGGCAGCTGGGTCCAGGTCACGCACCTGGACGGCACCCGTGGCTGGCTCCACGAATCCCTAATCTGGCCCTAAATAACGGTTTTGGCATAATTATAAAAAGGAGCCTCTTTAGGCTCCTTTTTTTTTGGTCCTCCCGACAAGCAAACTTTTCCGCCCTCCCCCATAATTTCTCCTTGCTTCTCAAGACACTTCAGCCCTACACTTTGTTTTATGATCACTGCTTCCCACCCCATCATCCTTCTTGTTGCCATGGCCGAGAATCGAGTCATCGGCAAGAACGGCGCAATCCCCTGGCATATTCCGGAGGAGGTTGCCCATTTCAAGCGAACCACCATGGGTCACGCCTTAGTTATGGGCCGCAAAACTTACGATTCCATTGGCCATCCCTTGCCGGGCCGGACAAATATCGTTATCAGCAGCCAGCCAAATCTCGTCATTGAGGGCTGCAAAATTGCCTCAAGCCTGGAAGAAGCCCTTGCCATCGCCAAGGCCTCTCACGAAAAAATATTTATCATCGGCGGCGGTGAGATATTCAACCAGTCCATGGATCTGGCCGATAGCATCTATCTTTCTGTCATCCACCGCGATGTTGACGGCGATATTCTTTTCCCTGACTTCTCCGAGACAGAATTCATCAAAACATTTTCCGAATATGTCGAAGCCTCAGAGCCCTATACCTTTGAGATATATGAACGGCCAACGGCGCTCACCGGCAAGAAATAAATTTGACAGTTCCCCCCTCATCCCATACCATAGACATCTAGGTACTACTACGTAGAATAATTCATTGAAATAGATGTCTTGTTTTGAATCATACTTGCGATGAGGGACACAATGTCAGACAGAGACGTGACCATTTCCAGACTCGGAATCAACCGCCGCGACTTCATGAAATTCTGCACGGCGACCGCAACGGCCATGGGGCTCTCTACCTCCGTTGCCCCCCGCATTGCCGCCGCCATCACCTCGCCAAACAGGCCTCCGGTGATCTGGCTCCATGGTCAAGAGTGTACGGGCTGTACCGAATCTTTGCTGCGCCCCTCCCATCCTACCCTCGACCATCTCATTCTCGATCTTATTTCCCTGGATTACCATGAGACCCTTTCAGCCGGAGCCGGGCACCAGGCTGAGCATTTCCTTCATGAATCTGTCAAAGCCAATAAGGGTAAATTCATCCTCGTTATCGAAGGCGCCGTGCCGGTCAAAGATGGCGGGGTTTACTGCCAGGTCGGGGGACGGCCCTTTCTGGACACGGTCAAGGAGCTTGGCCCCCAGGCGGCAGCCGTAATCGCCATAGGTTCCTGCGCCTCATGGGGAGGAATCCAGGCAGCACCACCAAACCCAACAGGAGCAAACGGTGTCCCGGCCGTACTCAAAAATATCCCCGTTGTCACCATTCCCGGCTGCCCGCCCAATCCCCAAAATTTTCTATCAACGGTCATCCACTTCCTCACCTTTAATAAACTCCCGGCCCTTGATGAAAAAGGCCGCCCCCTCTTTGCCTATGGCCGCCTGATCCATGAAAACTGTGAACGGCGACCCCATTTTGACGCCGGTCGTTTCGCCACCAGCTTCGGTGATGAAGGACACCGCAAGGGCTATTGTCTCTTCAAGATGGGCTGTAAAGGTCCCATTACCCATGCCAACTGCCCGAGCATCCTCTTTTGTGAGGTAGGCTCCGGGGCCTGGCCCGTGGGCACCGGCCATCCCTGTTTTGGCTGCGTTGAGGAAGAGGTGGCCTTTCAAATTCCCCTCTTTACCCAGGCCCATATCACCAATCCCACCCCGGCAGCCCAGCAGCCATCGGTGGATTCAGAAAAGGAGAGCGGCCTGACTACCAGCGGAGCTGCCGTGGCCGGCGCTGCCGTCGGTGCTGCAGTGGGTGCCGCCATGATGGCCGGCAAAAAAGCGGCAAACAGACAGGATGACGGGGAATAGGGCATGGCAATCACCAGACGAAATCTCTTAAAGGCCTCGGCCTGCGGTGGAGCGCTGCTCGCCTGCGGAAGCTCAGCCCAGGCAGCGAGAAAGATGGAAATGGCGCCAGGCGCCCTGGGCATCCTCTACGACTCCACCCTCTGCATAGGTTGCCAGGCCTGCATGGTTGGCTGCAAAAAGGCTAACCATATGGAGCCTGACCCAGCCGATAGCAACCGCACCTGGGACAACCCCAGCGACCTCTCCTCCCGAACCCTGACCGTTATCCAGAAATTTGAAGAGGGCAGCGGCAGCCAGCGCAACCAGGAAAAAGACGGCTTCGCCTTTATCAAGCTGCAATGCATGCACTGCGCCGACCCCGCCTGTGTTTCCGCCTGTCCGGTCTCAGCCATGACCAAGGACGACACGACCGGCATTGTCTCTTATAACAAAAAGGCCTGCATCGGCTGCCGCTACTGCCAGATTGCCTGCCCCTACAACATTCCCAAATTTGAGTGGCATAAGCCCCTGCCCCAGATTGTCAAATGCGAGCTTTGCCAGCATCTCATCGCCAAGGGCGGCATCTCGGCCTGCTGTGCCTCCTGTCCCACCGGCGCCTCCCTCTTTGGTCCGGTCGAGCTCCTCAAGAAGGAGGCCCATAGACGCCTGCTTTACACCCAGGGGGAGGCCTATGAATTCCCCCTCCATGACATCCGCAGCACCAGGACGGTGTCTCACCAGGCGGCACCATACAAGAATCATATCTTTGGCGAAAAAGAGCTGGGCGGTAGCCAGGTCATGATGCTTAGCGCCGTGGATTTCCAGAAGCTGGGGATGCCGGAACTGCCGGACGAGTCCTACGCCAGCATAACGGAAAATATCCAGCATACCCTCTACAAGGGCATGTTCCTGCCCGTTGCCCTGCTTGGCGGCCTTGTCTATTTCGTCAAGAAAAATGCGGAGAGCCATCACAATGACGAGTGAGAACGCAAAGCCCCTGGGCTCAAAAATCTTAAGCTGGCAATTTCTGGTTCTCCTGGGCATCTTCTGCCTCAGTGCCTTTTTTATCGCCAAACGCTTCATGCTTGGCCTGGGCGCTGTCACCAACATGAATGATGGCTATCCTTTCGGGATCTGGATTGCCATTGATGTGGTGGTGGGCACCGCCTTTGCCTGCGGCGGCTACACCATGGCCCTTCTGGTCTATGTGGCGAACAAGGGCAAGTACCACCCCTTGGTTCGGCCGGCTCTGATGGCCTCGGTTTTCGGCTACACCCTGGCGGGTGTCTCGGTGTTCATCGACATTGGCCGCTATTGGCAGATGTACAATATGTTCCTGCCTCAATATGCCAATCCAAACTCGGTCATGCTTGAGGTCGGCCTCTGCATCGCCACCTATACCCTGGTGCTGTGGATTGAATTTTCCCCTGTTTTTCTTGAAAAATTCGGTGCCAAAAAGGCGGAAAAGACCTTAAACAATGTCCTCTTTTTCTTTATCGCCCTGGGGGTTTTGCTGCCCACCATGCACCAGTCCTCCCTGGGCACCCTCATGGTCATTGCCGGCTACAAGCTCTCACCCCTCTGGCAAACCGGGCTTCTGCCCCTGCTCTTCCTGCTTTCCGCCATTTCCATGGGGTACGGCGTGGTCATCTTTGAAGGCACCATTGCCACCAACGAGTTCAATACCCCCAAAGAAACGCGCATCCTGAGTCAGGTTGCCTATGTAATGGATATCTCCTTAGCCATCTTTCTGGTTATCCGTTTTGGCGATCTTCTCCAGCGCGGCGCCCTGCCGCTGGCCTTCAGCGGCGACCTGGTCAGCAATATGTTCCTCCTGGAAAATGCTCTACTCATTACGGCTGCCGTCCTCCTCTTTTCAGCAAAAATACGGGCCACCGCCTATGGTCAGTATATCGGCGCGGTGCTCCTGTTAGCCGGCTCCACCCTTTTTCGCTTCAACACCTATATCATCGGCTTTAATCCTGGCACCGGCCACCATTATTTCCCGGCCGTCGGTGAGATCATGGTTACCCTGGGTATCATCTCCTTTGAGCTCATGGCGTATTTAATATTCATCAAAACCCTGCCGATTCTGCCCTCCCGAATCAAGGTGACGGCAGGCTAATTTTTCAAAAAAGATACCTACGCATTATTAAACGCCTACACGGCATGCAGCCCTAAGGAGTATTTTCCATGGCTAAACGAATCGTCGTTGACCCCATCACCAGAATTGAAGGACATCTCCGCATTGAGTGCGAGGTTGACAAGGGTCATATCAGCAAGGCCTGGTCTTCCGGCACCATGTGGCGTGGTATCGAGCTCATCCTCAAGGGTAAGGATCCTCGGGAGGCCTGGATCTTCACCCAGCGTATCTGTGGGGTGTGTACCACCGTCCATGCCATCGCCTCAGTACGGGCAGTGGAAAACGCCTTGCAACTCGAGATCCCGATGAATGCCCAGCATATCCGCAATATCATTATTGCCGCGCACAGCATCTTCGATCATATCGTCCATTTCTACCATCTCTCTGCCCTGGACTGGGTGGATATTGTCTCAGCAACCAAGGCAAACCCCAAGGCCGCTGCCGATCTGGCCGCCACCCTCTCGCCCTGGCCGAATAATTCCGCCCAGGAACTTAAAGCAGTCCAGGATAGGCTGAAAAAATTCGTGTCCAGTGGCCAGCTTGGTGTCTTTGCCAGCGGCTACTGGGGCCATCCAGCCATGAAGTTGAGCCCTGAGGTCAACCTGCTGGCCACCAGCCATTATTTCCAGGCCCTGGACTACCAACGTAAGATCAACAAGGTGGTGGCCATCCTGGGCAGCAAGACCCCCCATATCCAGAATCTGGCCGTGGGCGGGGTGGCAAACCCGATCAATCCAGACAGCCAGTCCACCCTGACCGTGGAACGTCTCTATTACATCAAGACCCTTATTGATGAAATCGGCGACTTCATCAACCACGTCTACCAGGTTGATGTGGCCGCAGTCGGTGCCTTCTATGCCGAGTGGACCGGTTATGGGGCCGGGGTGACCAACTACCTTTCGGCACCGGAATTCCCCCAGGATACCAAGGGCGACTCCTTTGCCCTGCCCGGTGGCTACATCCCCAACAAGGACATCGCAGCCTTTAAGGCCATCACCTCCTTCAACGATCCCTTTTTCATTAAGAACGTCAAGGAGAGTGTCAAGCACTCTTACTACCAGGGCGACGACAACCTCCACCCCTGGCAGGGTGAAACTGATCCAAATTTCACCGGTTTCCAGGATGAGGGCAAATACTCCTGGGTCAAGGCCCCCACCTTCCTCGACAAACCGGCCCAGGTCGGCCCCCTGGCCAATGTCCTGGCCATGTACGCCGCCGGCCATGAACCGACGATCAGGCATGCCAATAACCTCCTGGCCCAGGCCGGATCGCTGGCCGGCACCACGCTTGGCCTCGGCGCCCTCCATTCCACGATCGGTCGTCATGCCGCCCGCGCCGTGCGTACCGGTGTCCTCCATGAAGTCATCAATACCGAGTGGCAGGCCCTGATGGCCAATATCGGCAAGGGCGATTACACCACCTTTAACGAACCTGTTTTCCCCAAAGGGGAGATCCAGGGCGTCGGCTTCCACGAGGCGCCGCGGGGCCTGCTTTCCCACTGGGTGGTCATTGAGAACGCCAAGATCAAGAATTACCAATGTGTTGTGCCCTCCACCTGGAATGCCGGACCACGCAATGACAAGGACGAAATGGGTCCCTACGAGGCATCCCTTGTGGGCAATCCGGTGGCTGATCCTGAAAACCCACTGGAGGTTCTGCGCACTGTGCACTCCTTTGACCCCTGCCTGGCCTGCGCCATTCATCTTTTTGACCCCAAGCGCCGGGAGCTCATCAGGGTTCGCACCAATGTCTGAACCTACTATCCTCGTTCTGGGAGTCGGCAATATCCTCCTTGGTGACGAGGGGGCCGGAGTCAGGACCGTTGAGCTTCTTCAGGATCGCTACCGCTTCTCCAGCGATGTTGAGTTTATTGACGGCGGCACGGCAGGACTGGAGCTCCTTGGCTTTCTGGATGACAAAAAGCATCTCATTATCATTGATGCCATCATAGGCGAGGAGCCGCCAGGAACCGTCCAGAAATTGATCCTGGACGACCCGCCCGCTTTTTTCCAAAATCGAATTTCCCCGCATCAGCTCGGTCTTTCTGAGATGTTGTCCTGCGCCGCTATGACCGACAGCCTTCCCGACCATATCAGCCTGTATGGTATAATTCCCGAGTCACTGGAAACCGGTTTAGAGCTTTCGACAACAGTGGCCGCAGCGGTGGAGAGCATCACCCTGCAGGTCATTGCTGATCTGCAGGCCCTGGGGGTTGCCATCTCGCAACACCAGGAAACAATTTCAGCATAAGCTCTTAACAAGATTGACCTTTCCCTGCCATTGCAGGTAATCTGACCCTAGACGTTTTCCCCTGTAATTCAACTATTCCCCCACTCCTATGTGCCTGGCCGTTCCCGGAAAAATTATTGAAATATTTGACGAGGCCAGCCTGAAGATGGGCCGTATCGACTATGACGGCACCATCAATAAGGCGTGCCTTGAGTATGTGCCCGAGGCCGAGATTGGCCAATACGCCCTGGTCCATGCCGGTTTTGCCATTTCCGTACTCAACGAAGAAGAGGCTCAAAAATCCCTGGCCGCCTGGCAAGAATTGCAGGAGAAGATGGGGGCCCGGTGAAATATCTCTCAGAATTTCGTGATCCATCTCTGGCCAAGGCCCTGCTGGCCGAAATCCACAGCACGGTCACCCAGCCCTGGACCCTGATGGAGGTCTGTGGCGGCCAGACCCATGCCATTGTCCGAAGCGGCATTGATCAACTCCTGCCCCCTTCCCTGCGCCTGGTCCACGGCCCAGGCTGTCCGGTATGTGTGACGCCGATTGCCTTCATTGATAAGGCCATCAACCTGGCCGCCCATCCGGAGATTATCCTCACCACCTTTGGCGACATGATGCGGGTACCGGGCAGCGCTGGCAATCTCCTTGAGGCCAAGGGCCGTGGTGCCGATGTCCGCATGGTGTATTCGGTGCTTGAGGCAGTTACCCTGGCCCAGGAATATCCAGAACGCCAAATCGTCTTTTTCGGGGTGGGCTTTGAGACCACGGCACCGGGCAACGCCATGGCCATCCTCCAGGCCCGGCGCCTTGGCTTGGAGAATTTCACCATCCTGGCCTGCCACGTCCTGGTGCCGCCAGCCCTGCGCGCCCTGCTCGACAACCCGGAAAACAGGGTGGACGGCTACCTGGCTGCCGGCAATGTCTGCACCATAATGGGTCTTGACGAGTATCAGCAGATTGTTGATGAATACCAGGTACCCATCGTCGCCACCGGCCTGGAACCGGTGGATATCCTGGCCGGCATCCTCGAGGCGGTCCGGCAGCTTGAAAAGGGCGAGTACCAACTTGAAAACGAGTACAAGCGCTCGGTAACCGCAACCGGTAACCTCCACGCCCGCAAGGTTATTGACCAGGTCTTCAGGCGCTGCAACCGGACCTGGCGAGGTATCGGCCTCCTTCCCCAAAGCGGCCTTGCCATTCGCGATCAGTTCACCGCCTTTGATGCCGAGCAGAAATTCCAGCTCCAGGCCGCCGAAGAAACCGACAATGGCTGCCTGGCAGGCCAGGTTCTCCAGGGGCTGCTCAACCCCACCGAGTGCCCTTATTTCGGCAGCCGCTGTAAGCCGGAACATCCTCTCGGTGCCACCATGGTTTCCGGGGAGGGGGCCTGCGCCGCCTATTATAAGTATCAAGGACTCATAATGAAGGATGAAGAATGAAGGATGAAGTGAGCCCGGGCTATCCCCATGCCCTGGCAAAGCAGGAGGCCGTTACTCTGGCCCACGGCAGCGGCGGTAAATTCTCCGCTGAACTTATTGAGCGCTTCATGCTGCCCCGTTTTGCTAACGAACATCTGAACCGCCTGGAGGACCAGGCCACCCTGGCGCTCAGCACCAACAGAATCGCCTTTTCCACTGACTCCTATGTGGTCTCGCCCCTCTTTTTTCCGGGCGGCGATATCGGCGATTTGGCAGTCAACGGCACGGTGAATGATGTTGCCATGGCCGGGGCCAGACCGCTCTATCTGAGCCTGGCCTTAATCATTGAAGAGGGCCTGCCCTTTAGCGATCTGGAACGCATCCTCGACTCCATTAAAAGGGCGGCCGAGCAGGCCGGCGTCGCCATTGTCACCGGCGACACCAAGGTGGTGGAACGGGGCAGCTGCGATAAAATCTTCATCAACACCAGCGGCATTGGCATTCTGGCCGACAATGTCCGCCTGGGGGCCGAGCGAATTGAAGTCGGCGACAAGATCATTATCTCCGGCACCCTGGCCGATCATGGCATGACCATCCTCACCAGCCGCAACAAACTCTCCTTTGAAAATTCATTAACGAGTGATACCGCGCCCCTGGCCGATCTGGTCCAAGCCATGCTGCAAGCAGCCCCCAATCTCCACGCCCTACGCGACCCGACCCGGGGAGGGGTGGCAATGACCATGAATGAATTTGCCCAGAAGAGCGGGCTTGGTTTTGCCCTCAACGAAGAGGCCCTGCCCATCAACGGCATGGTCCTGGCCGCCTGTGAGATTTTGGGAATCGACCCTCTCTATGTCGCCAATGAGGGGAAGTTGATTGCCGTAGTCAGGCAGGATGAGGCCGATGAACTGCTGGCGGCCATGCGCAGCCATCCGCAAGGTGAAAAGGCGGCGATCATCGGCGAGGTGACCAACAAAAACCCTGGGCTGGTAACCCTTACTACCCTCTTGGGAGCAACCAGAGTGGTCGATGTGCCGGTGGCTGAGCAGCTGCCGAGGATCTGCTAAAAATAGAGCTGCTCAGATTTGAACTGACAATTTGGCAATCTGCTTTCAAGCCATAGTGACAGATGTTCCGCTGTGCGTTTTCAGGAATAACCTCAACCCATCTTTTCTATGAAACGGTTGAGCTTGCCAATGGCTTTATAAGTATCATAGAGTGAATGATACCAGTAAACCCGGCATCACTCATACGGCCCATGATATCCAGGTAGAAACTGGATGCGTGAGTCAGAAATCCCCACCTAGCCAGCATTTTATTGAATAATATCCAGTTACTGAATAATAACTTGTTATATTTGGTCAGAAAAAGATCTTTTTATACCACAAGGGCATAAGTTTCGTTCGAGCAGGCTAGCTGCTCAACTCAGCTTTATACCGTTGTTTTTTGCCACTATTCAGATAAACCCGACCCTTATATTCTTTGGGAGATACTTATATGGCTGGCCTGCGTAGCCTTGTCCTGGAAATTCATAACCTTACCGAACATCTCTACCGC
Organism: Desulfurivibrionaceae bacterium; assembly: GCA_041562995.1. Lineage (GTDB taxonomy): Bacteria > Desulfobacterota > Desulfobulbia > Desulfobulbales > SURF-16 > BM506. Next base: position 17,003 of record JBFFNX010000042.1, read on the forward strand.
GTCCTTCAGGAGCAGGTGGGGGTTGAACTCACCGAACTTGTGGAGCATGTTTTTGATCTGGCCAAGGCGCGCCGGGCCGGGGATATCAAAGCGGCCCGTGAGCTGGAAAAA
>JBFFNX010000043.1:0-16949 GCA_041562995.1 Desulfurivibrionaceae bacterium
ATGGGAGTCACGGCCATGCCATCTTTGGGAACAACTCAAGTTGTTATCCGAGGCCACATACAGCTAGTCTAAAAGCAACGGTGTCTTATTTGCCAGCATATATGAAATCAGGGGGATTTTTAGAGTGTAAAGCCAATTTGTGAAAATTTTTATCTGATGAATCAACTTTTTTTGCGAAATTTTTTTTGTATGCGTATGCTGGAGATATGCGTTCCTGAATAATTACATAATGTCTCGACCAAAGAGGGTGCTTGTCTATGAACGAGGTACAATTATTTATTTGGCGTAAGTCTCTTTTGCGATTCCTGATTTTTGGGGTCATTTTCCATTTCTGTGGCAATTTTGCCCCCTGTTATGCCGCCACTGTAACAAATCAGGGAGCCTCCCCTGTTGAAAAAGAATATCTGATAGGGATAGGGGATGTTCTGGAAATTTCAGTTTGGCATGAACCGGATATCTCAAAAGTTGTTTTTGTCCGTCTTGATGGTCGCATATCATTACCCTTAGTTGGTGATGTTTTTGCGCAAGGCCTTTCCCCTCAAGCCCTCTCCCAGATAATCAGTAAAAACGTCGGTAAATTTATCGCTGATCCAAGTGTTACGGTAACACTGAAGGAAAGTAGGAGTAGAATTTATTATGTTCTCGGCCAGATCACCAGACCTGGTGAGTATAGTCTCAATTATCCTATTTCAATCGTCCAAGGCATAGCCCGTGCTGGTGGTTTTGCAGAATGGGCCAAAAAAGATAAGGTGATCGTGGTTCGGAAGCAGGCCGGGAAAGAGACAATTATCCATTTTAATTATGACAAATTCATCGACGGTAAAGATCCTGGTATGAATCTGTCCTTGAACCCTGGTGATACTCTCATCGTCCCATAAGAAAATTGTCGTCATACTTATTTGACAGCCTATTTTTTGTTGTCACGATAGGCGCTGGACAATAATTTTCCTAAACTCTGAATTGAGTAGAGATGATATGCATTATTATAGAATGCCCACGATAAAGAGGATTGCTTTTCCTCTGAAGGTTGCCATTGTCATAGTTTTAACAGCATTTTCAGGGGCAGAAGCTGATCAAGCCGTTGTTTCTGGTGGAGGCACAGTCCGGCAAGAATATGACTCTAACATCTACCGGACAAATAGGGACCGTGTCTCTGAGGGAACAACGGCTTTTTCTCCTACCTTAATTCTCAAAGATACAACTCAGTATCATTCAGTTTTCTTTCAATACACCCCTTCGGTAATATATAGCGATCTTACTGACACGGAGCGATGGGATCATTGGCTATCCGGTAGATATGATATGCACGTGACTGAACGTGTCTCTTGTTATGTTAGAGATACCTTCGTTCAGGCTGAAGATCCATACAGTGATGACGAGACAGGTATCGTGTTATCTGATTCTCGTGGGAGAAAACGCTATTGGACCAACAATGTGGCTGTCGGGCTTGACTATGACTATGCCAAACAGAGTTTTATCAAGTTTTCATATGTTAATCTGGTGTTGGACAATGAGGAGGCCGCCTATGATGATTACGTAAAGCAGATACCGGGAATGTCTGTCGCTCATATGTTTGGCCAGCATTGGCACGCCCAGGTCGACTATTCCTATACAAGGGGTAATTTTGAGCAAGAGGATGATCTGGAAAAGCATTCAGGCGATTTATATATTTACTATCATCATTCTGCCGAGACAAAGATATTTGGTCATGGTGGTTATACTGAAAATAAGTATGTAGAAGTGGAGCAGGATGATTATGAAATTTCAAGAGCCAGTCTTGGTTTTGAAAGGCAGGTGTCGTCAACAACTGATTTCCGGTTTGAAGGTGGCCTTGAATTTTTGCTTCGAGATGTGCTGGCGGATGAAAAATCTTTTTATTACAGCATGAGCCTCAATAAAGAAATGCAGCAGGGCAGCATTTCTTTTAGTGGAGAGGGCGGCATTGATGAGCAGCAATTTGATGGGACCTCAGAGGGCGAACTGAGCCGTTATTGGAAGATTGAAACAGCAATTAATTATAACATGACACGGAATCTCCTCACTTCGGTCAATTGTTCGTTTCGAGAAGATACATACTGGGAGTTAAGGCCTGCGGATAAAGTGGAAAAGCTGCAGGCAGGTGTTTCTTTGTCCTATTCTTTTGGAAGATGGTTTATGGCCTCTGTTCGTTACGCCTATAGCAGCCAGGAGGCGGATGTTTCATGGCGATGCTACGATGATAATCGTGTGTCTTTTGAGTTGGGCTTCAATAAGGACTTTTATAGATGGTAGACTGTTTGCAGTTTCCCGATGAGATTAGTTGAAGGCTGTTTTGCTAAAAACGGCGAAATTATGTTCTGAGAGAGTAAGGGAATATCATGGATAAAAACCAATATCAGCTCCTTAAGAAGTATGCTGATTTGCTCATGCGTTGGGACAAGGTGATCATCGTCGTTGTTCTTGTCTCCATTTCTTGCGGTTTTGTTATTTATCTGAAGACACCTAAGGTGTATCAATCCTCATCTTTGATTATGTATGAGCAACAACAAATAAAACCTTCACAATTAACACCTAAAGTTAGTAAGAAAATTGAAGTAATGGTTAACACTGTGAGCCAACACGTGACAAGCAGGGGGAGCCTGGAGAAGATTGTTAAGGAGTTTGATCTTTATAAAGATTCACTATCACATCTTCCATTGGAAGATGTGATAGTGATTATGCGTGACAAGTATATAGATATCTATACAGGTAAAAAAAGTGGGGATGTATTTGAGGTATCATTTAAAAATGAAGACCCGCGTAAAGCAATGCTTGTAACCAATGCTCTTGCTTCAAAATTTGTCGAGGAGAATCTTCGTTTTCGAGAGGAAAGAGCATCAGAGACAACTGATTATGTTCAATATGAGTTGAAAATAGCCAAAGAGACTATTGATAAAAAAGAAGCGCTTATGCGGGACTATAAGCTTAAGTATTATAACGAGATGCCGGATCAACGTGTCGGGAACATGAACAGGTTGAATGCATTGCAGGAGCAGTATCAGGTCGTCCAATCAAATATCCAAAATCTCGAGCAAACACGACTTCTTGTCCAGCAGCAAAATGATTTGCAGAAAAAGAATCTGGCCAGAACCACTGCTGAGGCCGACAGCAATCCCGACCTCTATGATCTGGCAACAGCCCGGCAAGCTATGAAGAATTTATTGGCTAAATATACTCCCGAGCATCCCTCAGTAAGGCAACTGGCTAAACAGATCCGTCAACTGGAAGAAGAGCAGGGACTGAGTCAAAACAGTTCTGCTCGTGATGGTGATAATAAAGAGAGTGGTGACAGTCAAATGTCAGGCCAACTTTCGAGGCAACTAAAAGAAATTGAGCTTAACCTGAAGAGTTTGCGCTCCCATGGGGAGAAGATTCAGGAGCAGGTAAGAAAATATCAGCAATGGGTTGACAATACCCCGGTGCGAGAGGCGGAATGGGCTTCAATAACTCGAGATTACTATGAGTTGAAAAAACATTACGAAAATCTTGTCTCCCAGAGTCTTGCTGCCGAGTCTGCTGCAACTTTGGAAAGGCGTCAAAAGGGCAGTCAGTTTCGGATTGTTGATTCGGCTTATCTCCCCGTCAAACCACTTAAGCCTGATTTTTTCATGATCATGCTGAGCTCCTTGGCCATTGGGCTGGGAGGCGGGGTAGCTATTATCCTCTTTTTTGATTTTCTAGATACCTCTTTTAAAGATGCAAATGAGGTGGAGCAGTTTTTGAAACTACCAGTCCTCTGTTCTGTGCCCATGATTGTTACTCCTAAGGAGAAGAAGCGGTCTCGTGTTATCTCTTTTCTGAGTTATTTTCTCTGTGGCCTTTTTTTTGTAGGTTTAGTTTCTGTTATGATCTTTTTTTGGCAAAAAGGTGTGATAGTTATTTGAATCTGAACAGCAGTTGCTCTTTTTAATGATGATCTCCAATGAAGGAGAAGAGCTCTTACGGGCTCTTTATTAGTGAAGGAGTACAATTGTGGGAAAATATAGTGACGCGCTGGAGAAGAGGGTACCGGTCTACGCCTCTGGCAATCAAGGCGATAAAGATAAGGTGGGTGGAGATGCGTACCATCCCACAATTCCCCCTCCTGGAAAGAAAAAAAATATCTCTCCCAAAGCAGGGATTCCTACACGACATCATTGGGAAGAACGCCTGTTGTTGGCCACTGATCCTGATTCTTCTGTTCTCGAGAGCTTTCGGCGTCTTCGTGGCACTATTCTACATTCACCTCCTGATAAACGGCCTCGGACTATTTTGTTAACGAGTCTGGTTCCCAATGAGGGGAAAGGTTTCGTCTGTGCTAATCTTGGTGTTGCCTTGGCTGAAGAAATGGAGCATCACGCCCTCATGGTTGATTGTGATTTTCGGCGACCCAATTTGGCAAAATTATTTGGAGTTTCCAATCAGACTGGTCTTGTCGATTACCTACAGGACAACGTCGATCTTTCCCTTTTGATTAGGAAAACAGGGCAACAGAAGTTGTCGTTGATACCGAGCGGAAGGCCGCCTCATAATCCAGCTGAACTTCTAACATCTACAAAAATAACTTCTTTCATTGATGAGATTACTGAACGGTACGAGGACCGCATTATTCTTTTTGATAGTGCGCCGAGCGTCGTGGCTTCTGAAACAAGTATTCTGGCCAAAAGAGTTGATGGTGTGATTTTGGTGGTCCGCTGGGGCTCCTCCAGTAGAGAGCAGGTGAAAAAATTTGCAGAAGCACTGGGGCCTGAAAAGATTATCGGTGTTGTCTTCAATGCTTATAAAGAAAGTACGGTTGAATCTGTTTTATATAAAAATTCTAGTTATAATTATCATTATAATTACAAATAACAAGACACACGCGCACTCAATGTTTGAAGAAGTATAGGGCTCTAAAATCATTATTTTATGAGCTCATATTTTTGGTAAAAATAGGTACATTTTATGCCTTACATTTTTAAAAAATACTACCCGACACGAAGTATTGTTTTTTTTATAGGAGAAGGAACATTAATTTTTCTCTCCTTGAACGGGGTTTATTTTTTATGGGAGGGAACTGCTCAATTCGGTAATGATATTTTTCTGTATTCCTTTCGGGTATTACTCGTAACGCTCATATTTCAATTATGTCTCTATTATTTTGATCTCTATGACTTGGGTATTGTCACAGGTATTGCTGACAATTTGACCAGGATAACACAGGCCTTTGGATTTGGGTGTATTGCCCTTGCCCTTCTGTATTACCTTTTTCCTGTTGTCATAATTTCTACAAAGGTTTTTCTCTCAGCATATTTAGCAATCTGCATCACGATTGTTTTGTGGAGATTTCTTTATTTTTGGGTCCTTGAACGGAAATTATTCTCTCAACCCATTGCAATTGTGGGCGGCGGCGATTTTGCACGAAAAATTGTCGAATCAGTCGAAGGAAAACAAGATTCCGGCTATAAAATTGTTGTGCAGGTGGATTTGCGCGGGGAGTCTAATTCCTCTACAGGAAATGCATTGACACTGGAATGCCATGACTTGCGAGAGCTTTGTCTGACCAGACAAATTGAAAAGATTGTTTTGGCCCTTGATGAAAGAAGAGGACAGCTTTCAATGCATGACCTCATTTCTTATAAATTTATGGGGATAGAAATAGTTGATGGCGTCGCCTTTTATGAAGATCTTACGGGGAAAATGCCTGTCGAAAAAGTGAATCCTTCATGGTTTCTTTTTTCAAACGGTTTTCATGTAACCCGGTTGACTGAAAGAGTTAAACGCCTCCTTGACTTCTTTATTTCTCTTATCGGGCTTCTCGTCTCACTGCCAATGACCTTACTCTCGGCATTAATTATAAAAGTGGAATCTCCAGGGCCGATTTTTTATCGCCAGCAGCGGGTTGGCAGGGATGGTGAAATCTTTGAGGTTATCAAGTTTCGCTCCATGTGTCAGGATGCTGAAAAGGACGGCGCAGTTTGGGCCGTTCAAGAAGATAGTCGGGTTACGAAATTCGGGGCAATCATCCGTAAAACCAGGATTGATGAAATCCCTCAAATGTACAATGTGCTGCGCGGTGATATGAGCTTTGTCGGCCCTCGTCCGGAACGTCCTGTTTTTGTTCGGGAACTTGCCAAAACGATTCCTTTTTACTCTATACGGCATGTTGTTAAGCCAGGAATCACGGGTTGGGCACAAGTTCGCTACCCTTACGGGGCTTCAGAAGAGGATGCTTTAAGGAAACTTGAATATGATCTTTTTTATTTGAAAAATCTTTCTATTTCATTTGATTTATTCATCATTTTTGAAACTGTTAAAATTGTCCTGTTTCAGCGGGGGGCAAGGTGATGGTTTTAGTGTAGCCACTGATATTTAAAACAAGGGGGCTGTCCTAGATAATGAAAATTGTTTAGGATGGCCGTATGCGTAAAAGTTGACTTAGAAAAGCCAAACAAGACAGCCCTATTTCCTGAAATTATCCCTCAACTTCTTTCATCGTTGAGGTCTAGTGGTTTGGGAAAGTCGCCATTATCGTAAAAGGTAACTTCCTGCCGATATTTGATAATTTTATGATTCTGATGGTGAAACAGGCGCAAAATTGCATTTGTTGCCTTTTCAGAAGCTGGTACTGGCGGCGGAAAAACGTTGCCGCCAGGCTACTAATAATGCTATATAGTGTATGCATCGCGGCCACAGGGACTCCTCCCTGTGGTTTTTTGTTTTAAAGCACTGGCCGGCCTTGAGCCGGACCGAAAAGATTTGAAATGGAATAATCATGATTAACGCCTCCAATGTCGCCCTTTCCTACGGGAAGAGGGTTATCTTTCAAGATGTAAATATAAAGTTCACCCCTGGCAACTGCTATGGTTTAATTGGTGCCAACGGTGCTGGTAAGTCCACCTTCCTCAAGATACTGGCTGGCGAGATCGAACCGGATCGGGGCGAGGTTTCCCTTGGCTCACGCGAGCGCTTGGCCATGCTGCGCCAGGACCATTTTGCCTTTGACGAAGAGACAGTTCTCCATACCGTGATCATGGGCCACGCCCGTCTCTATGAGATCATGGCGGAGCGTGAGGCCATTTATGCCAAGGCCGATTTTACTGATGAGGATGGTATCCGCAGTGGTGAGTTGGAGGCCGAGTTTGGCGAGATCAATGGCTATGAGGCCGAGCCTGAGGCCGGTACCCTGCTTGCAGGACTCGGTATTGGCGAGGAGCTCCATCAGAAAAAAATGAAGGATCTTGAGGGCGGGGAGAAGGTCAGGGTGCTCTTGGCCCAGGCCCTGTTCGGCAACCCTGATGTCCTGCTTCTCGATGAGCCCACCAATAACCTGGATATTGATTCCATCTCCTGGTTGGAGCATTTTCTTGAGCGTTTCACCAACACCGTAATCATCGTCTCCCATGATCGTCATTTCCTGAACCAGGTCTGTACCCATATGGCGGATATCGATTTCGGTCGGGTCACCGTCTATGTCGGTAATTACGATTTTTGGTACGAGGCCAGCCAGCTTGTGCTCCAGCAGAAACAGAACGAGAATAAGAAGGTGTCGGCCAAGGCCAAGGAGCTCACTGACTTTATCCAGCGCTTCTCCTCTAACGCCTCCAAGGCCAAGCAGGCCACCTCCAGGAAAAAACTCTTGGATAAGCTCACCCTGGAGGATATGCCGGTTTCCACCCGTAAGTACCCCTTTATCCACTTTAAGGCCGGTCGGCCCTGCGGTGATAACATCCTGGAGATCACGGATTTATGTAAGGAAGTGGACGGCGTCCCTGTTCTTAAGAATTTCAGTATGACGGTGAATAAGGGCGAGAAAATCGCCTTTGTTGGCAGCACCAACAGCCTTGCCAAGTCTACCCTTTTTTCCATCCTGGCCGGTGATATGGCCCCGGATAGCGGCAGCTATCGCTGGGGGGTGACCATGACAAACTCCTATTTCCCCAAGGAGAACAGCGCCTTCTTTCAGGATGACTCCAACCTGGTGGAGTGGCTGAGACGTTTTACACCGCCCGCCGAGGGTGAGAGCTTTGCCCGCGGTTTCTTGGGTAAGATGCTCTTTTCCGGTGAAGAGGCCTTGAAGAAAATCTCGGTGCTTTCCGGTGGTGAACGGGTACGCTGCATGTTGTCGCGGATGATGCTCTCCGACGCTAATGCCTTGATCCTCGATGAACCAACCAACCATCTTGATCTGGAGTCGATCACCGCCCTTAATAATGCCCTGATTGACTTTCCGGAGGTCGTGCTTTTCGCCTCCCACGATCATAAGTTCGTCTCTTCCATTGCCAACCGCATTGTCGAAATCCTTCCCAACGGCATCATCGACCGGATGATACCCTTCGATGAGTATCTGGCGGATGAGAAGGTGGCGCAGCTACGGCTGGAGTTATCCTAGCTCTTCCTTGTGTGATATGATCTCCTGAACATGTCTTCTTGAGGAGGGGTTATGGGTAACGAAAACAGCGGAAACTTCAAAGACCGTCTGGCCCGGATGATCTTTGAGGCCGATACCCCGCTTGGTAAGCTCTTTGATGTGGTTCTCCTCGTCTTGATCATGCTCAGCGTCCTAGCGGTGATGCTGGACAGCGTCAGGGCCGTTGCCAGCCAGTATGGCCCCGTTCTTTATTTTTTGGAGTGGTTTTTTACCCTGGCCTTCACCTTGGAGTATCTTCTCCGGATCTACTGTGCTGGCAGGCCCCTAGGCTATGTGACCAGCTTTTTTGGGCTGGTGGATCTGTTGGCCATCCTGCCCACCTATCTCAGCCTCTTTTTTCCAGGCGGTCAATATCTCCTGGTTATCCGCGTCTTCCGCGTTCTGCGGGTCTTTCGTGTCCTCAAGCTGGTCAAGTTCCTCAACGAGGCCAATATGCTGCTGCAGGCCCTGCGCGCCAGCCGGGTAAAGATCTTTGTCTTCCTCTACAGCGTATTCACCTTGGTTATTATCTTTGGTTCGCTGATGTATGTCATTGAATCGGAGGCCAGTGGCTTTACCAGTATCCCGCGCAGCATCTACTGGGCCATTGTCACCATGACCACGGTGGGCTATGGCGATATCTCGCCCGTCACCAGCCTGGGCCAGACCCTGGCCTCGGTGATCATGATCTTTGGTTACGGGATTATTGCTGTGCCCACCGGCATTGTCACCATGGAGATGGGGAAGGCCTCCGGTGGTCTTGTCCCCGCCAAGAAACCAGAATCCTGTCGTCGCTGTGGTGCTGACGGGCATAGCGCTGATGCCCGATACTGCCGGCGCTGTGCGGCCGAACTTAGCCCTTGATCACAGCCAGGGGTCGCAGGGAAACCACCACCTCCACCAACTCCAGCTGGTCATCAATGACCTTGTCGATGTTTTTGTAGGCCCCGGTCGCCTCGTCGAGATCGCGCCGTGAGCGCAGGGCATGGATGATGCCCTGTTCATCGAGGTTGTGGATCTCTTTTGCCAGATCGAGCTGACGTTGCGCCTGTTTGCGGCCCATCCGGCGCCCGGCGCCATGGGAGCAGGACTGGAAGCTCTCCTCATTACCCTTGCCGCGCACGATATAGCTGGGGGCGCCCTGGGAGCCGGGGATGATACCATACTCGCCGGCCTGGGCCCGGGTGGCTCCCTTGCGGTGCACCATGACATCTTTGTCGTAATGTCTCTCCAGGGCCGCATAGTTGTGGGCAATATTGATAAAAGAACCGAAGGTCACCGGTGTCATGATGAGTTGGAAGACATCCTTGATCCGCTCCATCATCAAGGTGCGGTTGGCCAGGGCAAAATCCACGCAGTAGGTCATCTCGGCGAGATATCGGCGTCCCTCCGGTGAGTCCAGGGGGAGGAAGGCCAGTTGCCACTTGGCCGGGATATTTGAGCCCCAGTGGGCATTAAGCTGACCGGCCAGTCTGTTGTAGAAATTGGCGACCTTGAACCCTAGATTGCGGCTGCCGGAGTGGATCATGATCCAGATATGGCCATCACTGCCCTTCTGGATTTCGATGAAATGGTTGCCGCCGCCCAAAGTGCCGAGTTGGGTTCGGGCATTGTTATACTCCTGGTTGACAATGGGCAGGTCTGTGAGGGTCAGTCCGGATGGCGGCCGGGGCATGAGCTCGCTCTTCTGTTTCTTGTCATGATGCTTGAAGCCCAAAGGCACAAGGCGACGGATAGCGGCCATGATTTCCTTGAGCTTATCGGTGCTGATGGTGGTGAGGGAGGTTTGCAGGGCGCACATGCCGCAGCCGATATCAACACCCACCGCGTTGGGGATAACGACATCATGGGTAGCCATGACGCCGCCAATGGGCATGCCGTAGCCCAGGTGGGCATCGGGCATAATCGCAATATGTTTATGAATGAAGGGGAGGTTGGCCAGGTGCCTGGCCTGTTCCAGGGCACCTTCCTCAATGTCATCGAGCCACAGTTTGATGGGGAGCTTCTCGCTCCGGATTTCCTTTTTCACCGCATTGCTGGTCCGCGTCCTATTTGAACTTCTTGGCCGCCATTGTAAAGGCCTTGCTCAGGTCATTCCAGGCAGCGTCAATTCCTTTCTTCGTGATTTTCCAGGCGTCTTCGCTGGCCGTGGTAAGCTTTTTGATCTTCACGGTGAATGCTGTCATCATTTTTTTGAGATTGCTGATCTCTTTTTGGGCGTCTTCTTTGCCTTTTCCCACCATCTGTTTAGTTTTTTTCTCAAGATCGGTGAGTTGTTTTTTGAGGTCCTTCATCTCAGTGGTCAGCTTGGCGGTGTAGGTCTTTTTTTTCATCTCCCAGTCGGAAATGGTCTTTTTGGAAGGCAGGCAGGCATCGCGCCAGCAGCAAAGCGTTTGACTACAATACTCTTTGGCCGTTTCAAAACAGGGGAAATTGCCCTCCTTCGCCTGGATGGAACGAATGAGATCCTTCTTCGGCATTCTACCAACCGGTACCCCTAGACTCTTAGCCTTTGCTTTGATTACTGTCATGTTCATAGCGATGTTCTCCGATGATTTTTTTTATTTTTGATTAGAACCTTGCATGCGAATTTTGGTTGCCGTTTGTCGGGCCGGCCGATGGCAAGACCATCAACGTCAGAACAGGATGGTATAAGGCCCTTCATTTCTAACGCTATGATCAAAGGACGTAACTTGTCAAATTAAATTTGTGAACATCTGAATTTTAGAATGGGAACGGTGGCAAGGCGGCAGAGCTTAATGCTGAGGATTCTATAGCATTTCAGTGTGTTAACGCTCGATTGGTCGCTGTTGTGGTTAGGAATTTATGAGCCCACAAGGTCAAAGTGGCTGCGGCCATAATAGGCATAGGCCTCGGCTTTCTAGCTCTCTTTGTGAGTTTACTTGATCGTTGAAGACGACCATATTGCCATTTGTGGCGAAGGAAATTGGCATACCATCTTTGCCGGCATTGCTTCCTCGGTTATACAGGCAGAATTGACCAAAATGTGGTCTGTCGCCGGGTTATTGCTGCTGAATTTCGTGTTTTATATATTTCCTGGTGTCTTTTGAAAGGGTGTAAAGATATTGATCGTTTGAATCGAGGAAAGAGACTGTCAATGATCTATACGTTGGCGTAACTTCTATTTCTTTTTTAGATATTTTGTTTATGTATTTTCTTGATGGGTCAATTTTAGCCATGATTGGCATTTTGTCAAAGGTGTCAACTTTATGAAATCCCCAGGGATGGTCGATACTGTCATATGCGCTTGCTATAATTATAATAAATAAATTATCTTTTTTATTTTTAAATAATATTGAATAGGTGCTATGTCCGAGCTGAGTTATTTGAGGGCACCTGCTTTTTGTTGTTTTATATATTTTTTCTTGAGCTGCTTCTGGCAAAGATCCAAAATCTGCTATCTCGTATCCTTTAATGTATTTTTGAGCATGAAAGAGCATTGAGGCACTTGTTTCAGGACAATCATCAGCAAAACAAAGCGGAGCGCTTGTTAAAAGTAACAGAGATATTGCTACAAAAAGTCTTATAAATAGTTTTGTTTGATTCATCATGTTTTCTGTGAAGTTTGAGTTCGTGCTTCCTGTTTGAGTTAATTGTAATATGTGACTGTGTGATAGTCTATTTTAAATAGAATGCAACAGACTTTGATGATCTGATTGCCTAACCTGTATTAGGTTGCAGCAGCGTCTGTCCAATAATGCAGTTCTATTGCCTGGCGGAGGGGCTGCTTACCAACTATCATTATATTTAAGGCTGTCGCGTACTTTTGTCTGCTCAGGTGAGGGCCTAGACGATGAATGGCGTTAGCGGCTTTTTCGGAGATGTCTGGTGCCCTGAAAGCAGCTTGTGAAAAGCTGGTTACTCTTTACCAGCTTCTGCCAATTCTTTGATCTCTTTTACCTGGTAGGTGGAGAGGTCGAAGTGTTCTTGGCCCATTGTTTCATAGAGGGTTATTTCTTTAAGCTGACAGCGGGCTTTGCCATGGGGGGTGGTGAGGTGGATATCGGTGGGCATGGCCGGCTGATTTGGGGCCAGTTGCTGGTATTGGCTGTAGTTAATTGTTTTTTCATTTTCTATTAAGGAAAGGATGTGGCCGGTTCTTTTATCCAGCCAAAGTTCACCGCTCATAAGGGGCAGTTTTACTCTATCCTTTTCAAAGCTGAGGCGGCTTTTGGGGCTGGTCTGTAGAGCCGCAAAATTGATCATCAGCGATGAGAAAATTTTCTGGGGGCCCTGGGCCTCTTCTTGCTGTTGGGCGGTAATTTTACCCACATAGATCGTCTGTTTGGAGGGAATATACACCTTGGTGGTGCCCTCTTTGGAGACCATATCAAAAAGGGTGGTGCCAAAGAGATGAAAGGCCTTGATGCGCAGCCGGAAGTTGTCCCCTTCCTTACTGAGGTAAAGAATGCCGGAAAAGGAGGAGGGCATTTTCGCCGGCGGCGGATCCATACTGATCTGAAAATAGGCGGTGAAATTGTTCAGGGTATTTGCCTGGGTTTGCATGGACGCCAGCAGGCTTTCGGGAGTTTCCTGGGCCCAGTTGATGTGGAGCGCGAGCTCCTGGTCGGTTGGGGTGCGTCGAGTCTTGCAGCCGGAAAGGCCAAAGGGCAAAACAAGCAGGGCGATGATCAGCAGCAATGTCGATGGGCGCAGGATAGGAGTCATGATGAAAGTATTTGCAGGCACTCTTCAATGGTGGTGAGTTCAAGATGGTCGATGAGCAACTCAAGGCTTCGCACCGGGCTCCGCAAACCATAGGAGAGAACTGCTCTTTTGACAAGGGGTAATGAGCGGTCATACCTGTGGTTGATGAAATCCACCGGGTGAAGAAAGAAGGTGGCGGGCGATCCTTGTTTATTCAAGGAGTGTACCTTGCGCAAGATAAAGGTCATGGGCCAGGTTCTCAAGCCCCAGCCCCCGGCTGCCGGCACCTTGAGTCCGGCCAGATTTAGGACCATGGGTGGGAATTCCCACAACTCTCCCTGCTCCTTGTCACCTGGCAAGCGGTGGGCCACCTCGGGAAAGCCGGGGTCGCCGATGATGGGCATGGGCGCATGGCTGGAGTCGTAGCTAAAGCCATGGGCAAGGAGCTGGTCAATGGCCCAGGGTGTTTTCTGATTCAAGGACCATTGCGGGGCCCGGAATCCCTTGATCTGCCGGTCGCACATCTCAGAAAGCAGTTTGCTGCCCGTCTCAAGATCCTTGTGAAAATCTTTTGCTGAGTGGTCGTAAAGAAGCTGGTGGTTATCGGTATGGTAGGCGATCTCGTGGCCGGCCTTGGCAATACGTTCGACAAGATGGGGGTGGCGGCGGGCACAGTAACCAAGGATGAAGAAGGTTGCCCGGGTGTTGTGCGCCGCCAAGAAGGCGAGAATCTTGTCGGTGGCCTCTTCCAGAATGGAGGGATAGGAGTCCCATTTATCAGGGGGCAGGAGATGATCCACCTCGCAGATATGAAACCAATCCTCCCAGTCTATGGAGATGCAGTTTTTCACCTGGGTGTCTCCCCATGGGCCAGCAGATCGTGCAGTTTGCGGACTCTGTTCATTCTTTTGATGATTTTGGCACTGTTCATAAAGAGATACTCTTCCACCTCTATTTTCAGCTTGTCGGCCGGAGAAAAAACATGCTGGAGGGCGACCAGACGGCCATTGCCCTCAAAGGCAATATAGTGGCTGTTGGTATTCCGGACAACCTTGATCGCCGATACTGACGGCAGGTAGGTCTGGAGGGTTTTCTGGTTCAAGGTGCCCAGCGGGAGTAATTCTTCTTTATGGGCATGGAGCATGGCCATGCGCATCTTGGTGGCCTGCAGGGAGTTTTCCCGGTTGATGGGATGGATCTGGCAGAGGTCAAAGAGCGGCACAGTGATAAACTCTGAACGGCTTCTCTTGCGATGGATATCGACAACCACCTTGGCCAGGAGGACATCCGCCTCAGACATCTCCTTGAGCTCAGAGCGTTTTCCCCACAGGTAGTGACCCATTTTTTGGAGCCAGGCAATAAGGCGTCTCATGGCATGCTACTCAGGAAGGAGGGCAATTTTAATCATCTCCTTTTCCTCCTCTGAAAGAGGGCCATACCAGCGCATATAGTCCCAGCCATAACCCCATCTGAAACGGCTTGGCAGAAGGGGCGTACCGCCCACCCGGACGCCGCCGAGCATGAGGTTGGCAACCGCCGGTTCGCCCACCTGGGCCACACATTCTTGGAGTTGTTTGTCAGCCTCCAGGCGCTGGGCATAGGTCCCGCCCTGCCAGTAGGAGAGATCATGGGCTGTACAGCATTGCAGCCAGAGCTCCTTATGCTCCAGGGTACCGTTGGGGAAATGGCTGCAGCCATCCGTGCTAAAGGCCTTTAGATTATTGCTGCCTTGGCAGCCGCTAACAAGCGCCAGGAGCAGGAGGGTGAGGATGCATTTCGTGCGAGGGTTCATGGCGTCACTATAGCAGAGATTATTCTCTTTTTTGAAATACGGATCGGAGCTGGTGATCCCAGAGGGCCACCAGGGGCGAGAGGATACGGCCCAGGGTCGGCCCCGGGTCGCGAAGGGTAAAAAGATCGTCGGCAATGGAAATATCCCAAAAATCAGGCGCCACCCTGCCGCGTTTGGCAAGGAGATGGAGAAGATCGCCGGGGAGGATATTACGCATCTTGAGGCCAAGCTGGCTCTGTGGCCGGGGAAAACTGTGATTCATGGCCCAGTTGTAGAGCAGCACTGGAAAATCAACACCGGCCTTGATAGCCAAGGGGAGTGAGCCCCAGAAGCGGGGATTGATCTCCAGAAAAAAAGCGGTGTTGCAGTGCGGATCGACCTTGAACTCCACCATGGCCACCCCCTGCCATCTTATTTTCGTGAGCAGGGTAATTGCATCGTGCTCGGCCTGGGCATGGCACACGGCCTGGCGCAGGGTGCTCGGGCCGCCTGTGATAGGGTATTCCCGGAGGCGTTGATGGGTAAAAGATGCCAGCACCTGGTGCTTCTCGTCCATGAGTATTGAGACGCCAAGACCGTATCCCCCAGCCGCGACCATCTCCTGGGCCAGATAGGGTTGGCCGTTGTTGCGGATGGTTTTGAGGGCTGTTTCAAGTTCGGCGAGGTTATGGCAGTAGAAAAGGCCGCGCCCCCCCTCACCCATATCTGGCTTTAAGACCAGGGGCAGGCCCAGCTTTTCGATAAGGGCATCGGCACGGCTATCAGGGCTGATCTCCGTGCTGGCGGGTGCAATAATACCGGCCCCCTGGGCTGCCTTGCCGACCGCGATTTTGCTGGCCGCCTGGACCAGGATTTCATGGGGCGCAAAGGGGAAGCGGACATGATCGCTGAAACGCTGCCGTTCCTTAGAGAGAAGGAGGAGGGTGGTAAGTTCCATGGGCATCAGGACATCGTAATCAATGGCCTTGACCTCGCGTTCCACCGCGGCCAGAAAGTCCTCAGGATGTTGCAGGGGGGCAGGGTAGGTGAAGCGGCGGCTGGGATAATGACTCAGCAGGCCTGCGGCCAGGGCGCTTGATTCTCCCACCGTCACCTTGAGGCCGTGCCCTGCCAGGGAGCGGATGGCCGCCACGGCCTTATTCCAGTGGCCATCGAGGATGAGGACGCGGGAGGTCATGATAATGAGGCCGCCAGCTCCTTGATGTCGGTGTGGGAGGTGATGCCCACCGTGGTGATCGAGCGGTTGAGCCAGCGGATGATCCGGGTCAGGGCGCTGGTCGGGTCGAGGACCACAAAGATATCGGTTTGCCGGTTCACAAGCTCGGTGATGGTGTGGTGCCAGTGCACCGTCTGCCAGAGCTGGTCTGCCACCTGGCGGCCCACCTCTTTATGGGAGTTGTCAATATAAACGGGGTGGCAGCCGGCGATAAGCGGTATCTCCGGCGCTGACAGGGGCAGGGCCTCAAAAAAACGATACAGGGCCGTCCCTGCTTGCCGGAGCGGTTCGCCATGGTAGGGATATTCAAAGGGCAGCTCCACCACCCGCAGGGCGCCGGCCTTAAGACAGGCGGCGCTGAAGACGGTCAGCTCTTCCTTGGCAATGGAGACGATGGTCTGGCTCTTGCTGTTGATCAGTGACAGCCAGCCCTTGTGCGCCAGGTTGGCGAGCTCTTCCTGGACCCGGTCAACGGGCAGGCCGATGATGGCAACCATGCTATGTGCATGGGAGGTATTGGTCTGGGCAATGAGATCAAAGGCGTGGCTGATGGCCTCCAGCCCCTGGGGCGGGGAGAGGCAGCGGCTGCCAGCCATGGCCGCATAGAGCCCGGAGCTGTAGCCGGTGATCAGAGAAGGCAGGACCCTCTCCTTGTGAAGGGTTTTAGCCAGGGCATGGCTCAGGCAGAAGACGCCAAGCTGGGCGGTCAGATCGCTGTGCACGGCGCCCTGATGGAACTCATCGTAGGCCGGGCAAGCCCCGCTGCGCAGATCTTCGTAGATCGTCCGCACCTCATCACCATACTGGTTAGCCAAGGGCTTTTCAGGCACGGCCCCCTGGCCGGGATAGAGAAAGGCAATTTTCGGTTGGCTCATAGTTTTTTTTAC
>JBFFNX010000044.1:0-16855 GCA_041562995.1 Desulfurivibrionaceae bacterium
AGCTGTCCTTTCTGCCGCGGCAACGAACACCTGACGCCCCCTCCGGCCTTTCAGACCCCGGCAGGAGATGGGTGGGATATCAGAATCGTCAAAAATCCTTTCCCGATCCTGGCCGACGACCTCCTGCCCACCGGACTGCCAGCCGGCATCCAACAGGCCATTGAGGGTTACGGCCACCATGAGGTCATCGTCGACCACGCCAACCATGGCATTGCTCTCCAGCAAATGGACGAAAAACACCTGGCCCTGCTCTTTGCCGTGTACCGAGACCGCATGCGTTTTTTATACGACAGCGATCCGCGCATCAGATACATCCTGATCTTTAAAAATTTTGGCAAGGCTGCCGGCGGCAGCATGGCCCATACCCATAGTCAGCTCATCGCCATGCCCATTGTCCCCCATAATGTCCATGATGAGGTGGAGGACAGTCGTAAATTTTACCAAAAAACAGGAACCTGTATCTTCTGCACCCTTATTGATGAGGCCATGTCCCTTGAAACAACGAGCTATGCCAGGAGTTCAGGGGAAAAGCGGCAAGAATACGAAACCGGCAAGTATGAGGTGGAACGCGGCAACCATTTTGTCGCCCTGAAACCCTTTGCCAGCCGCTACGAGTGGGAGATCCATATCCTGCCGATCATACACCAGAGCAATTTTCTGGAGATCAGCACGGCCGAGCTTGAAGATCTGGCCCGGGTGCTGCGGCGCACCATGCGACGGCTGCAGGCCGTGGTGGGGGAGGTTCAATATAATTATTTTCTGCACACCGTGCCCCATGGCAAAGAGGGCCGCACCTGTGCTGCCAGTTTTCACTGGCATCTTGAGATATGTCCGCGCACCAGCACCCCCTCAGGCTTTGAGCTGGGTTCCGGTCTTTTTGTCAACACCGTCAGCCCGGAGGCGGCGGCCGCCAAGCTCCGCCAGGCCACCGTGAGCGAGTTACCATAGGGGGAGATTATGGCAAGATTCTTAAAAAACAAGGAGGCCTCAATGGGCCAGGCCCCTGGCGAGCTTATTTTTATTGGCAAAAAGAAGGTAGAGGAGTCGACCATCCGGATTCTCGACTACGACCAGGACAACCTCAGCGAGGAGTATCTGCAAGATATCAAAGAGGGCCTCCCTTATAAGGACACCGCAACCGTCACCTGGCTCAACATATACGGTCTGCACGATACCGAGCTGATCAGGTCCGTTGGCGCGGGCTTCGGCCTGCACCCCCTGGTCCTTGAAGACATCAGCAATACCGGCCAGCGCCCGAAGATGGAGGAGTATGACGATTACCTCTTCCTGGTCCTCAAGCTGCTGCGCTATGACGAGGTAGAAGGGAAAATCCACAGCGAACAGCTGAGCATGGTCCTTGGCAAAACCTTTCTGATCACCTTTCACGAACGACCAGCTGACGTCTTTGAACCGGTGCGTGACCGCATCCGCAAGCAAAAGGGCCGGATCCGCAAGGTCGGCATTGATTATCTGGCCTATGCCTTGCTGGATACCATTGTCGACAATTATATTTTCATCATTGAAAGGTTGGGTGAACATATCGAAGATATCGAGGATGAAATCCTTGAAAGCCCCACCCAGGATGTGCTGACCAGGATCAACGCCTACAAACGGGAAATGAACTATTTGCGCAAGTCGATCCGGCCCACCAAAGAGTTCCTTCTCCAGCTCAGCCGTCTTGATTCAGATCTCATCCAGGAACAGACCATGCCTTTTCTGAAGGATCTTGTTGATCTTGCCAGCCAGGCCGTGGAAGTTGTCGACACCTATCGGGAAATGCTGTCCGACCATCTGAACATTTACAATACCGGGATAAGCAATCGCCTCAATGAAATCATGAAAGTCCTCACCATTTTTTCAGCGATCTTTATCCCCCTTACCTTTATCGCCGGCATCTACGGTACAAATTTTGAACATGTACCGGAATTGCATTATCGCTACAGCTATTTTGTCTTCTGGGGCGTGATGCTGGCAGTTGCCCTGACAATGGTCAGATTTTTCAAACGCCGACACTGGTTATAAATTCCACCAAGGATCACTGAACATGCAGATACCTGAATATGTCACTATTGCCGAAGTACAACGAATATGCCAAGAGCTTGCCATCAGTGACTGGAGCAGCAAGGCCGACGACACCGTTTCCACGGCCGAGGCCAAGATCATCCTGGCGGCAGTCAATCAGGAAAATATGAAGATACCCCTTGAGACCTTTGTCGAGGGACTGAAGGTTGAGCTTGAGCATGGCACCCGTTTTCCGGATGCCAATGTCACCAACAACCATCCCCTGCTCACCGGCAAAATCGTCCTGGCCCATCTCAAGGAAACCATGGATTATTACCTGCGGATTTCTGTTGCCGAACTGGAAGGCGACCTCATGCATGCCATCCAGGCCGGGAACCTGACTAAAATCACCGAAAAATACCAAAAACTGCTGGCAGCTCGCCAGGATCTGGACCGCACAGTCGAGTTACTTTTTGGCGCCTAAGGGAGTTTATTCATGATGCATTTCAAACTTATCCTCAGCCTGATCCTGACCGGAATAATAATCCTCTTTGTGGTCCAGAATGTCGCGGTGGTGGAAATCAGCTTCCTGTTCTGGTCTGTTGCCATGTCCCGGGCCCTGTTGCTCTTTTTTGTGCTGGCAACCGGCATCGTTATTGGTTGGCTTATGCATAGCTTTTTTGCCCATCACCGTCAGTCCCTTGGTGACGAAACAAAATAAGGAGAGGTACTCCTTCTACTGGATGGATAATTTCTGGAGAATTTTCTCAATGCCGTAGCTGCTCAGCTCCTCTGCGGTGAGCCATTTCATGCCTTTTTTGAGGAACATCGGGGTGTCGAGCAGGTTCTCGCTGAGGGAGGTCTGGGTCTTGTCAAAGGAGCCTTGCCAGACAAGCTTCTGGCTGGCGACATCGACCATGAAAAGGGAAAAGGCCACGGACGCAGGGTCACTGGCGGCCAGGGCGCTGCCGACCCGTTCCTGGTAGCGCCAGACCAGCCCCACCATGACATGATCGACGCCCAGGCTTTGGCCGAGACGCACCGCAATCTCGCGGGGCGTGTCGGAGGCCTCTTTGTGCAGGGCGCCATAATACTCCCTGACCCGGGCCCGGGGCACAACCTTGTCGCCAAACTTCCGGCGCAATTCCGTCTGCACCAGATTGGTCATTGCGTCTTCGGTCTCGGAAAAAATCTCATCCTCAAGGTCACAGAGGCCGCGCAACTGACAGTCCAGGTTTTTCTCCAGCTGTTTTTCCTTTTTCTGCGCGTCCGTCGTGCCTTTGATAAAAGGCATCAGCGCCAGTTGGTGCACAGTAACGGTACTGATTTTGGCCTGGGCCTCAGCCCCTTGGCAGCTCGACATTGAGCCATCCAGAACAAAACAGAGGGCCACCAGCAGAAGAATTGCCTTTCTGGCATCACACAACAAATGGTTCATTATCCGGTTCTCCTGGGGCCATGAGCCCCGAGTGTCAGCAGTGGTCAGGTAACAAGATTTCCAACCCAGACTATATAAACAAAAAATGCAACAGGCAGGAATATTCCTGCCCTGGGCCCAATTTTTTCCTGATTGAGCAGGACGACCAGGCCACCAACTCCATTCTTGGGAGTGGCGCCCGGCCTCAGTCAACAACTCCCGTCACAGGTAGGGCAAAAAAAGACGGCAGAATCTGTCGCGCATTTTAATCGCCATATTTCGGGAGATCAATTCGGCATGAAACACCTGTTTTGCGGCACCGACTTTCCGGGCAAATATGTTGTGCACGGCGCTCGCCAGTTCCACATCATAACATTCCATATTAAACTCGAAATTCAGGGCAAGACTGCGACTGTCCCAGTTTGCCGATCCCATCAGCACCCAGGCCTGATCAACAACCATGATCTTCGAGTGGTCAAAGGGCGGCTCCGTCATATACACTTTACAGCCGGCGGCAAGCACCTCCTCCAAACCGACGACAGAGGCCCACTTCACCATCGGCAGGTTCGGCTGAGAGGGCAAAAGTATCTGCACATCGATGCCCCGGAGAGCAGCGATACGCAGACCTGAAACCAGCTCACTGTCCGGCAGAAAATAGGGGGTGGCGATCTGAATAGATTTGCGGGCCGTTGCCAATGCCCCTAGAATGACCATACGAATTTTGTCAAAATCTTCATCCGGCCCGTCGGCAAGGCCTCGGGCCACCGCCGTCCCCACTTCATCAATACGGGGAAACCATATCTCGCCGCTCAGTTTCTCGCCGGTGGTGAAGGCCCAGTCTTCGGCAAATATTTTCTGCAGTTCAGCCACCACCGGGCCCTCGATATGGAAATGCATATCCTGAATAGGCTGCGGCGCCTGCTGGGCCAGGACATTCCCGGCCTGGATATTCATGCCTCCGGTAAAACCTATCCTGCCGTCAACAACAAGAAGCTTGCGGTGGTTGCGGAGATTGAGATACCGGAAACGCCATGGCACCATGGTGTGCATGAAAGACGCCACCGGGAGACCGTCCCTGCGTAGCCGCCAGGTAATGGGCGGCAGTGAATACCTGGCGCCTACGCCATCAATGAGGATCCGAACCTCAACACCGGCTTTGTGGGCCTCGTTAAGAGCCGCACGAAAGGTGTTTCCCCAAAGGTCATTGGCAAAGATATATGAGCATAAGGTAATGGAGTGCTTTGCTTTTTTTATCTCGGCAAGCATGAACGGATAGGCCTGGTCGCCATTCTCCAGGGCAACAATAGTATTGCCCCGCATCAAAGGCTGCCGCGTCACCTTCTCCGTCAGCCGGCAGAGCATGGCCAGACCATTTTCTCCCTCGCAGACAGCTTTCTCGACATACGAGACCGAAACAGCTGCGCCAGCGTCCGCCAAGGGCAAAATTTCCCGAGAGGCGTAGCGTATCTTGGCCAGCCTCTTGATTCTGTTGACGCCCAAAAGCCAATAGAGGCATACCCCGAGCAAAGGGGAAAACCAGACCAATCCCAACCAGCCCGTTGCAGAACGGGTGTCATTTTTTTTCAGCAGAATATGTACTGCGGTCGCCAAGGTCATAGCAAGACCCACCAATGTGAGCAGATATAGCCAGGCGCTTTGCATACCATCACCAAAGGGCATGAAACCTCCATTTTTCGCTTATGTTCTTTTTTCCATCATGGTGCACGACCATTACGGCACGAAAGGATCTAACCGTTTTCTTCAAGTTTCGATGGCGCCTAATCCCCCCGACTTATTTAACATACACCAAAACATGTTGTTGGTGTCCAGATCGATTTTCCAATAATGGGCGGAGTCTACCGTTTGTCGCTTAGCTGGCCGCTGTGCTCTGAAATCGTCCCCAAAAGCTCAGCAAGTCCTGGCCCCACGAGGGTGGGGACAACGGCAAGATGGTCCCCGGCCCCCTGTGGACTCTGGTTGACTTGTCCCCTGCTTTCTTATACTCTCAACGAAATAGAATCTTTGCAGCATAACCTGAACCGATAGGATGTGGCCTGATGTCTTCCGACCCCTCGCAGACCTTGAGCGGCAAGATAGTCGCTGTCAACGGCAGCGTGGTTGATGTCTTTTTTGCCGATCGGCTCCCCGACCTCCACGCCAAACTGACCATCAGGCGCGAAGAAAAAAATATCTACCTGGAGGTGGCCGAACACATCAGCGAGGATACGGTCCGGGCAATTGCCCTGACCCCCACCGCCGGCCTGGCCCGGGAAGATGTTGTCGAGAGCGCCAACCAGCCCTTCATGATGCCGGTGGGCACCGAGCTGCTGGGCCGGATGCTCAACGTCTTTGGTGAGCCCGTTGACTTCAAAGATCCACTCCCTGATGATATGGAACGGCGGCCGATCTATACCGAGCCGGTGCCCCTGTCAAGACGGACAGTGCGGCCTGAGATCTTTGAGACCGGCATCAAGATCATTGATCTGCTGGTCCCCCTGGAAAGAGGCGGCAAGGCCGGCCTTTTTGGTGGGGCCGGGGTCGGCAAGACCGTGGTGATCACCGAAATGATCAATAATATGGTGGGCCTCTATCAGGGGGTCAGCCTGTTCTGCGGCATCGGCGAACGCTGCCGGGAGGCCGAAGAGCTCTACCGCGAGATGGGTGAGGCCGGGGTCCTGGAAAAAACCGCCATGGTCTTCGCCCAGATGAACGAGCCCTCCGGGGCCCGCTTTAAGGTCGGCCATGCCGCCCTGACCCTGGCCGAATACTTCCGCGACACCAAGCGCCAGGATGTTCTGCTCCTCATCGATAATATCTTCCGCTTCATCCAGGCCGGCTCCGAGGTCTCCGGCCTCATGGGCCGCATCCCTTCCCATGTCGGCTACCAGCCCACTCTGGCCTCGGAACTGGCCGAGCTCGAGGAGCGCATCTGCTCCACCACCACCGGCTCCATCACCTCGGTGCAGGCGGTCTATGTGCCGGCCGACGACTTCACCGATCCGGCCGCCTCCCACACCTTTGCCCATCTTTCCGCCTCCGTGGTCCTCTCCCGTAAGAGGGCCAGCCAGGGTTTTTATCCGGCCGTCGATCCCCTGGCCTCAAACTCCAGCATGCTCAACCCGGAAATCGTCTCAGACAAACATTACGAGGTGGCCCAGGCGGTTCAACTGATGCTTGCCGAATATGAAGACCTTAAAGACATCATCTCCATGCTCGGCCTTGAGGAACTCTCCGAGGCCGACCGCCGCACCGTTGCCATAGCCCGCCGTCTTGAGCGTTTTTTTTCGCAACCCTTCTTCACCACCACCCAGTTCACCGGCATGGCGGGCAAGCTTGTACCCCTTACCAAGACCATCGAAGGCTGCGAACGTATTATGAGCGGTGAGTTCCTCGACATTCCCGAACAGGCCCTCTACATGATCGGCGATATCGACGAGGTCGAGGTGAAAAAATATCGCGACCAGGCCACAGCAGATTCCGGTTCTGAGGTGAACAGTGACATGAAAGAGGCGGCCCATGGCTGACTTGCAACCAGTCAGCAGCGGGGCGGCCATGAATATGGGGATCTACCTACCCAGCCATGTTTTATGGGAATCCGATAATGTCGACAAGGTGCTGGCCGAAGGGCTTGAGGGCTATTTCACCCTGCTCCCCAGGCATATCGACTATGTGTCGGTGCTGGTGCCAGGCATTCTCACCGTCCACAGCGCCGGAGCAGAGACCCTCTTTGCCGTGGACCACGGCACCCTGGTTAAACAGGGGGCAACGGTGCGCATTGCCACCCGCAACTGTGTTCAGGGTGACGACATCAACACCCTGGCGGCTATTGTCGACCAGGAGTTTCGGGAGCTCGACGATATGGAACGCAAGGTGCGCACCGCCCTCACCGGCCTTGAGCATGCCATGATCCGTAAGTTTGCCGAATTGAGAAAGGGATAAGTATGGCAGGAAGCGATAAGAAGAAGGGCGAAGAACTGCCCAGGATTGTCGAGGAGAAGAGCCGGCGCCGGCAAAAGGCGCAAAAAGAGGGCGAGCGTCCCATCTCTTTCGGGCTTGGCATGTTCGGGGTGGTGGGCTGGACCATTGCCATTCCCACAGTAGCCGGCATCTTTATCGGGCGCTGGCTTGATGGCGGACGGAGCCAGGAAAGCTCGGTGTCCTGGACCCTGACCTGCATGTTTGTCGGCCTCATTTTCGGGGCGTTCGGGGCCTGGCGCTGGATAAACAAGGAAGGGAGCAGCAACTGACATGGCACGCGACATCTTGACTCTTGTTGGCCTTGTTGTTGTCGGGGTAGCCACCGGCGCCCTCTACTTCCAGGGCCTCTGGTGGACCCTCAAGGGCCTGCCCAGTAAGGGAGCCTGGACCAGCCGCTTTATCGGGAGCTTTGCCCTGCGGGCCGCCCTGGTGGTCACCGTCTTTTACCTGTTCATGGGTAATGACTGGCGCCGGGTTTTCGCCCTGACCCTGGGCTTTCTGGTGGCCCGCTTCCTGATAATCAGGAAAGTCAGGCAGGTGCCTAGGGACAACCGCAAGGAGAAGACCCCATGAAATTCTCTCCGGATCAGTTCATCCTGGTTGACTGGGGCTGGGGCCGGCTCAACGCCACCATTGTGGCGACCTGGTTTGAGATGGCGCTCCTGGTTGTGGTCTGCTGGCTCGTTACCAGAAAGCTTTCCAGCCAAGCCACCATCAGCCGCTGGCAGAACCTGCTGGAGGTTGTGGTGAGCGGTATTGCCGACCATATCCGCGACATCACCAGGCAGAAACCCGAGCCTTTCCTGCCCTTTGTCGGCACCCTTTTTATCTTTATCCTGACATCTAATATCCTGTCGGTGGTCCCCTATTACCAACCGCCCACCGCCTCGCTCTCCACCACCAGCGCCCTGGCCCTCTGCGTCTTTGTGGCAGTACCGGTTTTCGGGCTGTCCACCCGCAGCCTGGGGAGCTATCTGCACGAATATTTCAAGCCCACCGTATTCATGCTGCCCTTTAATATCCTGGGCGAGATAACCCGCACCTTTGCCCTGGCCGTCCGCCTTTACGGCAACCTGATGAGCGGTACGGTGATCTCCTTTGTGCTGCTGTTGATCATGCCCCTTATCTTTCCGGTGGTCATGAACGCCCTGGGTTTACTCACCGGCGCCATCCAGGCCTATATCTTTGCCCTGCTGGCCATGGTGTATATCGCCTCGGCCCTCAAACACGAAGAGAAGAAGGTCATCGACAATGAACCTAAGAAATAAACAATCATCCTTGGAGGTATTATGGAAACTGTTCAACTTATCGGCATGATTTCGGTGCTGGCGGCCGGTCTCTGTATCGCCATCGGCTCCATTGGTTCGGCAATTGGCGAGGGTATGGCCGCAGCGGCCGCCCTTAATGCCCTGGCCCAGCAACCGGATCAAGGCGGGGCCATAACCCGGACCCTCTTTGTTTCCATGGCAATGATCGAATCGACGGCCATCTATGCCTTTGTGGTCTCCATGATTCTGATCTTTGCCAATCCGTTCTGGGAATACGCGATTACCCACGCCGCTGGAAACTGATGGCCATCGACTGGTTCACCTTTTTTGCCCAGATCTTTAATTTTTTGATCCTGGTCTGGCTGCTGAAGAAATTCTTGTACCGGCCCGTGCTTGCCGCCATGGCAAAACGGCAGGAGGGCATTGCTGCGCGTCTGGAGGAGGCCCGCGCCAACGCCCTGGAGAGCGAGACCGAAAAGCAGCATTATGTGGCCATGCAGGACGACTTAAAAACACGAATCGCCAGCGAGATGCACAAGGCCAAGGGCGAGGCTGAGCGCTTTCGGGAAGAACTGATGGCTGCGGCCCGGCAAGAGGTGGACAGCCAACGGTTGAGCTGGCTGACGAGCCTGAAAAAGGAGGAGGCTTCCTTTCTGGCCGAGACCAGTCACTCCATTACTGACTATTTCCAGACCCTCGCCAGAAACGCCCTGGGCGAACTGGCCGGCGAGGATCTTGAAGAGCGCATTGTTTCAGTCTTCCTGGCCAAGCTCGAAAGCCATGACCAGGATGCCATCGCCAAGCTGAGCGCCCATATCTCCGGTGCCAGTGAGCCCCTTGTTATTACCACGGCCTTTGCCCTGACCGAGGCCGAGCAGGCCCGCGTTGTTGAAAGGCTGGTGACCATTGTCGGCCCGGCCCAGCGTTATGAGTTCGAGGTGGACAGGACCCTGCTTGCCGGCCTGAGTATTGAGGTGGGTGGCAAAAAAATCCATTGGGATCTGGGCGAGTATCTCAAAAAGTTTGAAAAGAGGCTGGCGGACTTTCTTGAAAACCATCCAGCCATGCGCCACGGACAGTGATTATGTTGAAAAGCTCGCTACAAAAAGCAAAAGATGCCTTTGACGACACCCTCAAGGGGCCGGATTATGCCCTGATCTCTGAAGATGTCGGCAGAATACGGTCCATCACCGGCCCTGTTGCCAAGGTCACCGGCCTGGCCGGGGTGCAGGCCGAGGAGTTGGTGCAGGCCGAGGACGGCACCCTGGGCATTGTCGCCAGTCTCAACAAAAATTGGGTGGGCATCATCCTTCTTGCTGTCACCGATACCCTTGCTGCCGGCAGCGAAGTCAAACGCCTGGGCCGGGTGACTGATGTACCGGTGGGCAATGGCCTCCTGGGCCGGGTGATTGATGCCACCGGCAAACCGCTTGACGACAAAGGGGGCCTGCCACACATGGATCGGCGGCCCATTGAGCGACCGGCGCCGGAGATCATGCAACGCGCCCCGGTCACTGATCCTCTACAGACCGGCCTCAAGGTGGTGGATGCCCTCATCCCCATCGGCAAGGGCCAGCGGGAACTCATTCTCGGCGACAGGCAGACCGGCAAGACCGCCATTGCCCTGGATGCCATCGTCAATCAAAAGGACAAGGATGTTATCTGTATCTATGCCACCATCGGCCAGCGCGAATCAGCCATTGCCAAGGTCATGCATGAACTCGAGGTGCAGGGCGCCCTGCCCTACACGATTATTCTGGCCTCCAGCGGCCAGGATGCCCCTGGCCTGCAATATATAACGCCCTATGCCGCCACCACCATCGGCGAGTATTTCATGGAGCAGGGCCGTGACGTGCTGATCGTTTATGACGATCTGACCCGCCATGCCCGGGCCTACCGGGAGATCTCCCTGCTCCTTGAACGCTCACCGGGCCGCGAGGCTTACCCCGGCGACATCTTCTACATCCATTCGCGGCTGCTTGAACGCTCCACCCGTCTCCGCCAAGAGTTCGGGGGCGGCACCATGACCGCCCTGCCCATTGTCGAGACCGAGGCCCAGAACCTCTCCGCCTATATTCCCACCAATATCATCTCCATCACCGACGGCCAGCTCTATCTTTCCCCTGACCTCTTTGCCAAGGGTGTGCTGCCGGCCGTGGATGTCGGCAAGTCGGTTTCAAGGGTGGGCGGCAAGGCCCAAAAACGGGCCTACCGCGACCTGGTGGGCAAACTCCGCCTCTCCTATTCGCAGTTTGAGGAACTGGAAACCTTTGCCCGTTTCGCCACCCGCCTTGATGAGACAACCAAGAACAGTATCGAACGGGGCAAACGCCTGCGCGAGCTGCTCCGACAGAAACGCTATGCCCCACTCAAGGATTATGAACAGATTGCCGTGCTCTTTGCCTTGAACGCCGGGCTGCTTGATGCCATCGAGGTCAAGAAGATCAAGGAGGCGGAGCGCCGAATTGCTGAGCAAATTGGCGAGGCACTGCCCAAAGTCTGTGAGAAGATACGGGGCGGCGAGGGCCTGACTGATGAAGATAAGATTGGTCTGCATACCGCCTGCCTGCAGGCCCTTGCCGGGATGAAATAACCATGGAATCCTTGCAATCTCTGTCCAAACGGATCACCAGCACCACCAAGCTGCAGGGCATCGTCAAGAGCATGAAGACCCTGGCCGCTGTCAGTATCCGCCAGTATGAGCGGGCCCTGGAATCGCTGGACTCCTTTGTCGAGGTAATCGACCAGGGCCTGATCGTTGCCCTGCGCGAAACGCCGTTGCCCCATTCGCCTCCTGATTCACCAGAAGCGGCGCGCGTTCTCGTGGTCTTTGGCTCAGATCAAGGCCTCTGCGGTCGCTTTAATGAAAAACTTGCCGAGTTTATCGGCGACCATCTGCGCAGCCATCATATTGAGGCCCAGCACCTGAAGTTACTGGTGATCGGGGCCCGTATCGGTTCCCGACTGGAGGCGTCCGGCCTGCCCATTACCGAGCAATTCTGGGTGCCGGGCTCAGTGAGCGGCATCAACATGAATGTCTATCAGGTCCTTCTCACCCTGGAGCAATGGTTGAGCCAGGAACGGATTCGCCACGTGGAAATCTTTTACAACCGTTACGAGCGCCTCACCGCAGCTGAGCCCAGCCATGAGGTGCTGCTGCCGCTTGACAAAGGACACCTGCAGGGCCTGGCTTCCTCCCCCTGGCAGGGTCCCACCTTACCCTCTCACCGTATCCGCCCGGACAAACTCTTTTCCGGCCTTGTCCGCCAATATCTCATGGTCAGCCTCTTTCGGGCCCAGGCCGAATCCCTGGCCAGTGAACAGGCCAGCCGCCTGCGTTCCCTGCAGAGCGCGGAGAAGAATATCGAAGAGCATGTCGAGGAGTTGCAGGGTGAATTCCGCATCAAGCGCCAGGCCACCGTCACCTCGGAACTCCTCGATCTGGTTGCCGGTTTCAAGGCGGCCCTTTCCACGAATAACAGCTAGATCTTGGCAGGCAGCACCCATCGTCGGCCAATCATTGCGTACCATGAGCCACTGCTTGATCTGGTGGAGCACCCTGCGACAAAAGGGCTGACGCCTCAGGCCAATCACATCTTTTTATGTAATTTCAGGGGAACCGCTCGTTTTTCACGTAAGCGCAGATTGAGCATTTCGACGGAAACCGAAAAGGCCATGGCGAAATATATGTACCCTTTAGGGACATGGACATCAAACCCTTCAACAATCAAGGTAACGCCTATCATGATGAGAAACGATAGGGCCAGAATTTTTATGGTTGGATGGTTGTCAACGAAATCACCTATTGCTTTGGCGGCAAACAGCATGACCCCGACAGCAATGATGATGGCAATGGCCATAACAGTAAATTTTTGCGCCAAACCGATAGCGGTAATCACCGAATCCAGCGAAAAGATCATATCAAATATGGCAATTTGCAGCAGAGCGCTTCCCATGCTTGCGGTGCTCAGTGCTGGGCCATGCTCGTCTGTTCCTTCCAGGCTGTTATGTATTTCATGAGTAGCTTTGGTCAGGAGAAAAAGACCGCCCCCAATCAAAATAATGTCTCTTCCAGAAATAGAACGGCCCAGCACGCTAAACCATGGTTGGGTCAAGCTGACTATCCAGGCTATGGAAAACAGGAGGGCCAGACGGGTTGCCATGGCCAAGGCGAGCCCCGTATTTCTAGCAAACTTTTGTTGGCTTGCCGGCAGGCGCCCCACAATTATGGAGATAAAAATAATGTTATCTATGCCCAGGACAATTTCCAAGGCTGTTAAGGTGCCAAGGGCGACCCATGCTTCTATACTGGTAATCCATTCGAACATCTATTAACTCCCGGAACTCCATGTGAGCGCAGTGATTTTTTAAAAGTACCAAGCCAGAGGCGGTCCACAGGGAAGGACGCCGAACAGGATCTTAGCAATACGCCGGAATGGGTTACGGGATAATCCACAGCGCTGCTTTATCAATTTCAGTAAAGATGTTTTGCCATTTTGCCCGATGATCTTATCGTGCGCTCCTCCTGTTAAGAAAATAGATACCGATTACCACGCTAAATTCAGATCTTCTTCATCTTGTCACATGCCTCCCAGTTTTTATAGCCCTTTTTTTACCATAATATCTGTCTAAAAAATATACGAACAAACCTTGAGGAAGTCGCCAAAAAGCGTCAACAATGATAAAATAATAGCAGTGCATAACCCTTCGCTGAAAGCCGCAGCTTTCGACGGATGAGCGCTGCGGAGCGGACTGCTGCCTCGGAATGAGATTTTTAAAATAGGCAATTATTCATCATGAATCAGTTTGTTAACAGGGCGCTTCTTGTTTTGCTCAAACCCAAGTGGAATACAATATAAGTATGACAACCGACTCTGATTCTCCCCCGGTGGTAATCGTTGAAGGGCTGACAAAATTTTTCAGTGACCGCTGTGCAGTGGACAACATCAATTTTTCCATCCAGCGGGGAGAATGTCTCGGGCTTTTAGGGCCGAACGGGGCCGGCAAGACAACCTCCATTAAAATGCTGCTCGGGCTGGTGATGAAAAGCAGTGGCCGCATCACTCTTTTAGACATGGACATTCCTAAGCAGCTACCTGCTGCCAAACGCCTCATCGGTGTTGTGCCCCAGGCGGACAGCCTGGATCCTGATCTCAGCGTCCAGGAAAACCTGCTCACCTATGCCTCTTATTTCAACATCCCCCATAAGACTGCCTTGGCAAAGGCTGCTGAGCTGCTCCAGTTTTTTGCCTTAGCCAATAGACGGGATGAAATCATCGAACACCTGTCAGGGGGGCAGCGGCGAAGATTGCTGCTTGCCCGCGCCCTCATGAATGAGCCGAAACTGCTCATCCTTGACGAGCCCACGGTTGGTCTTGACCCCCAGTCCCGCCACCTGATCTGGCAACACCTTGAAATGCTCCAGGAAAAAGGAATTACCATGCTGCTGACCAGTCATTATCTCGACGAGGTGGAGAGGCTTAGCCACAGAGTGCTTATTCTTGATCACGGCACCATCGTCGCCGAGGGCAACCCGCAACGCCTGATCAAAGAGCTTGTTGGCATCGAGGTCTTTGAGGTGGAAGGTTCGCAAGCGGAACTTGACGCCCTGCAAGACTCTTTCAAAAAATGTAACGCCACCACCGAACGGGTCAGTGACAGACTTTACGTTTACACCCAGGAAGACTGCAGCCGCCTCGAAGCCCTGCTGAAAAACTCTCGTAAATGGCTGCGCAGACCAGCCAACCTGGAAGATCTCTTTATCCAGCTGACCGGCAGGTCATTGAGGGAATCATGACATCTTTTCGTTTCTGGAAAGTCTGGCGGCGTAACAATCTGATATGGCGCAAGCACATAACCTCTACCCTGATCGGCAACCTGGGACAACCGCTGCTCTTTCTGCTGGCAATGGGCTATGGGCTCGGCAAAGAGGTGGGGCCCATCGACGGCTTGACCTATCTCCAATTTCTCGGCCCCGGGCTTGCCTGTTCAGCCGTGATGTACAGCGCCGCCTTTGAGACAACGTACGGCGCGTACACCAAGCTGGCGATCCAGAAGACCTATGAGGCCATCCTGGTCACCCCGCTCGGCGTCACCGATATAGTCATGGGTGAGATTTTCTGGGGTGCCAGCAAGGGATTGCTGTCCGGCATCATCATGCTTGCCGCGCTGCCGCTTTTCGGGGTCTGGCCTTCACCATGGACCCTTGCCCTGCTGCCGCTGCTCTTGCTGGCCGGGGTCTTTTTCGCGGCGCTGGGTCTCATCATGACCGCCCTGGCCTCCAATTACGAATTTTTCAATTACTTTATTTCCCTTGTTCTCACGCCCTTTTTTCTTTTCTCAGGCATTTTCTTCTCCCTCCACACCATACCTGATACAGCCAGGACATTCTTCGAACTACTACCTCTGACGCCGGTGGTCACCTTGTCCCGCATGTTCTGTTACGGCCAGTTTGACCAGCCATGGCTCCTGAAAATCATAGGCTTGTTGTGCCTTACTGTTTTCACCTGCCAACTTGCCATTTATCTCATCCGCAAACGGCTTATTCAGTAAAAAATATGGCCGCGCTGAAACCAGCTCCGTATCTTATTTGAGACCATCAAGACCTGCCTTTAGTCGGTTTCCAGCGCCGCTGGTTGCTCCTTTCTGAACGTATTAAAATTGACGACGATATTGCAAAAATTATAAGCTTTTCCTATGCCGGAAATGTTTGCAGAGTAGAGTCTGAATTGTAGCAGGCAGCCCTCCCCCTAAAAAAATGGCTGGGATAGTAACATGACCCTCCCCATAACGGACCGAGAGTTCCCGAATCTCCCCGACAGCCTTGCCGGCTTGGAAGAGTTAGCTGAAAACCTCTGGTGGAGCTGGCACCCTGCCGCCCGCATGCTCTTTAAGCTGCTGGATCGCCAGGTCTGGAAGGAGAGTATTCATAACCCTGACCGGATGTTGAAAGAATTACCCCTTAAAACCCTGCACCGGGCGGCAAACGACCCTGACTATCACCGCCATTACCAGTTGACCCTGTCCAGATTTCATGCCTATCTGGGTCAGACCGGCTGCCCCCTCCTCCCCTCTTCCTGCTGGTCTGATAACTCCCCCATTGCCTATTTCAGCGCCGAATACGGACTGCACCACTCCTTGCCCTTTTATGCCGGCGGGCTTGGCTTTTTAGCAGGGGATTTTGTCAAGGAATGCAGCGATCTCAATATTCCCCTGGTGGCCATAGGCTTTATGTACCCTGAGGGCTACGTCCATCAGCGCATGAGCGAGGCCGGTTGGCAAGAAAATGAAAAAGTCATGCTGGAGCGCGAAATGGCTCCCATTTCCAGGGTGATGGCCAAGGATGGCAGCCCTCTTATTATCCAGGTCCCCCTCACTGAACCACCAATCTACATCACGGTCTGGAAGGTAGCAGTGGGCAGAGTGCCCCTCTACCTGTTGGACACCGATATTGACATGAATCAGCCCTGGAACCGGACAATCTGCTCCAGGCTGTACGCCGGGGATGCGGAACAGCGGCTGCGCCAAGAGATTGTGCTCGGCATCGGCGGCATGGAGGTGCTCGAAGCCCTTAACATTAAACCGCGGTTGGTCCACCTCAATGAGGGTCATGCCGCCTTTGCCATCCTTGAACGGCTGCGCGACAATATCAACGGCGGGGGCAATCTGCCTGAGGCGCTGAAGCAGGTCAGTCAGACCACGGTCTTTACCACCCACACCCCGGTGCCCGCCGGCCACGATGTTTTCCCCTTTGCCCTCATGGAAAAGTATTTCCAGGCGTTCTGGCCCTCCTTGCACATGAGCCGCGAATTTTTTTTAGAGCTAGGGATGAATTCAGACCTCGGTGAAAAAGGCTTCAACATGACCGCTTTCGCCCTGAGACTCAGCGCTTACCAAAACGGTGTCAGCAAAAAACATGGCGAGGTTGCGACACGGGTATGGGGAGATCTCCTGCAGAAAACCGGCAGAAAAAAAATTAATCACATTACCAACGGCGTGCATGTGCCAACCTGGGTTGAGCCGAAGATGGAGCTCCTTTTTAATGAGCATCTCGGCTCCGGCTGGCTTGCCGACCATGACAACCCCTACCTCTGGGATTTGATAGATGAGATCCCAGACGAGGAGCTCTGGAAAACGCACAAGTGGCTCAAGGTTAAATTGCTTGATGTGGTCCGTGAACGGGCCAGAATCC
>JBFFNX010000045.1:0-16792 GCA_041562995.1 Desulfurivibrionaceae bacterium
CCGCGTCAAAACAAATGAATACAAGCGCAAACAGGCTGCCATGGGCCTCAAGGTCACCAGCAAGGCCTTTGGTTTCGGGCGGCGCTATCCCACCGCAGAAGGCTTCCAAGGATAAGCTGACCGAGCCCCTCTTCTGCCCGAGCCGCCCGTTTTCGCTTACAACTCCGTGTCATTCCGGACCCGCAAGAACGAGGGGAATTTTGGAATTCCAGACGCATATTTCCCGTAAAACTTGAACGTGACAATCGCCCCAACCGGCGGCGGCGATTGCCGTTCGCCATCGCTGAAGCCACCACCAATCCTAAAGCGTGTCCCATCATCCAGCTCAACGAGCAGGGCCCCGAGCCGCCCGCTGTTTCTACCCTTGCCGGGCAGATGGCCAACCACCTGGGCCTCGGCATCCTGAGAGCTTTTGACCTTGCGGATATCAGGACTGCGGCCGGCCGCGTAAAGGGCCTCCGGCCGGCGGACAATGATCCCCTCGCCACCGAGTCCTTCGATCCGCACCAGTTCTTGGTGGAGATGGGCTTGATCCCGAACCATGGTCTGGGGGATTACAAAGGCATAGGGGGAAGGATGGCTGGCAAACCAGGTGCGCGCCTTATCGATTCGGACGGGAAAGGCGCCGGGCTCGTGCGGCACGTCGAAAATGGCGAATTTGAGCTGCAACCAGCCATCATGGGGTTGCTGTTTTTTGACAATGGCCACGGTGCGCGCAAAGCCAGCGCGCCCGCCCCAGAGTTCCCCCTCCACTGGAAAGGTGGGGAAATTGTGGATAAATGCCGGCGACGGGGCAAGGACTGTACCGTTTTTCGACAATAACTGGTGCCCGTCCCAATAGCCGCGCACGCCATCCAGTTTTTCACTCATCAGCCAACCAGACACATCAAGACCTTCGGAATAGACCTGGGGCAGCATCGGTTCAGCAGCGTGGACCTGGGCGACCAACAGCAGACCGTAGCACAGCAAGAAACAGCTGATGCGGCAGGGGTCTAGCTGTGAAGAACGACACTGGCGGCTATTTTGTCCTGACAATATGGCCCCTCCATATGACGCCCCAGGCCCTTGAGTAAAGAGTTCGGCCCGGGCTTTCTGTTAGCTCCGGGCCCCAGGGTAGCTTTGGTGCGAGGCCATCACACCTGGCAGTGGGTGAAGTGCGGCGGCCCCTTGATGATCATGTCGGCGATGGTCATTTTGACCTTGGGCAGAACGTTTCTCTTCACCCCCAGCCACTCCACCTCGACCTGGACCACCTGCTGAAAAATTTTGGTGCGCTCCATGTGGGGCACATCCTGGCTATCACCGGTGATTTCCTGACAGCGGAAACAGCCGGGAAAGAGGAGTTGCTGGCCATCGGGCCTGGTCATTGCAGAGGGCACGCCGTGGAGGCGGCAGATGAGAAGGCGATGCCTGTAGAGGCCACAGAGGCCGGCATCATTGAGGGGACACATGATCTGCGGGCGCTCACCACGAGCCAGAATCTCCTGGCTTTGGGCGACATACTCCCGGGAACGACGTTCAAATTCCTGTCTCTTTTCAGCTGGCAGCTCCGCCAGGCCCTGCCAGAGGTAGGCCCACTCGCTGTAAGTATGGTGCTGAAAATAGCTGTCGCAGCAATTATCAGGACAGCCGCTGCAGCTAAAATCAAACTGCTTGGCCACCACGTCATACTGCGTTTCTATCTCTTCATAGATGGCAGCAAGGCGCTGGCTGATATGTTCAGGCAGGAGCGGGGCAGACATAGGAATGGACTCCATTTGAGGATAGGGGTGCCTATGGAGAAGCCATAGTTTCACACCACAGCATTATGCCTTACACTGGCAACTTCTCAGACCAGCTTTTTATATTCATAAAACCGAGAAAATGCAACCGAGCAGCGGCGCGTTGTCCCCTTTGACGGGGAAGAGGGAAGGAAAAAGAGGAGAGAGGGTACGCCTGCCATCGCCACGGAGCAAACTAAGGCGAGGGCAGGCGGATAAAAAAATATTATTTATGACAGGTGGAGCATGATTTACCCTTGGGCACGCTCATATCCACATGACAGGGCCAGCAAAATTTCTTATGAAAATCATTGCCGGCACCAGCCTTATTGACAAACTCCACAACCAGATCACCACCGCCCTTGGGGTCCTGATGGCAGGCTGCGCAGGCCAGGCTGGCCTGATGCTTGCGGTGGGGAAAAATCACGGCCTGCTTCTTACCCTCAACCTTAAAGGCTTCTTTTAAATCAATGGTCTCGGGACCGTTATCAGCAGCCATGACCCAAAAAGGCCCGGCAACCATGGCCCCGACCAGAAGCGCCACAAAACATCTCTTTTTCACGTATTATTCTCCTTACTAAAAAACTGCTGCCTAAACGGCCTTACTTGGCCAGTGATTGCAAATAGAGTTTAAGCGACTCCATGGCCACGGATTTTTCACTCAACGCTTCACCCTTCAAAGGTCCTTCAATGCACCTGTTAATCATGGCGGCGAGCTGGGGGTTGCCACCTGCCTTTGCCATACCTTCGCCACCGGGGTGACAGGCGCCACAACTAATAGCGTTCTGCGAGGCCCCGAGGCCAGGATTGTTAAAAAGTTCCTTGCCCATCTCAACAGACGGTTTCTCAGCCAGGGCCGAAGAACCATACAGAAGCAGTGCTGCTGACAGCATAAAACCGATTTTTACCTTTGTCATTATTAACTCCTCGCCTGATTTTCAAGAATAGACCGAAGGCAAGGGCATAGTTGCCCCAGCCCTCCTATTACCCAGGTATATCCTAAACACTCTACGCCAGGAGGAGGGGAAATGGCAAAATTTTTCTCGTCACGACGCTTCCACGCCGAAAAGCGATTAAAGGGCATCAATAATGGCGTTAAAGGTGGCACTGGGCCGCATGGCCTGTGTAATTTTCTCAACATCGGGCCGAAAATAACCGCCAATATCCACGGCCTGGCCTTGACTATTCTTCATCTCGTCGACAATCTTAGCTTCGTTGCTAGCAAGTTCAGCCGCCACCTTGGTAAAGCGGGCGGCAAGCTCAGCATCCTTGCCCTGGGCAGCCAGGGCCTGGGCCCAGTAAAGGGCCAGGTAAAAATGGCTGCCGCGGGTATCGAGTTCACCCACCTTACGCGATGGCGATCTCTCATTTTCCAGATGTTTGCCAATGGCCTGATCAAGGGTCTCGGCGAAAAGGGCCGCCCTCTTATTATTATAGGTGGCGGCCAGATGCTCAAAAGAGGGGACCAGGGCGCAGAACTCACCCAGGGAATCCCAGCGCAGATGGCCTTCTTGCAAAAATTGCTGAACATGCTTGGGTGCCGAGCCGCCGGCGCCGGTCTCAAAGAGACCGCCGCCGTTCATCAGCGGCACGATGGACAGCATCTTGGCGCTGGTTCCGAGCTCAAGGATCGGAAAGAGATCAGTCAGATAATCACGCAGGACATTGCCGGTCACCGAGATGGTATCTTGTCCCTTTCTGATCCGGGCCAGCGACAGGCGCATGGCCTCCACCGGCTGCATGATCTTGATCTCCAGGCCGCTGGTGTCGTGGTTGGCCAGATAGGCATTGACCTTGGCGATCAGCTCGGCATCGTGGCCGCGGTTTTCATCAAGCCAAAAGATGGCGGGAACCCCGGCGACCAGGGCCCGGTTGACCGCCAGTTTGACCCAGTCCTGGATGGGGGCATCCTTGGTCTGACAGCCCCTGAAAATATCACCCTTGTCAACCACTTGTTCAAGCAAGATAGCACCGGACAAGATGTCAACCATACGGATGGTGCCGGTGACCGGTGCCTCAAAGGTCTTGTCGTGGGAGCCGTACTCCTCGGCCTTCTGGGCCATCAGGCCGACATTGGAAACCGAGCCCATGGTGGCAGGATCAAAGGCCCCGTTCCGCAGGCAATCCTCGACCACCTCCTGGTAGATCGTGGCATAACAGCGATCCGGCACCATGGCGATGGTGTCGTGCAGCTTATCGTCAGCCCCCCACATCCGGCCACCGTCACGGATAACCACCGGCATGGAGGCATCAACAATGATATTATTGGGAACATGGAGATTAGTGATGCCCTTGCTTGAGTCCACCATGGCCAGTTCGCAATTGCTCTGATAACAGGCCATGATATCCGCCTCAATCTCGGTTTTTTGGGCCTCGGGCAGCTTGGCGATCCTGGCATAGAGATCAGCCAGGCCATTGTTGACATTGACCCCAAGGTCGCTGATGACTTGCGCATGCTTGGCAAAGACTTCCTTATAAAAGACAGAGACACAATGACCGAACATGATGGGGTCAGACACCTTCATCATGGTCGCCTTCAGGTGCAGCGACAACAGCACGCCGTCAGCCTTAGCCGCGGCAATCTGCTCAGTATAAAACTGACGCAAGGAGCTGACATTCATCACCGAGGCATCAAGAACCTCACCGGCCAACAGGGGAGTTTTCTCCTTAAGGACGGTGATGGCGCCGTCCGCCGCCACATGCTCGATCCTGACATCGCAGGCCTCAGAAACGGTCAGGGATTTTTCACTGCCGTAAAAGTCGCCACCGGTCATATGGGCCACCCGGGATTTGGAGACCGCGGGCCACGCCTTCATCATCCGATGGGGATTCTTTTGACCAAACTTTTTCACCGAGGCCGCGGCCCGGCGATCAGAATTTCCTTCGCGCAGCACTGGATTAACGGCACTGCCGAGCACCTTGGCAAAACGGCCCTGCAGTTCTTTGTCGTCCTCTGTTTTGGCCTCCTCAGGATAGTCCGGAATATTATAGCCCTTGTCCTGCAGCTCTTTAATGGCCTCCTGGAGCTGGGGCACAGAGGCGCTGATATTGGGAAGCTTGATGATATTGGTGTTCGGCAGCTTGACTAACCTGCCGAGTTCAGCCAGATCATCAGAAACCTTTTGCTCCTCGGTGAGATTTTCAGGGAAATTGGCAATAATTCTACCGGCCAGGGAGATATCTTTTTTTACAATGGCGATATCGGAACCCTTGGTATAGGCCTGGAGAATGGGGAGCAGCGAATGGGTAGCCAAGGCAGGCGCTTCATCAATTTCTGTGTAGATAATCGTTTGGGTCGTCATAGTTGTTCCTTTATTTTTTTAAAGACAGCACGGATGACCAACGGGGTGTTTAGCCGTGCTCCCATGAATGGTAAAATATGAAGCAATTCTTATCACATACAGGGTGGGATTGCAATTACCACAAACACCTTGGGGGCGCATCCAGGCGACGGAGAAGGGGAAGAAAACGACCGTTCATAGTTGCCTGAGATCCACTAACTGCATGGAATTATTGGCCTCAGGGTGGCGAGGTGACGGACCCTGGACCAGCAAAACCAGCGTGGCGCCCGGAAGATTATGGTCGGCCAGCCATTTCTTGGCGTACCTGTTCCAGTTGTCTGGAAATTCCGGTTCATACTCGGCATGGACGCCATAGGAAAATTGCAGGCCCCTGACCGTTGTCTGATTTGGGCTCGCAGCCACAATCCAGACGGGCATCCGAAAGCGCGTGATATTGCGGGCTGCGGTGCCGCTCATGGTGGGCACAAAAATGGCCTCGGCCTCGGACCGTTCCACCGTAAAGTTAACACTCTGGGCAATAAGGTCTTTATTGCTATTTTTTCTATCCATGCCAGAGCAGGTCAAAAATTGCGACCGCCTGCTCCCGGCGTGGAAAGGTTCGGTTTCCTCGGCTATGCGGGCCAGCATGCGTACCGCCTCAAGCGGATAGCGGCCCATGGCAGACTCAGCTGAGAGCATCACGCAATCGGTGCCGTCGAGGATGGCATTGGCAACATCGGTGGCCTCGGCCCGGGTGGGTCTTTTTTGTTCGGTCATGGACTCCAGCATCTGGGTGGCGGTGATAATCGGCCTGCCAAGCGCCAGGGCCTTTTCCATTATTTTTTTCTGGACCACGGCAATACGCTCAATGGGGATTTCCACCCCCAGGTCGCCCCTGGCAATCATAATACCGTCAGCGGCTTTCAAGATTTCGTCAATATTGTCCAAGGCCCCTGCCCGTTCGATCTTGGCGATCAGAAAAGGCTGGTGGCCAAGATCGGCTGCGGCCTTACGAACGGCCTCGACATCCTTGCCATTATTGACAAAGGATTGGCCAATGGCATCAACCCCATGTTCAAGGGCAAACTTTAAGCAGACATAGTCATGGCCGGTAAAGGCACTGATGCCAAGATCAATCCCTGGCAGATTGAGACCTTTTCGGGAGCGAAGCTCGCCACCGACACTGATGAGGCAATGGACATCAATGCCATCCACCCGCATAACCTCAAGCTGGATAAGGCCGTCATTAAGGAAAAGGATGTCACCAGCCTTCACTATTTCCGGCAATTCCGGAAAACTCACCGAGACCCGTTCCTGGGTACCGCAAACATCTTCGGTGGTTAAGATAATGGTTTCATTGGCAACAAGTTCGAGGGGCTCGGTTTGCAGTTCACCCACCCGCATCTTGGGACCTGGAAGATCGGCAAGGATGGCAACATTTCTGCCACGTTTTTCTGAAACCGCGCGTATGGTGGCGATAACCGCCGCATGGGTCTGAAAGTCCCCATGGGAGAAATTGAGTCGAGCAACATCCATGCCGCTGTCAATGAGTTTCTCAATCATTTCGGGCGACTGGGAGGCCGGACCAAGGGTGCAGACTATTTTGGTGAAACGTTTCGGCAGGGGCATGCAATCACCGGATATCAGGTGCTTTTTAATAACAAAAGACCATGATCTCTTTTGAGGAACAGGATGATGAATTTCTGAGGCGACAGAATCTCACCTGGAAATTCCATGAAGGTGATTCATGTTAGCTGAAACCATATGAGAATTAAAGGGTAAAGCAGAGATCTGATCTTGAAATATGGTTTCGCCTCCCTCCTTCGCCATAACAAAAAAAGGGCTGCCGCATATGCGACAGCCCTTCCCCCCAAATAGAGCAAAACACTCCTTTCTCACAGAAATATCGCCCTAAGTACTATAAAAACTTCTTCTCCAACTTATCGGAAAGCAGCTCAATCTGGCCACGCGTAGAACCATCCCTGGCAATCTTGGTGGTAATGGTGCGCACGGCATGAACGACGGTGGAGTGGTCGCGATTTAAGGCCCGGCCGATATCCGCCAAGGGCAGTTCAGTATGCTTGCGGGCCAGATACATACAGACCTGACGCGGAAAGGTGATGAGACGCTTTCTGGATTTGGACTGGAGGTCGTTGATGGTCACCTTGTACTGACCGGCAATAAAATCACGGATCATCTCCACAGAAATCTGACCATGCTGGCCGATGAAATTACACAGGATCTCCTTGACCATGTCAAAATCGGGTTGCACTCCAAGGAGTGCGGCCTGGGCCTTGATGCCGACAATAATACTTTCTAACTGACGGATATCCCCCTTGACGTTCTCGGCCAGATAACCGACCAGATTGTCATTTAAGGCCAGATTGTAATTGGCGGCCTTGCGCTGGATGATCTTCTGCCGCGTATTAAAGCCGGGAGGATTGATGGTGGTGATCAGACCATAGGCCAAACGGGAACGGAGCCCCTCATCAAGATTATCAATTTCCCGTGGTGATTTTGAGCTGGTAAAAATCACCCGCTTGCCGCATTCCATCAGGACATCAAGGGTCTCGGCAAGCTCGGTTTGCGTTTTGGTCCGCCCGGACAGGGTGTGGACGTCCTCAATGAGCAACACGTCGCACTCTTTCTGGTACTTATCCTTGAAATTGCCCATGGTATTGGTCTTAATACCTTTGACCATTTCCACCGTGAGCTGTTGCGCGGTGAGATAATGCAAACGGGTCGAGGGGGCATGGTTAACAATATGATGGGCCACCGCATGGGTCAGATGACTCTTGCCCAGACCAGTACCACCATTAATATAGATGGCCTTGCCGAGATCATTTCTATCGTGGGCAATGGCATCACAGGCGGAATGGGCCAGCATATTACAATTGCCCACCATGAACTCATCAAAGGTATATCGTGGATTCAGGGCCTTGGTGAATTGCCTGACCACCGGCATGGTAGGCAGACGCATCTGCCGGGGTTCATCAGTGATCTCAGGGATCAATAATGGAGCAGACTCGGCAAAGGAAACAGACACATTTTCCTTGCCAATCTCGTGCAGAGAGGCCTGAATGTCAGCAAGGTATTTATCGCTTACCCAGTTGCAAAAAAAACTGTCAGGCCCAGTCAAAACAAGGGCTCCATCATCCGCTTCATGACCTTTCAAAGGCGATATCCACAGAGAATAGGCGTTTTTAGGTATTTTTTGGGAAAGTTGCTTTTTTACGGACTGCCACAGCATAGGTGTCGACTCAAGATGTTTTATAATGATTGGTATTGCTGAAACTGTGTTAACTTGGTGCCGCTGTTTTAGTCAGATTGAACTGAGGTGTCAAAGACGGTTACCCGTAAAAATCTAAAAACATTGCTTAAGTTATCAACAGGCTGCAGACACGCCTCCTTCTTGAATCCGCGCCACGACCCATGCTATTTCTCTATAAACACGCGCTTTTTACCTCCACCTCAAAAAACCCGAGACAATGGGGTGTTAGCGACCACCTGCGCCCTCTCCACACCTTTTAACGAAATTCTTAATGTTGCATTTTTCTCCTAATTACTCTGTTTTTCTCGCCATATCTCTTCTTTCCACAAAAAAAGAGACAACATGTCACAGATGTTTGAGGCGAGACGAGCTAAGGCCCCCGACTATGGTCAGTTTACCGACATTGCCACCTAAACGAATCCTCACAAAAAATTATAAAAGAAATAAAAAGATTTTGGTATTGTTAGGTTTTTTCTCAAAACTCCGCTGCCGACTATCATTCTTTTTCCTTGTCCCCCACCTATTATCCATTACTATGGAGCGCTATGGACATTCATCACCTGAAGATATTTGCCGCTGTATTCAAAAACCGCAGTTTTTCGCGGGCCTCTGAAGAACTGCATATCAGCCAACCCACCATCAGTGAGCATATTAAAAACCTTGAACATGAGCTTAATTGCACGCTCTTTGATAGGCTTGGCCGCACCATTGTTCCCACGCCCCAAGCGGAGCTTATTCTCCCGAAAGCCCTCCAGGTTATTGAGGAGGTGGCAGCTATTCCAAATCTGCTGATGGAGGCATGCAACACCATCCGCGGCCACATGACCATAGGCGCCTCCACCATACCCGGCACC
This sequence comes from Desulfurivibrionaceae bacterium, assembly GCA_041562995.1. Taxonomy (GTDB): domain Bacteria; phylum Desulfobacterota; class Desulfobulbia; order Desulfobulbales; family SURF-16; genus BM506. The sequence goes on from JBFFNX010000045.1 coordinate 9,167, forward strand.
TATCTACTGCCGGCCCTTGCCAGCCACTTTAAAAAAGAACACCCAGACGTCTCTTTTGAAATACGTATCCATGATACCGGCCTTATCGCTGAGATGATTGCCAACCACGAACTTCTTTTCGGGGTGGTTGGTGCCCGTGTTGAACAAAAGCAGCTCATGCTGCAGCCTTTTTGTGACGATGAGCTCATCTGCGCCGGAATCCCGGCACTGGCAAAGCAATGCCTGAATAACAAGGTACTGAGCGCCCCCTTCCTCCAGCGCGAGGAGGGCTCCGGCACTCGTTTGGCTACTGAAGGTTTTTTGGGGGAGAGGGGTATAAAGAAAAAAAGCCTGCAGATTGTCGCCACCCTGGGCTCGACAGCGGCAATCAAGGAGGCCATCAAGGCCGGACTAGGCGTGTCCATTCTCTCTAAAATGGCCATTACTGAGGAATTGGCAGCAGGCACCCTATGCGAAATCGCCCTGGGAGGTCCAGCAATGACCCGCCGTTTTTATCTGCTGCGCCACAAAAAACGCAGCCTGCCCCCCCACTACCAGGCCTTTTACGACATGATAAGCCAGGCCTATTCCGGCACATAGCCTGGAGGGTAAAAAAAAGCTAAATCGCGCCGAGAGAAGCTCGTGGCGCATCTGTGAAAAGGGGGAGGATATCAGCTTGAGCGGGGAGCTGGTGAGTCGGGCGGCGATAACCTATAAATCTTTCTCATTTTTCACATTATTGCGGCCCGATTCCTTGGCCAGATAGAGCAACTTGTCAGCCCGTTCAATAATGGAGCGAATCGTATCCTGGTTATGAATCTCGGCCACGCCGATGCTTGCCGTAATCCTGCGCAGCGGCTCTTTTGTCTCAGCTGAGACAGTTTTTTTGACAGAGATCTGGATTCGTAGCTGTTCAGCAACAATGGTGGCATCATCCAGACTGGTTCCAGGCAAGATGACGATAAACTCCTCACCGCCAAAGCGGGCCGCAAAATCACAGCCCTTCACCCCGTTGTGGAGAATATTCCCCACTGTCTGTAAAACAAGATCGCCCACCTGGTGGCCGTAATCATCATTAAATTTTTTAAAGAAATCAATGTCCACCATGAGCAGAGAAAAGCCAAGCCCTTCACTCTGGTATTTCTTATAGAGATTCTCCATCTCCCGATCAAAGGCCTTGCGGTTGTTAAGGCCGGTTAGCCCATCCCTGGCAGCCTCTTCTTCGGTGAGCTGCAATTTGAAGCGCAGGGCCTGGGTTTCCTTGGACGCCTCATCAAGCTTTTCTTGCATCGTGCGGGTGGAGTCGGCCATGGAGTTTGTGTCTTGGATCATCTCCTTAATAATCTTCGCCATCTCCCCCAACCCGTTGGCCTTGGTCAAATTGGCAGCAAAATTTTCCAGACGACTGCCATATTTGTCCACCGACTTATTGGCGCCCAACATCTCGCCAAAGACCTTCTTAACCAGCTCCTCTGTTTCAGACTGAACGTCCTGGACAAGAAGACTCTCGGTCTCTGCCCGCAGATATTTATTGTAAAGTTGCTGATGGAGAATGCTGTCGAAATATACCCCGGAGGCAATGACCGCATCCACCTCCTTATTGAGCTGCGGATGGGAGTGTGAAAAATATGCATACCAGACGGCATAAGACGTTGGCACGAGTTCGATTTTTGCCAGGGCTGCCTGACCCAAAATCTTTTTTTCTATCCCATTTCCAGAGGAAAATTCGTCCAGTGAAGAAGTCATAAAATAAATGTTACCAACCAAATTATTTTAAAAAAAGAGGTAAGGAAGCAAATCGTTTCGGCCACTTAGTTACCCATCCTATCACAGGCATTTGCAATAAATCCTAAAATAACCCTGACACACCTTTTTTTAGCAAAATCCAAGCAACCGCCGGCTACAGACCGACAGCCACTACCTACTCGCCTTCACTTGCGCAGAAAGAAGGCTGGCCAGCTTTTCACCGTGCTTATCGCGCCAGATAATTTCAGCCACTTTGCCCTTACCAAAGAAGATCTCATAGTGGCTGCCAGCTCCTTTTGTATTGAGACGGGCCAGGGGCGACACAGGGCTATAGTCCACCACAATACCCTCCCCGCCCTCCACAACAAGGGACTTGAAGGCAATCCCTGCCCTGGTCAACATATTGGCCACCTGGAAACTACTGTCCCCCACACTGATCTTCACCACCTTGCCCTTGGGCTGGGTCTGCAGGGAAAGAAGAATGAGCATCAAAATCACCCCGGCGGTGATAAAGATGAGCTTATTATTGCGGCTGCGGCTGCCTTCCCTTATTTCCATCATTATTCCTGACCGCCCCTAAAACAGCTCCGGATAGAGCATGGCGCCAATCTGCCTGATCCCCTCAAGAAGCCGCATGGTAGGTCGGGCAATAAGCTCTTCGTCAATAAAATAGATATGGCCCTCAAAAACGGCCTTGATGGCCATGAAGCCCGGCTCCTGTTTGATCAGCTCCTCATCAACCCGGTTCATCACGCCCTGCTGGGCCAAAAAGACGTCAATCTCTCTGCCTTTGGCGAGGATACGCTCCTTGCCATAATAGGCGATATTGGTGTTACGCACCTGGCTGGCATCAGCGGCGATATTAATGCCTCCGGCACTCTCCAGGGCAAAGATAGCAAGGGAGGTGGGCATGAAGGTCTTCATTTTGCTGTGGATGGCCTCAAAATAGACCTTTTTACGTTGGCCGGGCCCCAGACTTGCGGTGCAGCGGCCAAGGGCGGACAATCCCTCCTTGAAAAGATCCACCATGCGGACAGCCTCCCTCTCCCGGCCCGTGAGCAGGCCCAGCTTTTGCCAGTAGGAGAACATGGTCTCAATGGAGGTGGGCTGCAGAGAAACCACTGTTATCCCGGCCTTTGCCAACTGCTCCATGAGCTGGGGATGGGAACGCATGATCATGGGCCGGACAAGAACGAGATCGGGTTGGGCCGCGATAAATTTCTCCGCATCCTCCCGGTAGTGGAAGTGTTTCTTCTCCAGGGCCGCTGCCGGAAAATCGTCGCTGTTGGCAACGCCGATTATTTCCCCTGACAGCCCCAGGCTAAAGAGATTCTCGGTGTGGGCCGGGTAGAGAGAGATTATGCGGCTAAAGGGTGTATCGAAACGAATGGTCCGGCCATTATCGTCAAGGAACTCGGCCGCTGCCGCCCGGGCGGGCAGACAAAGGAGAGAAATTGCAGTCAGCAGGCAGAGGACAAATTTCGGCATCAACGGTTATCCTGTCGCCACTGAAAGGAAACCTGGTGGCTCTGATTAAAATCATTAAATGAGGCCTGGCAAGCAATGCCGTACACCGCCTCAATCATTGCCGGCACCAGAATTTCCTGAGGTGAACCAGCAGCATGGAGGTGGCCCTCCTTTAACAGAAAAATCTCATCGCAAAAGGCGGCCGCCAGGTTGAGGTCATGGATGGCGGCCAGGACGATGCCACCCTCTTGCACCTTGCGGCGCACCACTTGAAAGATCTGGATAGTGTGCTGGATATCAAGGTTTGCCGTGGCCTCATCCATGATGAGCAGCGGTGCATCCTGGGCCAGGGCCCGGGCCGCGACAACCCGCTGTTTCTCACCGCCTGACAGGGTGGTAATGAGACGTTCACTGAGATGCTCCACCTCCAGATCAACCATTGCCTCCTTGCTCCGGGCCAGATCCTCAGGGCCGGGAGAGGCGAAACGGCGGATATGGGGATGGCGGCCCATGAGGACAACCTCGCTCACGCTGAAATCAAAACCGAGATCAAACTGTTGAGGGATGAGGGCCATCTGGCGGGCCAACTCCTGGCGGGAATAGCTGCCAAGCTCTTGGCCATGGAGGCAAACAGAGCCGGCCGAGGGCCGGCGGTTGGCAATGAGCAGATCAAGGAGGGTGGTCTTGCCGCTGCCGTTTGGCCCGAGCAGGCCATAGAACTTTCCAGGCTCCAGGGCAAGGCTGACATCGCGGAGCACTGTGTGCTCGCCATAGGCGAAGGATATCTTGTCGGCGTCAAGAAAGGCCATGGAGCTGTTTCTTCCTGAAGATATAACAAAAAAAGGGCCCACCAATAAGGGCGGTGAGCACGCCGATGGGAACCTCCGAGGGCAGGACCGCCCGGGTCAAGGTATCGGCCCCCAGGAGCAGGATGGCCCCGGCCAAAAAAGAGACGGGGACAAGCTTCCTATTATCCGGGCCGACAATAAAACGCATGAGATGGGGGGTGATAAGACCGATAAAACCAATGATACCCGAGACCGAAACACAGGCGGCGGTCACCAACGACCCCGCCACCAGGAGGATCTTGCGGGTGCGGGCCGTATCCACCCCCAGGGAATCGGAGCTGCGCTGGCCCAGGGCCATGATATTGAGATCCCTGCCATAATAAAAGGCGATGAGCAGACCGACAAGGGCGGCGACAAGCACCAGCAGGACATGGGGCCAGGTGCGGGAGGCAAAGCTGCCCATGAGCCAGAAGATGATCACCGCCACCTGCTCATCGGCAAGATGCTTGATAAAGCCGATGCCGGCCGACAGGATGGCAGCGACAATGACCCCGGAGAGAATCAGGGTGTTGGTGCCCAGCCTCCCATCGACCGAGGCCAGGGCCAGCACAACAAAGAGGGTGGCCACCGCCCCCACAAAGGCAAAGAGAGGCACGGAGTAGAAACTGATAAAGGAGATGTTAATCAGCAGGGCCAGGGCGGCGCCAAAGGCGGCCCCGGAGGACACCCCCAGGGTGTAGGGATCAGCCAGGGGATTGAGCAGGATGGCCTGAAACAGGACACCAGCCACGGCCAGAGTGCCGCCAACCAGCACCGCCGTCAGGATGCGCGGCAGGCGCACGTCCCAGACCACATAGCCAAAGGTCGGATCAAGACCAGGGGCCAGGGAGCTGCCGCTTATCTTGGCCCAGATGATCTGGGCCACCTCGCCAGGTGAAATGGCCAGATAGCCCATGCCGGCCGAAACAATGATCCCCAGAACCAATACAAGGCTGAGGGCCATGAGCAGCACATAGGGGGGGCTGTTATGAGGGTTACGATCGGTCATAAACATAATTCATTTTTATCAGGCAATACACTGGAAGACCGGAGGCCTCTATGGCCTCTCTACGTGTTAACATCTTGCGTCACTTTTTGATTGCCCAAAAAATAACAGAAAAAGGGCACCCCATTCAGCCCTGGCCTTCGGCACCGCTCGCCTTCCGCCTAAAAAAGGGCATTGTGGAAACTCGCGAAGTTTATGCCCGTAGTGTGGGTGCTCAAACATGCCGCAATGCTTGTCCCTTTTTCGGCTCCTTACTCGCTCAGGGCTGAATGGGGACAAAAAACAGACTCAAGCTCTTTCGTCATCCCGCCAACTTTTCAACAAACCACTCCACCGCCCCCGGCGTACCGCCAAAATGAAGGTGAAGATAGCCGCCCAGGGTGTTGCGGAGCTGATAGCCTTCAGCCCGGCCATCCTGGAGCTCATAGACCCGGGCAATCTCCACCGGCATCGCATCAATCTCCGAGTAATGAAACTCATGACCGCGCAGGACATCACCCCTGCCCCCCCACAGGCTCTCATTGATCAGGCTGGCCTCGCGATAGCCCAGGCTGCGCAGGCGCTTGGCCATCCTGGCCTGGACCGGGAAGGCCCCTACCATCTGGTGATAGTCGCCGTCATGATCAACAATGCCCTCGGTGAGATACATAAAGCCACCGCATTCGCCATAGAGGATGCCGCCCTGCTCCGACCAGCTTTTCAGCGCCTTACGCATCGTGGTATTGGCGGCCAGCTCAGCCCCGAAAAGCTCGGGATAGCCGCCGCCCAGATAGATCGCGTCGATATTGGTCGGCAGGGCCTGGTCATGGAGGGGGCTGAAAAAAACAAGCTCCAGGCCGGCCTTTTCCAGCAGATCAAAATTATCCTGATAATAAAAACAAAAGGCCTGATCACGGGCCACGGCCAGCCGTTTTTTGTGGCCTGACGAGGTAAGGGGTTGCTCAACATCACCGCCTTCGGCGGTCAAGACATTGTCATCCTTGCTCAACGACAGCAAGCCACCCACGTCCACATAGTGGAGGATGGTTTGAGCCAGGCGATTAATGGTCTCTGCGGAAAGCGCCTCCTGCCCCATGTGGAGGCCGAGATGGCGTTCCGGGATGGCAAACTCCACATCACGGGGCAGATAGCCAAGAACAGGAACCTGACAATACTTCTCCACCGCCCCCTGGACAAGTTCAAGATGCCTGGGGCTGCCGACCCTATTAAAAATGACCCCGGCCAAGCGCACCTCGGGATCCAGTTCGCTAAAACCCTTGACCACCGCCGCCACACTTTCAGCGGCGGAGCGGACATCTACCACCAGGACCACTGGAACATCAAGCTCCTTGGCCAGGGAGGCGGCCGAGGCCTCGCCGCCGTCAAAGAGCCCCATGACCCCCTCCACCACCCGCACCTGGGCCTGGTGACTGGCAAAGAGCCGGCGGACAAAATCATGGCCACACATGCGCAGATCCAGATTGCGACTGCTCTCCCCACACACCACGGCATGCAGGGTGGGATCGATAAAATCGGGTCCGCACTTAAAGGGTTGCACCCCATAGCCCATCTGCCGCAAGGCCGCCATGAGGCCAAGACTGATTGTTGTCTTGCCGCAGCCGGAATGGGTACCGGCGATGAGAAAGGATGAAGACATTTTATTATTTGAGGGAGCCGAATAATTTCAGCAGGTTATTAAACAAAGAGAGCCGGGAGACTAAAAGAGCCATAGTAAAACGTCACCCGCTAATCCGCAACATCCTTGACATCCCATCTCCCATTTTGTACATATACGCCCTGTTCAGGTGCCCGTTTTAAGGGCATAATAGGGAATCCCGTGTAAATCGGGAACGGTCCCGCCACTGTAATTTTTCGATCTTGCTTTTCAGGCAAGATAACTGCTCTGGCCACAAAGCCACTGTCTGCAAGGACGGGAAGGCGGCCACGGCTGAAAAAAGTCAGGAGACCTGCCTGGATACGTGTTGCCCCATTATTGTAATGGGACAACCGGAAACCTCCGCGGAGAGGGGTCTGGCCAGGTTGAGTGTTCACCTTTTTTCTGAGCCGATCCTTCGCAATTATGGAGAATCGGTTTTTTTTATTTTAACTTTTCAGAAAAAAGGAGCCCCACCCATGAGAATCATCCAGGCATCTATCCTCACCTGCACCCTGCTGCTGGCCACCCTCTGCCAGGCCAGCCAGAACCACTATGGCAAAGAGTCCAAGCCGGCCATTGTCATCGCCTCCTTCGGCACCACCCAACCCGAGGCTCTGGCCGCCATCCTCAATATCCAAAACAAGGTGAAGGCAGCCTTCCCCCACACCCCGGTGGCCCTGACCTTCACCTCCAATATCATCCGCACCATCTGGCAGGAACGCGCCGCCGACCCCGGTTATGCCGCCGCCCACCCGGAAATACCTGCTGAGGTCCTTCACGTTAAAGGCATCTTAGCGACCATGGGCATCCTGCAGGACCAGGGCTATAACGCCCTCATTGTCCAGCCCACCCATATTGCCCATGCCGAGCAGTTCATTGACCTCTGCGCCTACGTGGATGGCCTGGCCTCGATCAAGACCATCAAGGCCAAGTACCGGCCCTTCCATGCCCTGGCTGTGGGCCGC
>JBFFNX010000046.1:0-16247 GCA_041562995.1 Desulfurivibrionaceae bacterium
ATGGTCTGCCGGTCATGATAAACTTTTTCACCAGGCGCTTGACCTGTTGCAGGGTTGCCGGGCTGGTACCCGTCGGGTTGAAGGGCATCCGTAAGAGTTCCGCCTCATCAAGCCGTTGTTTGATGATAACGGCATAGCGATCCGCCAAGTCAGGGTGTTTCTTTAATACCTCTTGAATACAGTCCAAATCAACCCTTATCAGCGTGACATCGGTCTGGGCTGAATAATTGAAGCCGGCGGGCTGGTCGGTAAACATGGAGATCAGACCGAAATATTCGCCGGCCGTGAATTCCCCAATTTTCATCACTTCCCTATTGGGCAGCTCTATTTTGGTGTCAACGATACCGCTGGCCACAATATCCAGGGCATCCCAACAATCGCCTTCCAGTAAAATAGTGGCCCCGGCATCATAATGGACCTGTTCACTGGCCATGGCAATCTGGGCAATCTCGTCATCTTCCAGGCTGTAAAAAAGCTCCAGACTGCGCAGGGCCAGCTGGATGGTGGGCGCCTCGGCCGAGGGTATTTTCGCCTGCCGGCTCCGCCATTCATGAATGTCGGTGGCCGGAGTCACCCCGGCCCGTTTGAGAACGTAATGAATCTCCCGGTATAACTCCTCGCGGCCCCGGAACATGGCCGGATAGTTGGTAAAGGAGACCCACAGCATATAGGTATAGGGCAGGGTGGAGGCATTGGTAAGGCGGATGATGGGCGCCGGCTCCTTGAGAACGGTCTTGCAGTTGAAAACCGCTTCCAGCAAAAGCTCCTTGGCAAAACGAGGGTCGACCTCGGCGGGAATCTGGACATAATACCAGGGCCGGTAACTATGATGCTCACCATGAAGGTTTTTAAAGCCCTGGCCCGCCAGTTTGGCGTTGGGGATAACCTGGGTGGTGTTGTCCCAGCCCCGCAACCAGGTGGCGCGCCAGTTCAGATCAATGACCTGCCCTTCGCTGCCGTTGTCCAGTTGCAGCCAATCCCCTATCCGGAAGGAGCCCTCAAGCCCCAGGGCCAGACCGGAAAAAAAATCCCCCAGGGTCTGCTGGAGGGCAAAGGCAATGAGGGCCGTGAGCAGACCGGTGGAGATCCAGATGCCGGTCAACGAATAGTCCTGCACCCACAGAAAGAAGCCGGCGCCCGTAAGCAGACAGGCGCCATAGATTACACTGCGCAACAGGCCGGGAATTGATTGCGGATGGGAGCTCCGCTCGCCGATATAGCGGCGGGCGACAAAGGTGTAGCCGCCCTTGGCCACATACCAGCTTACGGTCAGACAGAAGACAAGATAAAAAATACCGATAAGCCAGGGCGCCGGCAAGAAAGCAGGGCCTGGCACGTTGCGGAGCAAGGTAAAGACCAGGATCACGGCCATGGGGGCCAAAACCAGGTCAAGGAGGGCGACAGAGAAAGGAAAGAGCCCTTGCAGGCGACGCCATAGGGGCAAGCGGGAGCCGGAAAACCAGACCAGAACAACGACGCCGAGCACGATGGCCAGCCCCGGCTTGGTGCTGTACAGATTTTCCACCGCATCAAGAGCAGTCATCCTATTGTCCCTCTTCCACCAGGTTTTGATGGAGGGCGCAGATGGCCTTCTGGAAATCATCCTCCTCCACGACAAACTGGATATCCACCTGGCGCATGCATTTATGGAGTCCGAGGATTTCGACGCCGGCATTGGCCAGGGCATGCACGGCCGTGGGCAGAATCCAGGTGTCAGCCATGTTGGAGCCGATGGCGGAGACCAAGGCCACCTTCTTCACCAGGATATCGGCGCTGGGAAAGGATGCCTTAATCGAATCACTCAATTTTTTGATGCGGGCCAGGGGCGCGGCCACATAATGGGTGAGGGTATTGGCATTGGTGTCCTTGGCCAGATAGCGTATTTTCTGGGCGGTGAAATGGGATAACAGCTTGGCATCATGGTCCCAGCGCCCCACCATATCCTGATCCCACACCTCAATACCGGTTACACCTTTGCGGCCGGCAATGATTTCCACCTTGGCCTCCGGGCTTTTATAGGCATTGGTGATCAGGGTGCCGGGGTGATCGGGCTCAAAAACATTCTTGATGCGCAGCGGGATATCAGTGCGCCGCATACCGCGGGCGGCGCCGGGATGGATGGCCTCCATGCCCAGATCGGAAAGCTGGTCAGCCACATCATAATTGGTATTGCCGATCACCTCGACCTTGTCTTCGCCGATAATTTTGGGATCGCCGCTGCTCAAGTGAAATTCCTTATGGATAACACCCTCGCGGGCCTCGGTGAGCACGGCGATCTTGCTGAAGGTGATCTCGGTATAGCCCCGGTCATAGGTGTTCATGATCCCTTCCTTGCATTGCGTGTAGCCGGTGACAATGGGCAGCACGGAACTAAGATCGATGTCGCTGAGATATTTTCTGATCTTATCATCCAGGGCGAGCTGCTCCGTTTCCATCCAGCCGGAAAGATCGACGAAATGGGCATTAACCCCTTGCTGGCTGAGGATGAGGGAGGAGTTATGGGCACTGTGGGCCTCGCCGATGGCCGACAGCATCTCGCGCACAGTGAGCAGGTGTTCATCGAGCTGAAAATGGCCGAAGGAACAGAGCCGGGTCAGATCAAGCAGGCAACTGCGCACCCCCTCAATACGTTCCTTGACAAAGCGGTCGGCCTGGTGGACATCCAGGCCGAGAGGCTCCAACTTTTTATTAATGGCGCACATCATCTGCCCCACCTGGCTGATGGCATCGCCCCAGGCCCATGAATCATCATGACTGGAAAAGAGGGAATAGACCCCGGACTTGCTGCTCTTCTTATGCTCAAGAAGCTCATTGGTGATGCCGGCATAGGCGGAAACCACGATAATGCGGTTATAGAGCTCCTCCTCTTTACGATCGCCGATCAGGATGTTGTCAAGAACATCGCCAAACTGGCTCATGGAGGTGCCGCCTATTTTTTCAACGGTATGGCTGGCCATCAGTCTTCCTCCACCAGTTCATAGGAGCCGTCGCTATCGTGCGTTTCACGGCCGGTAACAGGCGGGTTGAAGGCGCAGATCAGACGCATATCCGCGCTGCCGCCGCGCAGGATATGGCGGTCATGGTTGTTGAGGGCATAGAGCACGCCATCCTCGATGGCATGGGTCTCACCTGTGCCAAGATCTTCGATGCTGCCGTTGCCGGCCACGCAATAGACGGCCTCCAGGTGCTTTTTGTACCAGAGGCGCAGGGTGGCGCCGGCCGGAATGATGGTTTCATGAAAGGAGAAACCCATGCCATCTTTTTTGAGCAGCAGGCGGCGACTGGTCCAGCCCTCGCCCTTAACCTCGCGCTCTGTGCCGATGATGTCCTCGATTTTCCTTACTATCATTACATTGCTCCGGTCAGATTATCCCTCTTTTCCTGGAGAATCGCACCGATGGACTGGTCAACAATGGCAATGCCACGCAGCAGGGTTTCTTCATCGATGGTCAGGGCCGGCAGGAATTTCACCACCTGATCATCCGCTCCGGCCAACTCAATGACCAGGCCATTCTCAAAACATCTTTCGGCAATCTGGCTGGCCAGACCCCGCTCCAGGATCTCCAGACCATAGATCATGCCCCGGCCGCGCACCTCGGCATCGAGCTCCGGATATTTAGCGGCAATGGCCAGCAGCTCTTTTTCGATAACGGCGCCCTTATACTTCACCGCCTCGGACAGATCGTTATTATCCCAATAATGCATGGCCTCATAGGAGGCGACAAAGGCCAGGTTATTGCCGCGAAAGGTGCCGGTATGCTCGCCTGGTTTCCACTGGTCCAGATCGGGGCGCATGAGGATAAAGGCCAGGGGCAGACCGCCACCGATGGCCTTGGACAGGCAAATGATATCGGGCTTGATGCCCGCCTCTTCAAAGCTGAAGAAATCACCGCTGCGGCCATTGCCCACCTGGATGTCATCGATAATGAGCAGGATGTCATACTCGTTACAGATTTCCGACAGTTCCTTCAACCAGGGGGCACTGGCGATGTGGATACCACCCTCGGCCTGGATGGTCTCCAGGATAACGGCGGCAGGCAAATCCAGGCCGCTGGAATTATCCACCAGTAGCTTGCGAAAGAGGTCAAGGGTGTTGAAGTCAGGGCCCATATAGCCATCAAAGGGCAAAAAGGAGACATTGGAACGACTGATATAGGCCTCATCCCGGTAGAAGTTATTACCGGTAATGGACAAAGAGCCCATGGTCAGGCCGTGATAGCCGTTGGTAAAACAGACGATATTGGAGCGGCCCTTGACCATGCGGGCCAGTTTCAAGGCGGTCTCCACGGCGTTGGTACCGGTGGGACCGGTGAACTGAATCTTGTATTCCAGGTTGCGGGGCACCAGGATGGTATCGTTAAATTTCTGCAGAAACTTCTTTTTGGCCGTGGTGGCCATATCAAGGCCATGGACCACGCCGTTTGACTGAAGATACTCAATCATGGCGTTGCTGATCCGCTCATTGTTATGGCCGTAATTGAGGGTACCGGCCCCGGCAAAAAAATCGATATAGTCCGTGCCGGATTCATCGGTCATGATCGACCCTTTGGCGGCGCTGAAAATGACCGGAAAGGAGCGGATATAACCCCGCACCCGTGATTCCATGTTTTCAAATATACGCATGTTTTCCTCCTTTAGGAAAAAGTTTAGTTCCTGTTAGTTTTGATGTGGAAAAGGTCCAATTCGCATGAGATGCTCGGCCTTTTCGCCGGCACCGAGATCCTCGGCGCTGAAAAAGGCTGGTTCTGAAAATGTGTGGTCAGCATCCAGATGGCGGGCCACCGAGCGAAACAGATTAATTGAGGCCTGGTTGTCCTGGGCAATGGTGGCCTCCAGGAAATCAGGTTGTTGTTGCTGGACAAGGGCAATGAGCAGTCTTTTGCCAAGGCCATGGCCCTGCGCCGCTTTTGCCACTCCGACCTGCCAGACAAAGAGGGTATCAGGTTGCGCGGGCGGGCAATAGCCGATGCCATAGGCGCAGATACCACCGGCACCTTCGCCAACCATACAGGTGGCCTGAAAATGGCGGGCCATCAAGGCATAATAATAGGTGGAGTTCACCGACAGGACCTGGGAGTCCCGGGCCAAAATGCGCATGGCCACGGCATCACGGCTGGTTGGTGGTCGAAAGAGTATCTCATCGTTCATATGGTATAGCTCCCTCCCAGGCCTGCTTTATAGTAAGTTTGGCCCGGGTCTGCTTTATAGTAAGTTTGGCCCGGGTCTGATGTCAATGATCGAAAATCTTAATGGGCGGCTTTTTTTCAAAGGCAAAGTCCAGTTGCTCCAGGAGCTGCTCCCGAGGCCCTTCGGTGTTTATGGAGACCACCATGGTCGGTTCAAGATCATCGAGGGAATCAAGATTGTCGTGTTGTTTCTTAAAATTTTGCCACTTGGCATCAGTCTCTGCCTTGCCGCCAGAGGCACGCTCTCCCAACCGACTTTTGGTCACCTTGTCCGAACAATAGCAGAGGGCAAAATGAGGCGTTGTTTCGAGCTTTGCGGCAAGCTTCGTCAAGCGCGCCCGCTCCTCGCAGTCTCCGTAAAAGGCATCCAGAACAACGGTTCTGCCGGAAAGAAGTTCCTGCTCAGCAAAGGTCAGGAGGGCGTCATAGATGCGCTTCGTCATCAGGGCGCTCGGCTTGGCCTGCTGCCGCGAGAGCTGTTTGCCGGCCAGTTGTTCAGACACCACATCGGAGTTGAAATAGGAAAAATGATGTTTGCGAGCCCATGTCCTGGCCAAAACCGATTTGCCGCTGGCCGGCAGACCCATAAAAACATAAAGGGCGGGCGGATGAGATGAGCCCTTATCCGCAGTGTTTATTTCTGAAGTTTTGTTTTTTGCCACTCTATCTAACTCTCTATGGGAGACGTTCTGTTCATTGCCGATGAAGTTTGAGTTCATAATGCATGGCCTACCCTTCTTGATTACTCTCAAAAAAGCCGCTGAGGACAAGCAATCCATAATGAAGAAAGGGAGTCGCCGAGGACTGGTCAAAAGACCAGGACGTCTGCGAAAGTTCAGGATGAGTCGGGCACGCTCTTAAAGATGTTCTTTGTCTTCGGAAATCGGCATCATGCCAGCTTTTTCGTCGACAATCTTGAGGGCATCGATAAATTGATTAAGCCCTGACTCCAACTCGACCAAAACCTGATCAGGCAAGCGCAGCAGGACATCGGTCAAAGCCCCCTGGGCCGGGCGCGGCGCCTTGGCCAGTAGAGTCGCGCCTTTTTCGGTGAGATAGAGACGCACGACCCGGTGGTCATCAAGGGAACGGTCTCGGTAGACCAGCTCCTTCTTCTGGATCTTATCCAGCATATTGCTGCAGGTGGATTGATGAATCGATAGCGCCTTGGCCAGACCGGATACGGTCAGGCCAGGCTCATTGAACAACTCCCATACCATCCATAACTGAGCGGCAGAGAGCCCGGATTCTTTTTCTACCCACCGGGAGTGGGCCTGAACCGAGCGAAAGATGATGCGAAAATCTTTAAGAATTGTTTGCGAGCGAACGAGCCGTTGATCGTCTTTCTTTTTTTGCAGATGTGGTACGTCGATCTGGTCCATTCCCATTTCCCCCTCGTAACCATGCCAAAATACATTTGTACAATAACATATTGCACAAATATGTCAAGGAGTCGTTCGCGGCCAAGGCCTGATGGCCATGGCAAAGCTCCTGATTTGATAAGCGCTGGGAGCTGTGGGGCAAGAGCGTGGTTCAATGCCCGGAACGCAGGCCAACCTGACAGCAGAGAGGGTAAAAGCCCTCCCGCAGAGCCTTGATGAGAAACGGCTGGCAATGGATGGGCATCAGGCAAAGACAGGCAGGCCTCCGCCACCAGGGCGGAGACAGGCAAGGGCTTGAAAAGGAGGTGTGCAGATGCCAGAGATGGCAGCGCTAAAATCGAGGGGAGAGCTCTTGGTCGGAAAAGAGGGCTTAAGCGTTGTCAGCGGCCTGCAGCCTGCGGATCTCGGCCAGCACTTCCTTACCACCATCGGCGAGAATCTTGGTGCCGAGCTCCTGGCCGATGCGCGCCGCCTCGGCCTTGGGGCCGCTGAGGGTCGCGCGGATATTCTTCTTGCCGTCCAGACTGACCAGACCGGCGGTCAGGGTAAGGTCATCGCCGTTTAAGGTGGCCAGGGCAAAGGCCGGGATAGAGCAGCCACCCTCAAGCTTGCGCAGAAAACCGCGCTCAGCCAAGAGGCGGGCCTCGCTTTCGGGATTATTAAGGCAGGAACGCACCAACTGCCGTTTCTCGGCGGAGAGCCCACTGGCAGACTCGATGGCCACGCAGCCTTGGCCCACCGGCGGTACAAATTGGTCTTCCGGAAAGGTATGGACGATCATGTCCTCATAATCCATGCGGTGCACCCCGGCATAGGCCAGCATGATGCCATCACAGAGCCCTTCCTTCATCTTCTTGATCCGGGTCTGGAGATTGCCGCGGATATCAATGGTCTCCACATGGGGATAATGGAGGGCGAGCAGGGCCCGGCGCCGCACCGACGAGGTGCCGAGGACGATTTTTTTGCTGGTATCGGTAAGGGAAAGGTCAGGCTTATGACTGAGAAGGACATCGTTGGCCTTCTCGCGATCAGTAAAGGCGATGAGCTCAAAACCTTCCGGAAGTAGAGAAGGCATATCCTTGGCACTATGGACGGCGATATCGAGGGTACCGTCGGCAAGCTGGTCTTCGAGCTCTTCAGTGAAAACACCCTTGGAACCGATCTTGGCAATGGAGACGTTGAGGATCTTATCACCCTTGGTTTCCATGGTGATGATCTTTGTATCAATACCGGCAGCCTTGAGCTTCTCCTCAACATAATAGGTCTGCCACATGGCCAGTTGACTCTTTCTGGAACCGATCGTTATCGTCGTCATTCTTCGCAAAACCCCTTAAGAAGTATCTGTAGCAAGAGGCCTGTCTCCCACCCGTACCAGGAATGTTTTCCAAAGGGAAAGAGGGGCCTCGCCTTGATCCGTCACTTTCCTTCCTTACCCTAAATGACGGTGAAAAACATTAATTTCCTGCAGGATCAATTGGCAAAGGCGTCCCGCCGGGGGAGGGATACGCCGGTGTGGCCCCTGGCCTGGAGGCCACATAGGCGCCCAGGCGGTTGGCCTCCTCAAGACAACTCGGCAGATCAACACCCGCCAGATAACCGGCAATAACACCGGAGAAAAAGGCATCGCCGCTGCCCACGGTGTCGGCCACCTTGACCTTAAAACCTGGATGGGAGTGACACTCCCCAGGGTTGACAAGGAGGGCGCCGGCGCTGCCGCGGGTCACGGCCAGCAGCTTGAGGTCAAAGGCCGCCAGCAGGGCAGCGGCGACCTCCTCTTCGCTGCCCCTGGTGCCGACCAGGGCCTCATTAAGGGCGGCTAACTCGTCGCTGTTCACCTTGACCACCTGGGCCGCCTGTAAAGATTCCCTGACATGGTCCATGGGGGTGAAGGGGGGGCGGAGATTGACATCATAAAAGATGGTGGTGGCCTGCGGCCAGAGGCGGCGGATGGTCTGCCTACTCTCCTTGTCGCGCTGGGCCAGGGTGCCACAGACCAGATGAAAGGGCCGGCCGGCCACTGCCTTTTCCACCTCAACAGCATGGATATGGTCCCAGGCCGCTGGTTTTTCAATAGTAAATTGGGGTTCATTATTGCTGTCCACCGTTACCAGCACCCGGCCGGTGGGCTTGGCCCCGTCAAGCTGGATGGCATCAATCGCCAAACCGATCTCCTTGATACGGGCCAAGGTTTGCCGGCCCAGATCATCAGCACCAATGCGGCTTGCCACCAGGACCGGCAGACCGCGGGCCTGGAGATGAAAGGCCACGTTCAGGGGCGCGCCACCCAGAACACTTCCTTCCGGAAACTGGTCCCAGACAATCTCACCAATGGAAACAATCAAATCTTTTGCCATAACCCCTACCTGAGCTGGAAACTTTTTGATACTCTGGAATAAATAACGTCCTTTTTAGTATAGGCTACCTGAGGGCAGATAGCAAAACTCGCCTGTTACCTTTTCAACAACCTCTCCCCAAGGCAAGGAATACCAATGATTAACACCTTAATAGACTATATCCAGGAGAACAGGGATGCCGTGTACAGTCTGTTTCGCCGTTTCCAGGAAACAGGTAAAAACCTGTTACTCCGCACCGATCTCGAGGATGAGTTCAAGCTCTACTGCGCCGAAACGGACAATCAGCGCCTGCTCGAATCCCCTCTGGCCGAGGCCATAAGCCATACCCAGGAGGCGGCCATTGTCGCACCCTGGCTCTATCTTGATGTCCGGCCCGGAGTGGCCCAGTGGCATTATCTGCGTTTTCATTTCGAGGCCATGACCCTGGAAGAGGTGTCGACTTCTCAGTTTCTCAACTTCAAGGAGAGCCTGGTCAACGGCGATTGCGATGACCCAATTTTAGAGATCGACCTCACCCCCTTTGAACGCCATTTCCCCAAGATGACCCAGACCCGTTCCATCGGCCACGGCGTTGAGTTTCTCAACCGCCGCTTTTCCAGCCGCCTGGCCAACGACCTTGCCAAGGGTGATGAGCTGATCCTCTCCTTTCTCAAGGTGCATGGTTATGGCGGCATGCCCTTTATGATCAATGACACCATTAAAAATATGGCCGCTCTCCAGCAGGCCCTGCGCAACGGCATGGAGTACGTGGCAGATCAACCAAACGATGCCACCTGGAACGATGTCAGTGCCAACTTGCAGCTCATGGGCTTTGAGGCGGGCTGGGGCCGCAAGGTTGATCGTATCCACGACAGCTTCAGCCTGCTGGCCGACATCCTCGAAGCCCCTGACCATGGCGCCCTGGAGCAATTTTTCAGCCGTATCCCCATGATCTTTAACGTGGTTATCCTGTCACCCCACGGCTATTTCGGCCAGGAAAACGTCCTTGGCCTGCCCGACACCGGCGGCCAGGTGGTATATATCCTCGACCAGGTCCGGGCCCTGGAAAAGGAGATGCGGGCCCGCATCCATGAGCAGGGCCTTGATATTGAGCCAGAGATTATTATCCTCACCCGCCTGCTACCCGAGGCCGGGGACACCACCTGCAACCAGGCGGAGGAGAAGGTAAACGGCACCGAGAACGTCAAGATTGTCCGCATCCCCTTCCGGGCCAAGGATGGCGCTGTCATCCCCCAATGGATCTCGCGCTTTGAGATCTGGCCCTACCTGGAACGCTACTCCAAGGAGGCGGAACGCGAGGTCATGGCGCGCCTGGGCCGGCGGCCTGATCTGATCATCGGCAACTACTCGGACGGCAACCTGGTGGCCACCCTCATGGCCCAGCGCCTGGGCGTCACCCAATGCACCATTGCCCATGCCCTGGAAAAGACCAAATATCTCTACTCCGCCCTCTACTGGCAGGAGATGGAGGAGCAGTACCATTTTTCCTGCCAGTTCACCGCCGATCTCATCGCCATGAATGCCGCCGACTTCATCATCACCAGCACCTACCAGGAGATTGCCGGCAGCGCCAATATGGTCGGCCAGTACGAGAGTTATTCCGCCTTCACCATGCCAGGTCTGCAACGGGTGATTAGCGGCATCAATGTCTTTGATCCCAAATTCAATATCGTTTCACCCGGGGCCGATGCCGACGTCTATTTCCCTTACTCCGACACAGACAGGCGCTTAACCGGCCTCCATAGCGAGCTTGATGAGCTGGTCTTTGGTGGAGGCCGAGACGAGAGCCGCGGCGCCCTGGCGGCGCAGGACAAGCCGCTGATCTTTTCCATGGCCCGCCTCGATCATATCAAGAACCTCACCGGCCTGGTGGAGTGGTATGCCAAAAGCAGCAGATTACGGGAGCACACCAATCTGCTCCTCATCTGCGGTACGGTCAATCCGGACAATTCGTCCGACAATGAGGAGCGCGCCCAGATCCTCCGCATGCACGCCCTCTTTGATGAACATGGTCTGGACGGCCAGGTGCGCTGGCTGGGGATGCGCCTTGACAAGAACCTCACCGGCGAGCTCTATCGCTACCTGGCGGACCGCCGCTCCGCCTTTATCCAACCCGCCTTTTTCGAGGCCTTCGGCCTGACGGTCATTGAAGCCATGGCCTCGGGACTGCCCACCTTTGCCACCAGCTACGGCGGCCCCTTGGAGATCATTGAAAACGGCATCTCCGGCTTTCATATCAATCCCAACCACGGCGACATGGCCGCCGACATCATTGCTGATTTTTTTGAACGCTGTGAGAAGGATCCGGAGCATTGGTACGCCCTGTCGCAAGGGGCCATCAACCGGGTGCAGAGCAACTACACCTGGAAGCGCTACGCCAAGCGGCTGCTGTCGCTCACCTGCATCTACGGCTTCTGGAAATTCGCCACCAACCTCGACCGTCAGGAGACCAACCGCTATTTGGAGATGCTCTACCACCTCCAGTTCAGGCCCTTGGCCGCCGGGATTGAAAAGAGTAGCGAAAGCTAGCTAAAAAGTTACTATCTATCACCTGCCGACCCGCTATTTCAGCTCATTGTAAAGATAAGGTTGTTTTTCCAACTCAAACCCATTCCAAAGGTCTATTATGCACAAACTCATCATTGCCTCCCTTGCCCTTCTCCTTTTTTCAGGCCAGGCCGCCCTGGCCGTTGAACTCAAAACCGACAAACAGAAATCCAGCTATCTTGTCGGTTTTCAAATAGGCCAGCAGCTAAAAAACGATGGCATTGACCTTGACCAAGCAGCATTCATGCAGGCCCTTGAGGACGTCAAGAACGGCGCGGAGTCGAAACTGAGCCGTGAAGAGGCCCAGGTGACCATGCAACATATGCGCGAGGCCAGGGAGATGG
The DNA here is from genome assembly GCA_041562995.1 of Desulfurivibrionaceae bacterium. Taxonomy (GTDB): domain Bacteria; phylum Desulfobacterota; class Desulfobulbia; order Desulfobulbales; family SURF-16; genus BM506. Next base: position 11,814 of record JBFFNX010000046.1, read on the forward strand.
AGCTTGCCCAAAAGGGTAGAGCCGCCCTTCTGGAAGGCGCCGCCTTTTTGGAGGCCAACAAGAAAAAAGACGGGGTGCAGGTAACGGCGAGCGGTCTGCAGTACAAAGTGATCACAGCAGGCAGCGGGAAAACACCCACAGCCGCGGACACAGTCAAAGTCCATTACCGCGGCACCTTGATCAACGGCACCGAGTTTGACAGCTCCTACAGGCGGGGCAACCCCATTGAATTTCCGGTTAACGGCGTCATCAAGGGCTGGACTGAAGCGCTGCAGTTGATGAAGGAAGGGGCCAAATGGCAACTGTTTATTCCCTCAGATCTAGGCTATGGTGCCCGCGGCGCCGGCGCTAGCATCGGCCCTAATGACACCTTGATCTTTGATGTCGAACTCCTCGCTGTTAAATAAAAAAGACAGCCAGGGCAATGCCCTGAAAGTATGTGGCAATATTGCTGTGCAAAAGCAAAGACCTTGATCGGACAAAGGGTCAGCACTCTCTTTGACACGAATGGCCTTTCATATACCCCAGCCAAAGACCAGGCCAGATGATGACTTGGGTGAGAGAAGCACTTTATGGCACGAAAAGTTTTAGTCGTTGACGATAACCCGGTGATTATCAAGCTCGTTAGTGAGCTCTTGAAAAAGGCGGATTACCAGGTTCGCACAGCAAGTGACGGACTTGCAGCCCTTAATATTCTCGAAGAATATCAGCCAGATATCATCTTTATCGACCTGGTGCTTCCGAAAATTAGTGGCGAGATGTTGTGCCAGGTTATCCGCAGTAAAGAGCGTTTTAAAGACGCCTACCTGGTTGTTCTTTCGGGCATTGCTGCCGAATCAGGCCTTGATCTCGGCAAATTAGGGGTCGACACCTGCATTGCCAAGGGCCAGAAGATCGCCCACCATATCCAGGAGGTTCTCAGAGACATCGAAGCCGGCACGCTGCATGACAAAAGCTTTAAAATCCATGGCCTGAAGGATGTTTTTGTCCGCCAGGTTACGATGGAGCTTCTCGACAGCAAAAAGCACCTGGAGGTCATCCTGGCCAACGTCAACGATGGCTTGCTGGAAATAACCGGTCAGGGCGCCATCATTTATGCCAATCCGGCGGCCGAGAGCCTGCTTGCTGCCCACCAGGATCAACTTCTTGGCGCTGATTTTTTCAGTTTTTTCAAGGGGGCTGACCAGCAATATGCCCGCGACCTTTTGGCCGCGGCCCGCGCACCTGTAAACTCGGCTCCATCAAGGGTTGATCTGCCACTTTCTTTACACCGGCGCTTCGTCACCCTGCGGTTTTTGAGCCTTGAAGATGGGCCCAACCAGCCCTGCATTGCCATCATGACTGATATTACCGCGGCCAAGATTGCCCACGAAACCCTGGAGATGAGTGAGGGGCATTACCGGGAGCTTATTGAAAATACCACTGACCTGGTGCAGAAAATTACCCCGGACGGTTCTTTCCTCTATGTTAACAGGGCCTGGAAAGAAAACCTTGGCTATAGCGATGAGGAAATCAACGTTCTCAACATCCAAGATATCCTTGCCCCACAACACCGGGAGCGCTGCCTGAATTTTTTCTCCTTTGTTCTTGAGGGTGAATCTATTGACCAGGTTGAAACGGCTTTTATAGCAAAGGATGGTAGGACCCTTGAAGTGATCGGCAATGTGAGCTGCAGAATGGAAGGGGGCAAGCCGGCCTATACCAGGGGCATATTTCATAATATTAGCGAGCGTAAGCTTCTGGAAAAAAAGCTGCAAAACAGCCTGGCTGATTTTGAGTCTATTTTCGACAATAGCCTGGTCGGCATTTTCCATGTGGGCATTGATGGCAAGATCCTGCGCTGCAATAGACGGTTGGCCGAGATGGCTGGCTACGAGCAGGAGGAACTGGTCGGCACGGATGGCAGGTTTCTCTACCTCTCAGATGAACATTATCAAACCCTTCTAGATAAGCTGCCTGGGATCCTGGCCGGTGAGGAGATCCGGCATCTGGAGTTCCCCTTTAAACGCAAGGACGGTTCCCTCACCTGGAGCCTTCTGTCGGCACGTGTTGTTGATCCGAACGATCCGACTCGCGGCGTGGTGGGAATTTCTGATGACATCACAGCTCGGAAAGAGCTGGAGGAACAACTAAAACGGCTGTCGACCACCGACCAGTTGACCGGAGCCTATAACAGGCGGGGCTTTGAAGATTTTTTTAGCAGGGAGGTGAGCAGGGCGAAACGCTATAACGAACCTCTTGCTCTGGTCATTTTTGATATTGATCACTTCAAGCTTGTCAATGACCTTCATGGTCATGACGCCGGGGACCAGGTTTTGCGGCAACTCGTTGACATAGGCCGGAAGCAGATTCGCGAAATTGACAGCCTGTTTCGTTGGGGCGGGGAGGAGTTCCTTTTGCTCCTTCCCAGGACCCCCATTGACGCAGCCCAGCTTGTTGTTGAACGTCTGCGCCAAAAAGTGGCCACCAGTGATTTCTCGCTGCCGTCGCCAATCACCATCAGTATTGGGGTCAGCATGTATCATCTTGGCGATAGAGCCGAGGAGCTGATCAAGAGAGCGGATATGGCTCTTTATGAGGCCAAGGATGGAGGCCGTAACCGCGTTGTTGTCTCGCCATGAGCATGCCCCTCTCCTTTCTGCGCAAAATTGCCAGCCTAGACAGCGCCCCTAAATAAAAAAAGGCCCTCCTGCCAAATCCACTTTCCCCGGGTCCATAAAATGGTGTCCCACAACAAAAAAGGCGACCAAGATACCATCTTGATCGCCTTCCTCTTTGTGAATCCTTACGTCTTATTTCTGCTTTTTCAAACCATCCCGAAATGATGAAGACCGTCGATGATGCCGGCGGCATAGGCATCCTTGCTGAAGTAGAGTCGCGGTTTGCCCTTGAGCTTCTCAAGCTCTTCGGCATAATTGCCCACCACCAGGCCGCGGGCCTGGCCCAGCAGCATATCCTGATCATTGCCGGAGTCGCCGGCCACCATGACATGGCGAGCTGAAAATCCATACTTGCTGATGACATAGTCAATGGCCTTGCCCTTGGAGGCCCGCAGGGGCAGGATGTCAAGAAACTGGCCGTGGGAGTAGATGATCTCGCAGTGGGCCTTGACCTCGTCGAGAACATGATGAACCCAGGCCAGATAATCATAATCATCGGCCATATAGTAGCTGATTTTATGACTGCGCTGGCCCTCTGCCTCCTGGAAGGTGAGAAATTCCACCTCATCCAGGGCCTCTCTAATCTTTTCCGGCTGCCAGCGGTAGGAGATATGCTGCTTCCAGCCCTTGTCAATACGAAGATCCGGGCCGTAATACATCTCGGTGCCCACCGAACAGATGAGGATATCTGGAATGGGGATATTATACTCGGTCATGGCGTCCAGGGTCAGGCCGAGGCTGCGGCCGGTGGCCACCCCCCAGGCGATCTTGTCACGACTCTCATCAAGTATGTCCAGCAGCTTTTGCAAACCTTCATCGTCGCCGATCAAGGTGTTGTCAATATCGGTAATCATCAGGTGGTCAAGGCTGGTCAGGCGCTTGCCAAAGGAAGGACGCTTGCGGGCCGCCCTCGGCAGAGCGGCATCCTCCTGGCTTCCCGAGTGATCAAGGCCGGGAAAGACCTTGTGGATCTGCGCCAGGGTCTTCTGGCAATGGGCCTGCCAGGAGTAATGGCTGAGTACGCCGTTAATGCCGTTGTTTGAATAGGTATCCCACAGCTTGGGATCAACCAGGATGGTCTGCAGGGCCCTGCCGATCTCCATCGGATCCTGGGCATTGATCAGAATGCCGTTTTCACAGTTGCTGATAATATCGACCGGGCCGCCATCATTAGTGGCGACTATGGGCAGGCCGCAGGCCGAGGCCTCGATGAGGGTGAGGCCAAAGGGTTCCACCAGGGCCGGATTGGCAAAAACGCCCTTGGCTTCGGCACAGAGGCGGTAGAGCTCCGGCACCTCAGTGGAGAAATCATGCTTTTTGGGGATGGCCAGTTTGCCATAGAGGTCAAAGCGGTCCATCTGCAACAGCATATCAGTGAGCACGGCCTGCTCATTTTCCTCCATGGTGGTGATATTCTGGCGGATACCGGCAAAGACGGCGAGATTAGCCAGGGCCTGCAACTCCTTATTGCGGCCGTAGGCCTCAATAAGACCGGTAATATTCGTGCGGTGATCCGGCCTGCACAGCACTAGGATAAAGGGCTTTTCCGGATGGTGCCAGAACTTATGGAGCTCGGCCAGCAGCGTCACCCTGGTCTGCTTGACCTCCTGGCTCAGTAACTCGGTATCGAGCTGGGTCTCGTAATAGGGATAGAAGGTGGTCATGTCGATGCCCGGCGGGATCACCTCAAACCTGCCCTCCTTGAAATTGTCGTAGAGTCCGTACTGTTTATCGATCTCCTGCTGGGTAGAGGTGATGATCTGGTCAGAATGGC
>JBFFNX010000047.1:0-16226 GCA_041562995.1 Desulfurivibrionaceae bacterium
GCCCTGCTGCTGACCTCGATCATTCTCTGTGTCTGGATGCCGGACAGCCTGTATCAAACAATTCTCTCGGCAATTGCCACGATCGGAGGTGGTGTTAATGGATAAGTTGCTGCATATACAAAACAACGAAAAAGTGAACCGGGCCGATATCCCCAATCTGCCCTTTGCCGACTTGCGCCAGCAACTCCTGGCGTGTGCGGCGGCAGGTGGCCAGGTTGTCCAGTTCTTTGCCTATGAAGACCAGGGCACAAGCAAGCTCATGGCTGTCATGCGCACCGATAAGCTCTATGTCGGTGGCTGTGATGCCCCGGACAGCTTTGCCTCCCTGACGGCGGAGTCGGAAAAATTCCACATGTTCGAGCGGGAAATCGGCGAGCAGCACGGCCTCAAGGCCGAAGGCCATCCATGGTATAAGATGGTGCGTTACCATGCCAACTACAGCGGCAAAAAGGATGTCTTTGATAATGACTATAAAGAGGACATTCCGGGCAACTATCCCTACTTCAGCGTTGAGGGCGACACCGTCCATGAGGTGGCAGTGGGGCCGGTCCATGCCGGCATCATTGAGCCGGGTCATTTTCGCTTCCAATGTTGCGGTGAGCGCGTTTTCCATCTGGAGATCCAGCTTGGCTATCAGCACCGTGGCGTCGAGAAGCTCCTGCAGTCCGTGGCCATGAAGAGAATGCCCATTATTGCCGAGACCATTGCCGGCGATACCACCATCGGCCATGGCCTCTGCCAGGCCCAGGCCATTGAAGCCTTGGCCGGCATCGAGGTCGATGAGGGTGCCAAGATAGTGCGCACCATCGCCCTGGAGCTTGAGCGCATTGCCAATCATGTCGGTGATCTGGGCGCCCTCAGCATTGACGTGGCCTTTGGCCCGCCAGCCGCCTATTTCGGCCGGATCAGGGGGGAATACCTCAACCTGACCCAGATCCTGGGCGGCAACCGTTTTGGTCGTGGTCTGGTCAGAGCGGGCGGGGTGACCCATGTCATGGGTGACGAGCAGAAAAAACTGCTCAGCGACAAGCTGGCCGAGCTCACCCCCGAGGTGGAGCATGTCAGCGAGCTGATTTTTTCCGCCCCCAGTGTCCAGGCCCGTTTTGACCATACCGGCACAGTGAGCCGCGACAACGCCGAGAAAATCGGTCTGGTTGGTTATGCCGGCCGCGCCTGTGGCCTGAAATATGATGCCCGCGTCAGTTTCCCGACCGAATGCTATGGCGAGCTGCCAGCCAACAAGAACGAGAAAACCGATGGTGATGTCTGCTCACGGGCCACAGTGCGCCGCGAGGAGATCATGCATTCCACCCGGCTGATCACCAGCCTGCTCGACAAAAAGGAAGAGGCCAAGAGCTATACCCCTCAGGAGGTGCAATTGGCGCCGCAGTCCTTTGTGGTCAGCATTAACGAGGGCTGGCGCGGCGAGGTCTCCCATTGCATTCTTACCGATGAGAAGGGCGGCATCCTGCGCTATAAGGTCAAGGACCCCTCCTTTCACAACTGGACCGGCCTGGCCTTGTCGCTGCGCGACGAAGGCATTTCCGACTTCCCGCTGTGCAATAAGAGCTTCAACCTTTCCTATTGCGGATTCGACCTGTAGAATCCCCTAACTCATGGATAAAATAAAGGTTTTACTATGCTACAAGTAATTAAAAATAGAATGGAACAGGGGTATCGAACCTCCAAATACCCCAAAGAGCAGATCAACCTCTACAAGCGCTTTCGTGGTCTGCCCAAGGTTGATGCCAAATGCGACGCGGCCCTGGTAACACGCTGCGCTGACGCCTGTCCCCAGGACGCTATTAATACGGAAACCTGCCAGATCGATCTGGGCCGCTGCGTGTTCTGCGGTCTCTGTGAGACGTTGTCCGGGGGGAAATTTGCCATGTTCAGCCAGAATTTTGAGCTGGGCACCGCCAGCCGTGAGGACCTCTTTACCACGGGCGATCTGCCCGCCCTGGCAGAGCATGCCAAAAAGCATTTTAAAAAGCTCTTTGGCCGTTCCCTGCAGCTCAGGCAGATCTCCGCAGGGGGGTGCAATGCCTGTGAGGCGGATACCAACGTCCTCAATACGCCGTTTTTTGACCTGTCCCGTTTCGGTATCCAGTTTGTCGCCTCACCGCGCCATGCCGACGGTATCCATGTTACCGGGCCCATTTCCGAAAACATGCGGGCTGCTACCATCACCACCTTTGAGGCGGTACCCAGTCCCAAGGTGGTGATTGCCAGCGGGGCCTGCGCCATTTCCGGCGGCCCTTTTTACGGCAGCGAGGATATTGTCGGCGATTTGAACAGCATCATCCCGGTGGATCTCTATATCCCCGGCTGTCCGCCCCATCCGCTGACCACCCTGCACGCCTTGTTGAATTATTTCAAGTAGTGGTTTGAGGTGGCGGTACTTGGGAAGCCACGAAGTTCCCGTCGCAAAGGTTTCGGCGTGAACTTCGTGGTGAAGTGATGGTTAGAGGAAGTCCATGGCCACCGGGCAGTGATCCGAGCCCATGATGTCGCTTAAGATGCTGGCTGCTTTGACGCGGCCCTTGCTTTTTGCATCCACGACAAAATAGTCGATACGCCAGCCAATATTCCTGGTTCTGGCATTGAAGCGGTAGCTCCACCAAGAGTAGTGGCCCGGGTCCCGGTTGAAGATGCGGAAGGTGTCGATGTAGCCTGCTGCCAAAAAACTATCCATCCAGGCCCGCTCTTGGGCGGTAAAACCGGGATTTTTTTCGTTTGCTTTGGGATTGGTAAGGTCGATTTCCTTATGGGCGACATTGAAATCGCCGCAGACAACCACCGTTTTTTGGGCGGCCAGGTTATCGACAAAGCTGTGCAGGGCCCTATTGAAGGCAAGTTTATAGTCAAGGCGTTCCAGGCTGTGCTGGGCATTGGGGAAATAGCCGTTGATCAGGTAGAAGCTGTCAAACTCCAGGGTGAGCAGGCGACCCTCGTTATCAAACTCCTCCCGGCCCATGCCGGTGATAACATTGAGAGGTTGCAGGCGGGAATAGACGGCCAACCCTGAGTAGCCTTTTTTGTCGGCTTGGGCAAAATAGGCGTCATAGCCGTCGATCTGTTTCAAGGTGTCAGAAAGCTGGTCCGGATGGGCCTTGGTCTCCTGGAGGGCAAAGATGTCCGGACCTAGACCCTGGACAATATCGACAAAGCCTTTTTTTTCGACGGCCCGGATGCCGTTGACGTTCCAGGAGATGAGGCGCAGTGTTTTGGCCGCCCCTTTTTTCGCGGCACCAGGCAGGCGGCGGGGCGTTACCCCAAGCTTTGGACAGTCGGCCGCCAGGACGCAAACATCACAACGGGGGCCCACCGGTTTACAGGTCCCCTGGCCAAAGGCGACCAGGATGGAGTTGACAGTGAGCCAGTATTTTTCGGGCAGTTGCCGGCGCAGGCCCATTTCGGTCTGCTCGGGGGTTTTGGTCTGGACGTAGCCCCAGATATTCATGATCCGGTGGACATGGGTATCTACGCAGATGGCGGGCTTGCCGAAGGCCACCGCCCGCACCAGATTGGCGGTCTTGCGGCCCACCCCGGGGATTTTCAAGAGCTCATCGAGCTCGGAGGGGACCTGGCCGCCAAAGGGCTCCAGGGCAGCGGGCAGGGCGGTGAGGTAGGTGGCCTTGTTTTTGTAAAAGCCCACCGGATAGATAAGCTTACGGATCTCATCCTCGTTGAGTTTGGCAAGGGAGACAGGATCCGGCGCCACTGTAAAGATCCGGGAGCTGGCCTTGGCAGTGGTCTCGTCCTTGGTGCGGGCCGATAGGATGGTGGCAACCAGTACCTTGAAGGGATCACGGGTCTGGACGGCAATGAGATCCACCACCGGCACCTGATAGGAGGAAACCTCGTCCTTGAGGATGGCCAGAAAACGATCAATATTAATTTCAGTCATTGTTTTATGTATGTTGTGTACGAGGTGAGGTGGATCTGTTGGGCGGAGCGCCTCTTTTAAACAATGAGGGCGGTAAGCGCTCAAATGTTCCTATCCTCTCAGCCTTCTCCTCCGGAGAAGTAAGACGGCGCCTAATTTGTGAGATAAGGAATCAATACTCATTTTTAACCATATCGGGAGTTGACCATAAAGCTTTTTTATGATTGGCCTCAGGCGGGAAATGCGTATTCAAGGTGTTATTTTTTATGCTGGCCATTAGGGCCAGCCAAACGTAATTAAAGAGGAAAGAGAAAATGCTGACAAAGATATTCCCGTTCTTGGACTGGTTTAAGGACTACGACGGCGGTAAGTTCAAGATTGACCTATTGGCCGGTATCACGGTGGCCATGGTCCTGATCCCCCAGTCCATGGCCTATGCCCAGCTTGCTGGTCTTCCCGCCTATTACGGTCTGTACGCCGCCTTTTTGCCCCCCATGGTGGCTGCACTTTTTGGTTCCAGTCGGCAATTGGCCACGTGTCCGGTTGCCGTTGTGTCGTTGATGTCGGCGGCATCTCTTGAGCCGTTGGCCACCGCTGGTGGGCCTGAGTTTATCGCCTACTCCAGTGTTCTGGCCCTGACTGTTGGTGTTTTTCAGCTCTCCCTAGGTGTCCTGCGTCTCGGCCTGGTGGTCAACTTTCTGTCCCATCCGGTGATTAATGGTTTCACCAATGCGGCGGCCATCATCATTGCCTCCTCCCAGTTCTCCAAATTTTTCGGGGTCTATGTGGATAAGGCGCCCCATCATTATGAGACCATGGCCAGAGTTGCTCAGGCTGCCATGGATTACACCCATATCCCCACCTTGCTCTATGGAGTTGGCGCCGTTGCCATCATGGTGGGTTTGAAGAAGGTCAATCCACGTATTCCCAATGTTTTGGTGGCGGTGGCGATCACCACCCTGCTCTCCGTTTTCACCGGCTTTAATAACGATGCCTCGGTGGATATCAGCAGTATGGAGATGGCTGGGTTTGCTGAGAAGGTTGTTGAATTTAACCATGCGGTGGCCGATATTCAGACCCTGGGCGAGCAGCGGGCCACTCTCGGTAAAGAGGTTGATGAGCAGAAGAAGCGTGACGCCGAGGGCGGCCATGGTTCAAAATCCGTTGAGCTGATCAAACTTGAAGCAGATGTAGCCATGCTTACCGCCCGCATGGATGCGGCCAAGCATCACGCCCATCTTCTCCGCTCCGACCTGCGCGATATGAAATTTGAGGCGGTGAAGACCGGCGAGGGTGATGCTGCCCAGTATGTTTTCTATCCTAAAGGCGTCACTGTCGGTGTTGAAACAGATGGTGGTACCTGGCGTTTGAAGGTGGGTAATAAGGAGCTTGATACTGCGCGCTTAAAAATAATGGGTGGCGGCGCTATTGTTGGCGACATCCCGAAAGGCTTAAGTTTCGCCATACCCGGCACTGTCAAAGATCCTGCCACGGGCCAAAAGACGGGCCAGAGTCTTCTCAGCCTGAAGACTTTCCTGAAGCTGTTGCCCACCGCTGTTATTATCTCGCTCCTCGGTTTCATGGAGGCCATTGCCATTGCCAAGGCCATGGCCGCCCAGACCGGTCAGAAGCTTGATCCCAACCAGGAACTCATCGGCCAGGGCCTTGGTAATATCCTGGGTTCCTTTGGCGGTTCCTATGCGGTTTCCGGCTCCTTCTCCCGTTCAGCGGTTAACCTGCAGGCCGGTGCGGTATCCGGTATCTCCTCGGTGGTCACCTCGTTGATGGTGGTCCTCACCCTGTTCTTCTTCACGCCGCTGCTCTATCATCTGCCCCAGGCCACTTTGGCTGCGGTTATCATGATGGCGGTTATCGGTCTGGTTAACGTCAAGGGCTTTGCCCATGCCTGGAAGGCCCAGTGGTATGATGGTGTTATCGCCATTCTCAGCTTCTGCGTCACCCTCTATTTTGCCCCCCATCTTGACAAGGGCATCATGGTTGGTGTGGCCCTGTCCATGGCGGTTTTCCTCTACAAGTCCATGCGGCCGGTGGTTGCCTCCCTGTCCATGAATGAGGAAAATGTCCTGAAGAATGCTGAGCATTTCCGCCTCAAAGGTTGCCGTCACGTCTCAGTGGTTCGCTTTGACGGTGCCCTGTTCTTTGCCAATGCCAGCTATCTTGATGAGCAGGTTGCCAAGTTCCGGACCGAACAGCCCGACCTGCGCTATATCCTGCTCGATGCCAAGGGTATCAATGACATGGATGCCTCCGGTGAAGAGGCCCTGGCAATGCTGGTCAGCCGGGTGCGCAGCGCCGGACTCGGCTTTGCCATGTGTGGTATCAAGGGCCAGGTCATGGCTGTCATGGAACGCACCGGTCTCCATAATAAAATCGGTGCCGATCATATTTTCTCTGATACGGCAGCGGCGCTTAAGACCATTCTTGACCAGATTCATAGCAATACCGACCTTCCCCCAGAGGGCTGCGGAGATTGCCCTTTGACGAGGTATATCCCCGCCTAAAGAGCAATAACATTGCACGGCCAACATGCCGGGTACCCCTTTGGGGGTGCCCGGTTTTTTTATGGGGTAAGGTTCTGCGGCACATGGTCTCACCATTGGTTGATTACGACTTTTGCTTGACAGGCATTAGCTTAAGTGGTGAAATGCGCAATTCCTTGTAACCAGTTAAAAATAGAGGCTTTTGTGCGCGGAAGTGCTCCTCTCGCTACCTGTTTGCGGGTTCCGCATTTATTTTTTTTATTCGCAACATTATGACGGCTTTTTGCATTTGATCTCAGAAGGAGGGATAGATGAGTATTCGTAAACAATTTATTGTTTGGGTTTTGTTTGTAAGCATGCTTGCCGTGGGTGCTCTTGGTTATGCGAGTTACCAGTTCAGTAAAGAGGCGGCTTACAAAGAGGCTGCGGACAAGGTAAGTATCCTGGGGAGCTACACGGATGCGGCCCTCCATTATTCACGAACTCAGGCCGTGCCCATGGTGAAGCATCTGGTGGGTGAGGAGCGTTTCTATCCGGAGATCATGTCCGGTTTTGTCATGTCGAGGAATGTGGCGGATCGTTTCAAGCAGACTCAGCCGGGTTACACCATTAAAAATGCTGCCATCGATCCCCTTTGGCCCGAAAACAAGGCGGATAATCAGGAGCTCAAGGTAATAGATAATCTTAAGCTTAATAAAACGGCAAAAAAAACCACCGGTGTCATGATTAAGCAGGGTAAGGAATATTATTACGAGGCACGGCCCATGTCGGTGGGTGAAAAATGTCTGCGTTGTCATGGTGATCCGGACGATGCCCCCAAGGATCAGATTATGATCTATGGTGATGAGCACGGTTATAACTGGAAGAAGGGCGATATCGTAAGCGCCATGTTTATCTATGTTCCTGTCTCCGAGGCCTTGGCTGCCGCTAAAATATCGGCCGTCAAACTGGTGGTGATTGGTACCGGCTGCATTCTCTTTTCCTTGCTGCTTATTGCTGTTTTTCTTGGTGTTAAGATTGTTAAACCCATTGAAACCCTTTCAAAAAGAACGGCCGATATTAGTCTTGGTAAAAATCTGGATACTCCGGTCACGGTTAATCCGAACCGCGAAATCGGTGAGCTTAGCCGCGCCATTGATCGTCTGCGCCTCAGTATCGCCCGTTTAATTCAAAAGCGGTAATATGCTGGGATGATGCCGTATCGCAGGGTGAATTCTTGCTGATACGGCTTAAGGCTGTTTGACCGTACAGAGGGATATGAAAGAGAATATCATGAGGACCTATATTACCTTAGCCCTTGGCGTGTTTGTGGCGATTTCGCTGTCCGGTGAATCTGTTGGCGGGGCAGATTGTCAACAAATCATCAAGAATATCAATGCTGAACGCAATTTTTTGAAGCGAAAAGATATGGTGAAGGAGGGTGTCAGCCAATGCCCTGATAATGCAATCCTCGTCTTCAAATATGGGTTCAGTCTGGAACGTTTTAATGAACCGGAAGAGGCGCTGAAATACTACAAGAAGGCTACCCAGCTCGATCCCAAGATGGCCAAGGCCTATTTTGGCATGGGTGATATTTATACACACTTGAAGCAATATAATGAGGCGATTGCTGCCTTTAATAAAGGGCTTGAAATCGATCCCACTAATGTCAGGGCCATCAAGTCCCGGGTAAAGGTTGAAGGGCTTATGGCGGCAGAAAAGTAGCCTGCCGTGCCACCTCCATAATGTTAAAAAGCCCGCTCCAGGGCGAGTTCCCTGCTCTGGAGTGGGCCATGCTCAATGACCTTTTCAATATCCAGCCCCTCCTTTCCCCATTTCTTGTTAGCGGTCGTGCTATCTGTTCCCGGCCGGTTCTGCCTTGCCAATCCGCGAATTAACCAAAAAGATGCCACCGCAGACAATCAAAACTCCCCCGGCCCAGGCCAGGGGCTGCGGAGCCTCCTGCCAGAAAAAATAGCCATAGACCACCGAGAGAATAACAGAGGAATAGCTGGCGGCCGCCACGGCCGGAGCGCGATCATAACGATAGGCAAGGGTCAGGAGAAGTTGGCCCATACTGGCAAAGAGGGCAACGCCCGCCACCAGTAGCCATTGCTGGCTGTTAATTGGCTTGAAACCAGCGGTGAGGCCTCCCCAGCTCCCTGCCCCAAGGGCCGTGAGGACAAAAAAATTAAAGACAATGGTAAGGGGTTCTTCGGAGCGGTTCAGTCGGCGAACCATCAGATGGGCAAAGGCGGCCAAAGAGGCTCCCGTCAGGGCGGCCCAGGCGGCGTGCGGCCAGGCCAAGGCCGGTTGTAATATGAAAACCACGCCAGCCAGGCCGGTAGCAATGGCCACCCAAGCGGCCCTGGGCGCCTTTTCGCCAATGACCACGGGGGCGAGCAGGGCGAGAAAGAGGGGCTGGGTACGACCGAGAAAGATACATTCGGCCAACGGCATGTGGGTGAGGGCATAATAAAAACAGGCCATTGCGCAGCCACCGAACAGGGCCCGTAAAACGAGAGAAACTTTGGCCCCGACCACAAGGGGTTGGCCCTTGGCCCGGATAATATAGAAAAAAAGAGGGAGCGGCAGCAGACAACGCAGAAAAATAAGCTGGGTTATGGGGATCTCTCCGCCAAGGGCCTTGACCATGGCGGCCATGGTGACAAAGGCCGCTGAAGAGAGGAGCATGCAAAAAACACCCATTGCTAGCGCCCTTTGTCATGTCTTTGTCTGGTAAGCGCCTTTTGGCCGCCGATGTTTTTCATAACTCAAGGGGAAATTTTCTGGTTGGGCATGGGCCTGCTTAGGCAAAGGGATTGGCCGGTGCCATGGTCATCAGAATATTTGAATCAGAGCGTTGAGTTTTCCGGGGATTTGAAGTTTAAGTAGGTAGGCCAGCAAGGAAACAAGGAGCAGGGAACACATCACTATGCCAAAGAGCGATCAAATTAGCGACGAAGAAATGATCAAGGTCATTGCTGATTTTCTTGAGCAGGGATTGGTGGGCAATATCGTCGCCATGTTCAAGGCGGACACCAGCTATTACCCGCTGGTGGCTGAAATCCTTAAAGATGAACGCTTTGCGGTGCGCCTGGGTGTATCCGTGCTTTTCGAAACACTCAAAGAAGAGCGTCCCCAGGAGGTGGCCATAGCCCTGCCTGCCCTAACGCCACTGCTTGCTAAAACCACCCCGGCCTATGTGAGGGGAGAGGCCGTCAGCATCATCGGCATTATTGGTAGTGGCGAGGCGCTGGAACTTCTCAAACCCCTGGTCAGCGACGATGATTCTCAAGTCGCCGAGATCGCAAGAGATTATTTAGAGGAGTAATGTTTTGTTGCCAAGGGCGGGTCTTGCCCCGCAAAAGGGATTGCGCGATAGGCTATTACTTGTTATAGTACCGCCCTTTTTCCACACCTCCTTTCCCCTTGACCAGCGTCTTCGAAGTTTTTGCAAAACACAGAAGGCAATGAGGATTTCCAATGCCTTCTCCAAAAGAGACTATTATTACAAGTTTTTCCGATCTTAACCTGCCCGCTCCACTCCTTAAGTCCTTAAATAAGGAGGGGTATGAAACCCCTTCCCCCATCCAGGCTGCCATGATTCCCCATGTCTTGGCGGGCCGCGATGTTATCGGCCAGGCCCAGACCGGAACGGGCAAGACAGCGGCCTTTGCCCTGCCGCTCCTGGCCAATCTCGATCTCAAGCAGCCCCGCCCTCAGGTTCTTGTTTTGACCCCGACCAGGGAGCTTGCCATCCAGGTGGCTGAGGCCTTTCAGCGCTATGCCGCCTTTATGAAGGATTTCCATGTCCTGCCTATCTATGGTGGTCAGGACCCCAGCATCCAGCTCCGTCAGTTGAAGCGCCGGGTTCATGTGGTTGTCGGCACCCCGGGCCGGGTCATGGATCATATGCGCCGTGGCTCCCTGAATCTTGAGGATCTGCGCTGTCTGGTCCTTGATGAGGCCGATGAGATGCTGCGTATGGGTTTTGTTGATGATGTGGAGTGGGTGCTTGCCAAGACCCCGCCAAAACGCCAGGTCACTCTCTTCTCCGCCACCATGCCATCCAGCATCCGTAAGATCGCCCAGAAATATCTCAACAACCCTAAAGAAATTACGATCAAGGAAAAGACCACCACGGCCAAAACCGTGCACCAGCGCTATCTCCTGACCAGTCAGGGCCAGAAGCTCGATAGTCTCACCCGGATCATGGAGGCTGAAACCTTTGATGCCATGCTGATCTTTGTTCGTACCAAGACCGCGACGATTGAGCTTGCTGAAAAACTTTCAGCCCGCGGTTTTGCCGCCAGCGCCCTTAACGGTGACATCCAGCAGAGCCAGAGGACGCGTATAGTCGAAAATTTGAAAAAAGGGACCCTGGACATCATTGCCGCCACCGATGTGGCAGCCAGGGGCCTTGATGTCCCCAGAATAAGCCATGTAATCAATTACGACATTCCCCACGACACCGAATCCTATGTCCATCGTATCGGCCGCACCGGCCGGGCCGGCAAGGAGGGGGAGGCAATTCTCTTTATTACCCACCGGGAAAAGAGAATGCTTTCCACCATCGAGAGGGCTACCGGCCAGAAGGTCGAGCTCATGCAAACGCCCTCGGTGGCCAAGGTCAACGAGAACCGCATTGCCGGGTTCAAGGAACGCATTACCCAGACCCTGAGCAGCGAAGATCTTGCCCTTTATGCCGATCTGGTGGAGGAATATCAGAACGAGCACAAGGTTGAGCCCCTTGATATTGCCGCGGCCCTTGCCAAAATGGTGCAGGGCGATACACCTCTGCTGTTAAACGAGGCGCCTACCTATGTAAAAGAAAGTCGTCCCTTTAAAGAGCAGCCCTCCTCAGCAAGAGAAAGCCACTCCTTCAAAGAGAAGACCTCACCCCGCAAAGGCGGGTCTGACGCTCATCTTGAGACCTATCGCATTGAAGTGGGCAGTAGCCATGGCGTCAAACCAGGCAATATTGTCGGCGCCATTGCCGGCGAGGCGGATATCGACAGTAAATTCATTGGTTCCATCAATATTTATGATGACTACAGCACCGTGGATCTGCCCGCTGGCATGCCAAAGGATCTCTTTGACCTCCTGCATACCGTCTGGGTTTCAGGTCAGCAGCTCCGGATTTCCAGGCTCGGTGGCACGAAAACTCCCTATAGCCCTGGACGGAAGAAACCAACGGCCAAGCCGCGCACCCGGCCCAGCGACAAAAAACGGGTTGCAGGTGCCCGGCCCAGCGATAAAAAAAGGGTTGTGGTTTCACGGGGTGTGAAAAGGCGGAAATGATCTTGACAGGGCACAGGGCTGTTCAGCCGTGAATCTCTGCACATAAATCTCAAACCTTCAACAAGCGGACGGCTGCCATGACCTTCCATTGTAAGAATTACGACATCAACGCCGATGCGTGCAAGAAGCTCAAGGGCGAATGTCTGCCCGGCCGCAAGGGCTGTGTCCTGGAAGGGCGCTTTGCCCTCAGCGAAGAGCTGGAGGAGAAGATTGCTCATTTGGAAGAGAAGATGAAGAGGGCCAACGACTAGTTGCTTTTGGTATCTTCGCTGCTCTAACTAAAAAAGGGGAACCGTCGAAAGACGGTTCCCCTTTTTTAGTTGGCTGGCTTGAAGAAAGGCTTACTCGGCCTTCTTCTCCTCCCAGTCGGGGCGCAGATAAAGCTCGGTGAGCTGCTTGCGGGCCACCGAGGCCGGAGCATCGGTGAGTGGGCAGGAGGCCTTCTGGGTCTTGGGAAAGGCAATGACTTCGCGGATGGAGTCACAACCGAGAAGAATCATCATCAGCCGGTCAAAACCAAAGGCCATACCGCCATGGGGCGGAGCGCCGAGCTCCAGGGCCTTGAGCAGGAAGCCGAACTTGTCATTGGCCTCTTCCTCGCCAATGCCCAAGGTGGCAAAAACCTTGTCCTGCAGCTCTTTTTGGTGGATACGCAGGGAGCCGCCACCGATCTCCGTGCCGTTTAAGACCATATCATAGGCCCGGCTCTTGACCTTGGCGGGATCGCTGTCAAGGAGGTGAATATCCTCCTCCTTGGGCATGGTAAAGGGATGATGCACCGAGGTGTGGCGCTTGATCTCCTGGTCGTACTCCACCAAGGGAAAGTCGGTGATCCACAGGAAGCTGAATTCATCCTTGTTGAGCAGGTTCAGGCGACGGGCCATTTCCAGGCGAATTTCGGCCAGCACCTGATTGACGGTGGTCGGGCTGTCGGCCTGAAAGAGCAGGAGATCACCCTCCTCGGCACCCAGGGCGGCGGTCATTTGGGCCCGTTCCTCATCTTTAAAGAACTTGGCAATGGGTGACTGCCATTCGCCGTCCGCCTTCATCTTCACCCAGGCCATACCCTTGGCCCCGTAATTGGCGGCAAAATTGGTAAGATCATCCAGGTCCTTGCGGGAGAAAGTGGCGCAGCCCTTGGCATTGATGGCCTTGACCACGCCGCCCTTTTTCACTACGTCGCAAAAGACCTTGAAACTGGCATCCTTGACAATATCGGTGAGGTCGGTGAGCTCAAAGCCAAAACGGATATCGGGACGATCGGTGCCATAGCGGGCCACGGATTCGTCATAGGTCATGCGCGGAAAGGGGATGCTGATCTCCATATTCTTGGTGGCGCGGAACAGGGCCACCATCATCTCCTCGCCAGTGCGGTACATCTCCTCTTCGTTGACAAAGGAGAGCTCCATATCTATCTGGGTGAACTCGGGCTGGCGGTCGGCGCGCAGATCCTCGTCGCGGAAACATTTGGTGATCTGGTAATAACGATCCATGCCAGCCACCATGAGCAGCTGCTTAAAAAGCTGGGGTGACTGGGGCAGGGCGTAAAATTTGCCGGCATTGACCCGGCTGGGCACCAGATAGTCACGCGCCCCTTCCGGGGTGGAGCGGGTAAGCATGGGGGTTTCTATTTCCAGGAAATTCTCATCGTTCAAAAAGGAGCGGATGGCCTGGGCCGCCTTATGGCGGGCGATGAAATTTTCCGCCATGCCGGGCCGGCGCAGATCAATATAACGATACTGGAGACGCAGATTTTCAGAGACCTCGGTGTCCTCATCCAGGGGGAAGGGCGGGGTCTTTGAGGTGTTTAAGATGCGGAGCTCATCCACCATGATCTCGATGCTGCCGGTGGCAAGCTTGTTATTGACCATGCCGTCCGGACGATTGCTCACCTTGCCGCGCACAGCCAGAACCCACTCGCTCCTCAGGCCATGGGCCTTGGCATGGACCTCGGGGTTATGCTCCGGGTTAAAGACAACCTGGGTGATGCCCCAGCGGTCACGGAGATCGATAAAAATGACGCCGCCATGGTCGCGGCGCCGCAGCACCCAGCCCATGAGGGTGACCTCCTCGCCACTGTTGGTGTTGGTGAGGTCGTTGCATTTATGTGTTCTGACGAGATCGCCCATGGATTCCATGGAGTGCTCCTATGTGTTGTAAAAGGATGAAAGATGAAGGGATATCTTGCGATCATCCCTTCGTCGTCATCGCGTTATTGTTTATGTTGAGAGCAGATCGGGTTTGTCCCGAAAGGTGTCTAACTCTTAATGGTCAAATAATTTATCGGCCAGCTCCATGCTCCAGTCGTTGATGTCACCGCCCAGGGCGACTTCTTGCTGGTCGTGGCTTTCCATATTGCGCAGCACGGCCTGGTTGTTGGCCAGCTCATCTTCGCCGAGGATGAGGACAAAGCGCGCTTGGGCCTTGTCTGCCTGCTTCATCTGGTTTTTCAGACTGCGATCCTGGTAGTCGATGGCCACGGACAGGCCAAGGGCGCGCAGGGCGTGGCACATCCTAAAACCCTCGTCCTGGGCTTTAGGGCCCAGGGCGGCGATAAAGAGATCGATCTCAGGCTCGGGCAGGACATCCTCCTGTTGCTCCAGAAGCTGGGCCAGGCGTACCATGCCCAGGGCAAAACCTATCCCCGGCACGGCCGGGCCGCCCAACTGCTCAACCAGGCCGTCGTAACGGCCGCCGGCACCAATGGCGCTCTGGGCACCCAGGTCGCTGGTCAACAACTCAAAGGTGGTGCGGGTATAATAATCAAGGCCGCGGACCATGAAGGAGTTGACGGTATAGGGAACCTCAAGGAGATCAAGGCCCTTTTTCACCTCGCCAAAATGGACAGCGCAGTCGTTGCAGAGATGGTCGAGGATGGAAGGCGCGTCTTGGTAATGGGCCTGACAGTTGGCGCTCTTGCAGTCCAGGACCCGCAGGGGGTTGGTGTCGCGCCGCCGTAGGCAGTCCTCGCAGAGATCATCAATGCCGCCGATAAATTCCTGCAGGGCCATATTAAAGGCGGGACGGCATTTGGGGCAGCCCAGGGAGTTGATCTCCAGGCTGGCGCTGAGTCCCAGATCTTCTAAAATCAGGGCGGCCATGGCCATGAGTTCGGCATCGACCTTGGCCAGATCCGTACCCAGCACCTCCACCGAGATCTGGTGAAACTGGCGGAGGCGGCCCTTCTGGGGCCGTTCATGGCGGAACATGGGGCCGATGGTGTAGAGTTTTTGGATCGGCTTGGCGGCATGGAGGCCGTTTTCGATGTAGGCCCTCAGCACCGGGGCGGTGCCTTCCGGCCGCATGGTCAGGGAAGAGCCGTTGCGGTCGGCAAAGGTGTACATCTCTTTTTCGACGATATCGGTGGTCTCGCCAATGGAGCGTTGGAAAAGATTGGTCTTTTCCAGGATGGGAACCTTGATCTCGCTACAGCCGAAACGGTGCAGGATATCACGGGCCGTGGCCTCGATAAACTGCCAGATCTCGACCTCACCAGGAATAATATCTTTGAAGCCTTTTAACGCCTTAACAGCCACCAGCATTCTCCGTCGTGGTCATTTAAAAAACCCACCGTAACGGGCAGGTCTGAAGGGACATGGAAAAACATGAGAATCTAGCCCAGGAAGTAAGGAAAGTCAAGGGAATGTGCGCCCTTTGACAGGTACAGATACCCCTACTCTGAGCCTGTCGAAGGGCACTCATTCAGGGCTTAAATGGGATGAGGGGGAGAGCGGAAATGGAATGAGGGACTCTAATCCTAGTTTTATAAGGCCAAATTGGCGTGATCAACCTTTAGGCAACGATCCATAATCACCGTCAGTCCGGCCGCTCGGGCCACGGCCGCCGCCGCCTCGTTGACGATACCCTCCTGCATCCAGACAACCTTGGCGCCGATCTCCACGGCTTCAGCAACCACCGGCCCCACCTCTTCAGAGCGGCGGAAGATATCCACCACATCGACTTTCTCGGGGATCTCCAGGAGGCTGGGATAGCATTTTTCCCCCAGGATTTCACTCTGGCCGGGGTTCACCGGAATGATGGTGTAACCGGCCGCCATCAGATAGCGGGCCACAATATTGGAGGGCCTGTTCTCCTTGGGGGAGAGGCCGACAACGGCAATGCTCTTTGTCTGGGCCAGGATGTCTTTGATTGCGGAAAAATTTGTCAGCATGTTTAGTCCTTACAGTTGAAATAAGAGAGTGGCATGGGGTATTGTTGGCCACTGTAGTAAAAAAGAGAGCAGTGAACAAGGATCAAGGCCGCGAAAAAGGACATCCCTTTGCCATCCTTATCCACATAAATACGGAGGAGAATCCATGTGCCAGATGAGCGTTGTTCTGGAAAAAGAGGGGAGCCAGGAGGTGATCATGGAAAATGTCACCCTGCTTGAAGCAAAGGATGGCGGCATTGACGTTTCCACCCTCTTTGACCCGCCTAAACATGTGGCCCAGGTCATGGTGAAAAAGATGGATTTTAGCAGCGGCACGGTCACCTTGGTGCCTGCCACCTGATGTTTTGTTCTCTTTTGAGGTGGGAACTCCGGTCTCTGGAGC
>JBFFNX010000048.1:0-15917 GCA_041562995.1 Desulfurivibrionaceae bacterium
ACGCCGGTAAAGGCATCCGCTCAAGAGGCGATTTGGTCTTCTTCTCTGAAGACCCGGGAACAGGCCGTTGTTGTCAAAGAAAAGGAACTTGCCCAGCGCGAGCAGTACTTGGCGCTGATTCAACAGGATGTTGATGCCAGGCTTACCGAAATGCTTGCCCTGCAAAAGACCATCTCGCAGAAGTTGGCAGAAATTAGGGCCGAGCAGGATCTGGAGTTTAAAAACCTGATTAAGGTTTATTCCGCAATGAGCGCCTCCAAGGTGGCGCCCATCCTCAATCAGATGGAAGACGCCAATGTTGCGAAAATATTACGGGCCATGAAAAATGATCTGGTTGCCAAAATCATTCCCAAGCTTGAGCCTGACAAGGCCGTACGGGTGAGCCGTCTGCTCGGACGTATCAGCGGATCTTCCCAGTAGTCGTTCCTTTTTCATCCTCCCCATATTGTCCAGGGTTGCCTCCCTTTTAAAGGCAACCACTAAAGCCCAAAGACATTTTTTTCAATACCCCCTTGCGGGGTGCAGAGAAAAATGTCTTTGGGTTTTTGTGGTTTTAAGAACCCATTGCCACATTTTTTGGTTATCTGCTCATCCCGACCAAATCATCGCCATTTCCCATCAGCCTCCTGCCCTGAAATCCACCCGGTAAATCTTGCCCATTTCACCCCTTGTGCCGATTCTTCCGCCCTGTACGCTGAAAAAAGATTGCTTCATAACTATCTGAAATATTAGGAAAAATACAATATGGCATATGTTTGATGAGGCTTTAAATCCTCTTTGGCACGGCCGTTGCTCTATCCATGGTCAGTGTATGGTACCACGGAAAAAGATACCAGATGGTGCCGCCGTTCATTTGCAAACAAGGGAGGATGCCCGTGTCAAATATCATAAGCCCAGTGCTGCCTGTTGGGGGCGCAGAACTTTCGGTCGAACATGTGAGAGGCGCGGAGAAATCAGGCAATAAATTTGCCGATCATCTTGATCGACGCCTTGATGCCGAGCAGAATCGCAACCAGGATCAGTTGGGGGTGAGGCGGTGTGAGAAGCAATGCGCCAGCCCTAAAAATGATAAGGCCAGCAGGGAAGAGGCAAAAGCAGAGCCGGGCAGTGATGGCCAGGGTCCAGAGGAGCAGAGTGATGTTGACAATCTGGTTCTCTTTCTCCAAGACATCCAGGAAGTGGCCCAGGAGAAAACCTTGGGACCCGGGGAATGGAGCGTTGCCTTACCCGAGGCGGAAATTCTTGCCGACCTGGCTGAGCAGGCCGGGATGACTCCGGCCGACCTCACCGCGATGGTGGAACAATTTCAGGCCGATAACGGCGAGCTGGATCTCAACGCCTTTTTTCAGTCTCTCATAAATCATTTTATCTCCTTTGAAGAAAACCCGGCTGTTGTTGTTCCGGAAACAGAATTTCCCATGCTTGAGGCCCTCCTTGCCAAAATGGGGTTGAGCCCGGAACAGTTAGACTCCGTTTCCAGTCAAGCCGTGGTTGGTGATGGCGAAATCGACTTATCCGCCCTGGCCCAGAGCCTTGAACAGTTGAATATTGTCTCGATGGCAGCGGCAAGTTCTGAGGGCGACGCTCAGTTCCCTACTCTCAAAGATACAGACCTTACCCAGCAGCAGCCTTTGCAGACCATTACCCTTTCGCCCTGGGAGGCCGAGCAGCTCCAAGCCCTTCTTGACAAGGCAGGGCTTCCCTTGGCTGATCAGCTTGCACTTCTGCCGGAGCAGGTTTTCGGCGAGGATTTGATCCTTAGTTTTGAGCGTCTGCAGTCGCTCTTGCAAGAGGCGGTAATCCAGGCCCAGGAAGAGCAGCCCCAGCTCAATTTACCCAAGTTTCTTGGCAGCCTCGAGCAGGTGATGCAACAGGCCTCCTTTGAGGATCAGTCCGTTGGCTTTACTCCGGTGGTTCAGAATTCCCTGGGCGAGGCCTATCAAAACCTCATGGAAATGTACGACCAGGCCCGCCTGCGCTTTGAAGAAGGCTTGGGTGCTGAAGAGGATCAACTGCAGAACGATATCCAGAAATGGCTTGATGGCGTTGTTGCCAGGGCGACCGAGGAACAGGCCGGTGAAGGCGGCAGCCGAAAAGAGGGCTTTTCCGCCAATCTCGGACTGGTCTCTGAAAACATGAGCGCCGGCAGTGGGGAAGAATTTGCCGTGCATCGTCAAGAAGGCTTGGTGGCCGGGCAGACATCTTCAGGTCAAACCATTTCCTCGGTTGCTGAGCAGCCCCAGCCGGTTCGCCATTTTCCTGCCCAGCAACAACAGCAGATTTTAAACCAACTTTCCCTGGCTGTGGCCCGTGGCATGAAGAGTGGCGAACAGCATCTCGTTCTGCGGATGCATCCGGCCGAGCTTGGCGAGGTAAAGGTCGACCTCACCGTCCGTAATCAGGTAGTGACCGTGTCGTTTGCCATGGAAAACAGCAAGGTCAAGGAAACCCTGGAAGGCTCCATGGAAGAGTTTCGCCACAACATGGAGCAAAAGGGTTTTTCCCTGGGCGATGTCAATGTCTTTGTCGGTCAAAATGAGCAAGACAACGGAGCCTGGCAGCGTTTTGAAATGGCCTGGAGTGGCGAGAAGCTTGAGGCCCAGAACCTGGGAGATATCCCCGAGGATGTCCTTTATCGCACCGCAGGTGGCTCGCAATATGTCAGTCAGGAGGAAGGGGTTAATCTCTTTGTTTAACGAGGGAAAAGCCATTCCACGTACCATAAGGAACAGAGGCAAGTAAAAAGATGACTATTTCAGCAATAGGAATTCCCACGGTAGAGGCCGAAACCCTCAAAACGGTGGGCAAACAGGAGCTTGATTCCAGCGATTTCATGACCCTGTTTATCACCCAGCTCCAGCATCAGGATCCCATGGAGCCCATGGATAGCAGCGACATGGCCACCCAGCTTGCTGACTTTTCCAATATGGAGGCCACCATGCGGATGGCTGACAGTATGGATCAGCTTCTGGAGTACCAGACCTCCCAGAATAACCTGCAGCTCCTCACCCTCCTTGATCAGGAGGTGAGGGTGTATGGCAATAGTGTCGGGGTTAACGGCGATGAGATCGGTCAGGGCGAGTTCAGCCTGGATCAGGATGCCGATATGGCTGTGCTTGAGGTTCGCGATGCAGCCAACCGGCTGGTGAAGCTCGTCGATCTCGGCGCGCTCTCCATGGGTATCCATAATGTCGAATGGGACGGCACCGATATGGTCGGCACCAAGGTTGATGACGGCGCCTATAGCTTTAATGTCAAGGCCTACGATCAGGTCGGGCAGCAGCTGGCTGTTGATTATAAGACAACCGGCAAGGTAACTGGCATCGATTACGAGACTGGCACCGCGCTTCTTGTCCTTGACCATCATGTGCCGATCAGTGTTGGTGCCGTGGTTAGCGTTATTTAAGATGATAGGGGCGCGAGAGCGGAGTCTTCGCTTACCCGGAGTCTTCGCTTACCTGCTCCTGTAGAAGATCAAGAAAATGCAACGTTTATAAAGTGTGGTTGGGCTGCACAAGGCCCATAATATCCTGAAAAGGGAGGAAGAATAATGGCTATTTCAAGTTCGCTCTACTCAAGTATCTCCGGTCTCAGCACCATGGGTAATGCCATGTCCGTGCTCGGTGATAACGTCGCCAATGTTAACACCGTGGCCTATAAGTCAAGCCGGGCCACCTTTCAGGATGTTTTGTCCCAGTCGGTGTCCACCGCCTCCGGTTCCCGGCAGGTAGGCCGGGGCGTGACCCTCTCCACCGTGGATGGTCTTTTTGCCCAGGGTTCCTTTGAGAGCTCCTCAACCCCTACGGATATGGCCATTGGTGGCCAGGGCTTCTTTATGCTGAGGAGCCCTGACAGTGCTGAGGCAGCCATGTACTCCAGGGCCGGCGAGTTTCGTTTTGATCTGGAAGGCAACCTCATTAATCCCGTGGGCTATTTTGTCCAGGGTTGGGAGCTTGATACCGGTGGTGACCGGGCCGGTACCATCGGCGATATCAACCTCGGCAAGTCCACGCCGCCGGTGACCACCACCAATGTCGAGCTGATTGCCAATCTTGACTCGCGCATTGATGACGAAAGCAACGAGGAGCGGCTCTTTGAAAGCTGGAACGGCACCAATGCCGCCCTGGCCACCCCCACGCCGCCCATTGATTCCAGTAAGTACGAGTACACCAGCGCCATTAAGGTCTATGACTCCCAGGGCGCCAGCCATGACGTCACCATCTATTTTGACAAGACCACCAAGAATAATGAGTGGGAGTTCATGGTCACCACCGATCCGGTGGAGGACCTGCGCAACCTGTCAGCCAATGAGCAGCAGATCTTTGAGCCTTATAGCGTCATGGATTATACGGTGCATCAGGGGGCGGGGGCGCTGATGTACGGCACCATCCAGTTTACCACCTCCGGTGAGATCGATACCATCGACGCCTGGCAGGTGCCACCGGACGGCCAGGTGGATCCGGCCAAGAACGATAATCGTATCGTTCTGAATCCGGATGATACCTATTATGAGTTTGCCGCCAACTTCACCGGCGAGGCCATCGATTATACTGCCAATCCGCCCATTATTAATCCCACCATGCGGCTCAACCTCGGGGCCCAGTACGGGGGAGTCACCAGTACCCAGTCTCAGATTCTGGTCAGTGACGGTGGCGCCATCAGCGATATAAGTGCCAACACCTTTATTACCTCAACCACGCAGTGGAACTCGGTATATGACTCCAGCGGCAACCAAGTAATAGATGGTGATGTTTTTATCTTTGATGGTTTTGATCATACCGGCGCTCGGGTGACGCCTTTGGTCTATGAGGTTGAAGGTGCCAATCGTGTTCAGGACCTCCTCGACCAGATTCGCACCACCTTTGGGGTTAATGCCGATATTGATGATGCGGGACGCCTGCGTATCACCGACTCCACCAGTGGTGATTCAGCCCTGGCCATCACCGAATTTTACACCATCTCTGGCAATAATGCCGTGCCCTTTGGTGGTATCCCTGAGAATAACAACAGCTGGGCTATAACCCCGGAGGGTGTCTTTTCTGATACGGGGGGCATTTCAGCCATAACTGATCCCACTACCCTTTTGACTGCTATTTATGATGCAAGCGGCGCTGGGCCGCTGGCAGGTGCTGATACAATTACCTTTGATGGAGTCACTGCTGGCGGTACGCCCCTTGCTGCTCCGGTAGCTTTCTCTGTTGCCGCTTACACGGATATTCAGGATTTACTTGATTTTTTGGAAACGAATTTTGGCGGTGTCGGTGTGGTAACCGCTACCCTAGATAGCAGCGGTATGATCAGGGTGGTGGACAATACCCCTGGTGGCGGCAATTTGTTAAATATTACAGCTGTTTCTAATAATGGCGGTGGTACAGGTATTGCTCCCTGGGGCATCGATACCGCTGGTATTACCCTGACTAACAGTCCTGCCTACCGGGGCAGTATTGACGTCACCACCTCCAAGCAGCAGATCATCTCAACAGGGCGGGCCCTGGCTACGGACAGTGGCACTGTGCCCGCCATTACCGCCCAAACCCCCTGGGCCAGCGTTTATGACGAGGCAGGTGTCGGTGGTATCACTACGGCCTCGCGCATTATCTTTGATGGTCTGAGTGGTGATGGTGCCACCACTGTGGATCCCCTTGGTAACGGCATATTTAGGCCCCAGGCTATAGGCGAGTCCCCTTTTTGGTCGCTTAATGCTGATCCTATTACCGGCACAGTCCAGGATATGCTCAACTGGCTGGAATTCACCTTTGAGGCGGAGGCCAGAATTGATGAGGCTGGTCGCTTACAGCTTACCGACTGGGTAGCGGACAGCTCCACCCGTGCAAGTGAGTTAAGAATCGATAGTATCACCTATACCGATCCTGTCCTAGTTCCTCCTAATATTGCCCAGCCCTGGGGCACGGGTGAGTTTGAGACTCATCTTGCCGATATCGGCACCGAGGATGGCAGTCAGATGGGTGACATTGTGAGTAATAAGTTCAAGCCCGAGGCCCTGGCCACAACCCAGTATGCCAACTCCTCCACCACCATCTTTCAGGACCAGGATGGCTTTGCCTCCGGCTTCCTGCAGTCGGTGTCGGTGGATACCCAGGGTGTGATCACCGGCCATTACTCAAATGGCCAGGTGCTGGAGAAGGCCCAGGTTGCTTTGGCCTCCTTTAGTAATCTCACCGGTCTTTTTAAGGCTGGCGGTAATATCTTCACTGAGACCACCCAGTCCGGCGCCCCCACCACCGGTGCCCCCGGCGATAATGGCCTGGGCAGCATCGCTCCCAACGCCCTGGAGCAATCCAACGTTGACCTCGGGGTCGAGTTTGTCAAGCTGATCACCGTCCAGCGCGGTTTTCAGGCCAACTCCAAGATCATCACCACCACCGATGAGATGTTGAATGACCTGATCAATATCAAGCGGTAAATGAAGTAGGCTAGTGAGCTTGCGGTTGAAACAAAAGAGCCCGTTGCGAGATACTCGCAACGGGCTCTTTTGTTTTTCACCACAGAGACACAGAGGTCATTAACAAAGAGTTTTTAACTCTGTGTCTCTGTGGTGATCATTGTTTTTGCCACTGTAGTAAAAATTCAGAGTCTTCCGTGGATTTCGTGGCTAATCATTCACCGAAAATCTTATCAAAGGCGGCAAAGGCCGTCTTCAGCATGGGCACATCTTCACCCAGCTCAAGGTAGGAACCGCCGGTGATCTCCTGCTGGATAAGCTCATCGCTGGAGGGGAAGATGCCGCCGAGGGGCAGGTCGCTCTCGGCCACGGCCTCGTTGATTTTGGCCGCAAGCTCGGGGGAGAGGGGGGTGGGGGTGCGGTTAACGATGAGGTGTTTGTTCTTGACCTCCAGGCCCAGCGGTTCGGTGATCTCGGCAATGCGGCGGGCCGTGAGAATGCCCCGGGCCGAAGGGTCGGAGACGATGAACAGGTGATCAATGGAGTGCAGGTTCAGGCGGCTGAGATGCTCCATGCCCGCCTCGTTGTCAACAATGATATATTTGTAATTGCTGGCCAGGCGGTCCATGGTCATGGCCAGGTATTGGTTGGCCGAGCAGTAGCAGCCCGGGCCGTCCGGTTGGCCCATGACCAGCAGGTCATAGCCCCTCTCTTCGATAATGGCCTGCTGGATCTTCATCTCCATGAACTGGTCGCGGGTCATGCCGATGGGCAGGTCACCCTTGAGATCCTTTCTGATCTGGCCGATGGTCATGCCAATGTCAATGCCGAGCAGCTCATTGAGGTTGGCGTTGGCATCGGCATCCACGGCCAGGATGGGCGTCATGTTGCGGCTGATGAGATATTTGATGAGCAGGGCCGAGGTGGTGGTCTTGCCGGTACCACCCTTGCCGGCCATGGCTATTACTTTCGGGGTCATATGATTCTCCGTGTTGGTGTCATCCCCACAAGGCCAATAAAGGCCTTGTCGTCAGAAACAAGATTATACACGTAATATAGCCAGTGAAAAGATGATGTCAACTTTCCTTGGCAAACAGGAAAAGACTTTTGCGCCACAGGGGACATTCTGTTCAATACCCCTCCTGAGGGCTGTAGAGCACGCAGAGGTTATTTTTTGCACCCACCCAAAATCTATGTTCTCTGTGTCCTCTGTGGTGAGCGAGACTTTGACCCCCTTTGGTTCATGAGCAGGGGGAATTGTTGCCGGGTTCCGCCATATAACCCTTGCAAGAAAAGGGGGAGTTGGTATTTTAGCCTGTTTATGTCTTTCCTTGCTGGGAAGGCATATTTTCACAGTGTGAATCCGGCCAAGGTATAGGCCGTGCGGATATTTTATCACGGAGATGATGTCATGGATTACAGGGAAACCCTGAACCTGCCAGAAACCAAGTTTAAAATGAAGGCCAACCTCACCCAGAAGGAGCCTGAATATTTAAAGAAATGGCAAAAGCAAAATCTCTACGCAAAGGTTCAGGAGGCCACCAAGGACCGGCCGCTCTATGTCCTCCATGACGGCCCTCCCTATGCAAACGGCCATCTGCATATGGGCCATGCCTTTAATAAGATTCTCAAGGATATCATCCTCAAATCAAAACGGATGTCCGGCTTCCATGCCCCCTTTGTGCCGGGTTGGGATTGCCACGGCCTGCCCATTGAGCTCAATGTTGATAAGGAGATGGGCGCCAAGAAAAAGACGGTGCCCAAGCTGTCCTTTCGCGCCGCCTGCCGCAAATATGCCGAAAAATGGGTGAAGACCCAGAAGGAAGAATTCAAGCGCTTTGGCGTCCTGGGCGACTGGGACGATCCTTATCTCACTATTCATTACTCCTACGAAGCGGCCATTGCCCGGGAGTTTAACCGTTTTTTGATGAACGGCTCGGTGGTACGCAGCAAGAAACCGGTCTACTGGTGTTCCTCCTGTACCACTGCCTTGGCTGAGGCTGAGGTGGAGTATGAGGACCACACCTCTAACTCCATCTATGTAAAATTCGAGGTCGATAAAGATCTGGGCGACATTATCCCGGAGTTGGCCGGCAAAAAAACTTCGGTGGTGATTTGGACTACCACCCCCTGGACCTTGCCCGCCAATATGGCGGTGGCTCTCCATCCTCAGTTTGACTATGCTGCTGTGGAGGTTAATGGTGAGGTGCTGATCATGGCCCAGGGCCTGGTTGAAAAGGCCATGGCCACCTTTGGTCTTGCTGACTACCAGGAGCTTGCCCTTTTCTCTGGTAAGCTTGTGGAAGGGCGTAACTGCAAACATCCCTTCCTGGACCGCCCCTCCAAAATTGTTCTGGCGGATTATGTCACCCTGGAGACCGGTACCGGCTGTGTCCACACCGCCCCCGGTCATGGTCGCGAGGATTATATCACCGGGCTTAAATATGATCTCGAGGTGTTGAGTCCGGTGGATGACCATGGCGTGTTTACCGAAGAGGCAGGTGCCTATGCCGGTATCAATATTAAGGACGCCAATCCGGTCATCTGTGCGGACCTGGCCAAGAGCGGTCATCTCCTTGCCAAGAATGATATGAGCCACAGCTATCCCCATTGCTGGCGTTGTAAAAAACCGGTGATCTTTCGGGCCACGGAGCAGTGGTTCATCGGCATGGAGACCAACCATCTCCGTGATAAGGCCCTGGCCGCCATCAAAGAGGTGACCTGGACGCCAAGCTGGGGCATGGAACGCATCCACGGCATGGTGGAGAACAGGCCGGACTGGTGTCTGTCCCGCCAACGGGCCTGGGGTGTTCCCATTACCGCTATTCTCTGCGAGAAATGCGGCGATATCATGAACACCGACAAGGTCAATGCCCGTATTGACGAGCTCTTTTTGAAAGAGGGCGCCGATGCCTGGTTTCGGCATGATGTCGGCACCTTTCTCGGCAAGGACACCGTGTGCTGGTGCGGCTCCACCGAGTTTCATAAGGAAGAAGACATCCTGGACGTCTGGTTTGATTCCGGCGTCAGCTACGCCGCTGTTCTTGAGGAGCGCGGTCTGGCTACGCCGGCCGATCTCTATCTGGAGGGCTCTGACCAGCATCGTGGCTGGTTCCAGAGTTCGCTGCTGGCCTCGGTGGGAACCCGTGGTATTGCCCCCTATAAGGGCGTGCTAACCCATGGCTTTGTGGTGGATAAGCACGGCAAGAAGATGTCCAAATCCGTGGGTAATGTCATCGCCCCTGAGGAGATTATCAACAAATACGGGGCTGAGATCCTCCGCCTCTGGGTGTCTTCCGAGGATTACCGCGACGATATCAAGATTTCCGATGAGATTTCAAAGCAGCTTTCCGATGCCTACCGCAAGATCAGAAACACCATCCGCTACCTGCTCAGCAATCTTGGCGATTTTAATCCTGCCACGGATGGGGTTGCCCTGGTGGAGATGGAGGAGCTTGACCGCTGGGCCATGGCCCAGTATGAGCGGATGAAGCGGCGGATCCGGGGTGGATATGACTCCTATGATTTCCACCACGTCTTCCATGGTCTCCAGCATTTTTGCACGGTGACATTAAGTAATTTCTACCTCGATATCATCAAGGACCGCCTTTACTCAGAGCTGCCTTCCTCCCGCCTGCGGCGCTCGGCCCAGACCGTGCTCTATGAGGTGCTGGTGGGGATGTTGAAGCTGATGGCACCGGTGGCAACCTTTACGGCTGTGGAGTCGTGGGAGTATCTGCCTACCGATGCCAACCGTGAGGAAAATATCTTTGTCGCCCTCTTTCCCGAGGAAAATGATGCCTATCTCCAGGATGAGTTGCATGCCACCTGGAAACGGCTGCAGGATGTCCGGGGCGAGATCACCAAGGTTCTGGAGGCGGCCCGCCGTGACAAGGTGATCGGCCATCCCCTTGAGGCCGAGGTGGTGCTCACCGTTGGCGGAGATTTAGCCGCCTTTCTGGCTGATAAATGGCAGACCATGGAGATGATATCCAATGTTTCGGTACTCACCCAGGCCGACCTGCCCCCTGCCGGAGCCACGGCCAGTGAGGAGATTGACGGTCTCCATGTCCTGGTGAAACCGGCCAGCGGCGACAAATGCGAGCGCTGCTGGATCCGTAGTGAGAGCGTCGGCCAAGATGCCGAACATCCCACCATCTGTGGTCGTTGTCTTGGCGTTATCAAGGAACTTGTGTAACAAAAGAAATCTGTACATTTTAAACACAGAGAACACAGAGAGCTCAGAGGCAGAACATTAAGTAAAAAAAATTCTGTGTCCTCTGTGGTGAGAAGTTTTTTTGCAGGTTTTCCTCCCAAACCCACTTTTGAATATTATGGCATTCCAAGCAACCCGGCAAAATATCAACCTGGCCCTGCGCCGCTTTTATTTCCTGCTCTCCATCATATGGGGGGTGGTGGCCCTTGATCAGGCCACGAAGTGGTGGATCATGGCCACCTTCAAGCTCTACGAGCTGCGGGAGGTGATCCCGGGCCTTTTTAACCTGGTCTATCTCCATAACACGGGGGCCGCTTTTAGTCTGATGTCCTCGGTGGAAGGCGCCTGGAAGCAGTGGTTCTTTATTGCCGTGGCCGTCGGTGCCTTGGGTTTCATCCTCGTCCTGTTCAGCCAGTACTGTGTTGGTCGCATGGGCTACACCGTTGCCCTTGGGCTGATCGGCGGCGGAGCTGCCGGTAACCTGATCGATCGCCTCCGCTTTGGCTCAGTGGTGGATTTTCTTGATTTTTATCTGGCCGGCCATCATTGGCCCGCCTTTAACGTTGCCGATTCCGCTATCTGTGTGGGGGTGGGCCTCTTCCTTTATAGAAACCTGCGAGACGGGAACCAGGATCGCGACCAACAGGTTTGATTTTTGTCACGGCATCCACGGAAAGCACGGCGTTTTTGCCGTCGATGCCGTGGCAATCTGATTCTTTTATCATTGCCCAGGCAGTGAGCTGATTTTACAGGAGTAAAAAAATGTCGAAAATAGCAATTATCTTCCCCGGTCAGGGTTCTCAGTTTGTCGGCATGGGTAAGGATTTTCTAGAGAGTGATAGTGATGCCCAGGCGCTGATGGCCAAAGCAGAAGAGATTTCCGGAATTCCCCTTAAGAAGCTCTGCCTGGAAGGCCCCATGGAGGACCTCACCCGGACCCTCCATCTGCAACCGGCCATGACGGTGCTCAATCTTATCTGCTGGCAGGCCTTGGCCAGGGCCGGTGTTAAAGGCGATTTTTTCGCTGGTCATTCCCTGGGGGAATACTCCGCCCTCTATGCCGCCGGTGTCCTGTCAGCCGAAGACACCCTGAAGCTTGTTACCGAAAGGGGGAGGCTCATGGAGCGTGAGGCCACTGCCAACCCGGGCGCCATGAGCGCCATCTTGAAACTTGGTATTGCTGAGGTCGAAGAGATTGTCAAAGCCTGTAAAGACAAGGGCGAGGTGACCGCCGCCAATTATAACTCGGCGCAGCAGATCGTCATTTCCGGCGAAAGGGATGCCGTGGACGCGGCCGCTGCCCTGGCTGCGGAAAAGGGCGGCAAGGCCATTGCCCTGCCAGTGAGCGGGGCCTGGCATTCCAAGCTCATTGCCGGTGCCATTCCTGATTTTGAAAAGGCCATGGCAGCCGTCACCTTTAAGAGCCCCCGGGGCAATATGTTTTTTAATGTGACTGCCGCCCCGGAAACGGATCCAGAGGCCATCCGCACCGTCATGAGTCAGCAGATTGCCGCCATGGTCAGGTGGTATGAGATCATCATGGCCATGTACGAGCAGGGCGCCACCACCTTTATCGAGGTGGGGCCCAAGAAGGTGCTCACCGGATTAATGAAAAAATTGTTGCCAGCAGGTCATAACTGTACCTGCCTGCAGGTGGAAGACCCCGCCAGTGTTGCTGCCTGTCTTGAGCAAATTTGAGCTACCGTAGCCCGTTTTTAAACACTTGACATCCACCGGCAGACAAAGTAATTTCTCCTGTTTTCGTACTCAGGACTATTGGTGCGCCCGCAGGAGATACGCGTCGACTTTGAGTACCCCTTGGGGGACTCCTGGCCAGGGCCATTATATATATTGATAACAGCAGTATCTTTGGCACCTATTGTTATAAAAAATGTTTGATAATCTTTCTGATCGCCTAGATAAAGTGTTCCGTGACCTGCGAGGTCATGGAAAGCTCTCTGAAAAGAATATTCAGGAAGCCCTAAAAGAAGTGCGCATGGCCCTGCTTGAGGCCGATGTCAACTTCAAGGTGGTCAAAGATTTTATCGCCACAGTCCAAGAGAAGGCGGTGGGCCAAAAGGTCACCGACAGTCTTTCTCCTGGGCAGCAGGTTGTCAAGATCGTCCACGATGAGCTTGTTGAGCTCCTGGGTGGGCAGGCTGAGCCCCTGCAACTTGGTGGCAAAAGTCCGGCTGTCATTATGATGGTTGGTCTGCAAGGTTCCGGTAAGACAACTTCTTCCGGTAAACTCGCAAAGTTATTGAAAAAGCAGGGGCGCCGACCCTACCTGGTTCCTGCTGACGTTTACCGGCCTGCTGCTATTAAGCAGCTTACCGTGCTCGGTGAGACGCTTGGCATCCCTGTCCACCCGTCCAAGGTGGAACAGGATCCGGTCACCATTGCCACGCATGCCGTGTTGGTGGCCGAAAAGAACAATTACGACACCCTGATCATTGATACGGCAGGTCGTCTCCATGTAGATGAAACTCTCATGGAGGAGTTACAGAACATCAAGGCTGCGGTCAAGCCGTCCGAAATCCTGTTTGTGGCAGATGCCATGACCGGTCAGGATGCGGTCACCGTGGCTGATAAATTTAATCAGGACCTGGCCATATCCGGTGTCCTGCTCACCAAGATGGAAGGCGATGCCCGCGGTGGTGCCGCCCTGTCCATCAAGAAGGTGACCCAACGCCCCATCAAGTTTGTTGGTGTTGGTGAAGAACTTGACGCCCTTGAGGTCTTCCATCCTGACCGGGTGGCTTCCCGTATTCTGGGTATGGGTGATCTCCTCACCCTTATTGAAAAGGCTGAGGAGGTTGTTGACAAGAAGCAGGCCGACAAGCTGGCCCAAAAAATCCGTAAGGATGCCTTCACCCTGGAAGATTTTCTTGGTCAGATTCAGCAGATCAAGAAGATGGGCTCCCTGGAGCAGATCATGGGAATGATTCCGGGTTTGAGCCGGATGAAGCAGATGCAGAATATGCCGAAGCCCGATGAAAAGGAGCTGGGCAAGGTGGAGGCGGTTATCCGCTCCATGACCGCCGATGAGCGGCGGAAACATCAGATCATCGACTCCAGCCGCCGGCAGCGCATTGCCAGGGGTAGCGGTACCTCGGTACAGGATGTCAACAAGGTGATCAAGAGCTACACTGAAATGCTCAAGATGATGAAGAAGATGAAGGGCAAGATGGGTGGTGCCCCGGTCATGGGCAATAGTGGCGGCAAGAAGAAGCGCAAGCGGCCCAAAGGTTTAATGAGATAGGGGGACGGGCTGTTGTAAGTGGCCAGCACTTCTGTAAATAATAAGAAACACAGGTTGTATCATATAATAAAGAGTTTTTGAGGTGACGGTTTCAGGTGGACAAGACGTCTCGCCCATCGGTACCGGGAAAACTCTGTTAAGGAGAATAACATGGCTGTAAAAATTCGTTTGACCAGAATGGGTAAGAAGAAAAAGCCTTTTTATCGCATCGTGGCTGCAAACTCTGAAGCTCCCCGTGACGGTAAGTTTTTGGATGTTGTTGGCACCTATGATCCGTTGCAGAAGCCTGCAGCAGTCACCTGGAATCAGGAAAAACTCCAGCATTGGCTGTCTCAGGGTGCTACACCATCCACCACCGTTAAAAGCCTGATGGCTAAGGTTGTTGCCGAGTAAATGCAGGAACTTATTCGCCATATTGCCACAGCCCTGGTGGAAGACCAGGCCAGTGTCGAGGTCAAAGAACTTGACCAAGATGATGCCCGGGTCATTGAGCTTCGTGTGGCCCCAGACGACCTTGGTAAGGTAATCGGCAAACAGGGCCGCACCGCACGGGCCATGCGCTCATTGCTGGCTGCTGCCACAGCTGGAAGTGGTAAGAATATCCGGCTTGAAATTGTTGAGTAGCACGTGGTAGGCGGCAAGGTAACAGAGCCAGCTGGCCTTGTTCATGTTGGCAAGGTTACCAAGCCGCAAGGTATTCGCGGTGAGGTAAGGATTTACAGTCTTTCCGGCCAGCCGGAAAATTTCGGTAATTATCCCCAAGTTGTCCTTGTTGATGAGGATGGCCAGCGTCTGGAATATACGGTTACTTCATTCCGGGTCCAGGGTAATTTTGCTGTTGTAGCCCTTGGCAATGTGCCTGATCGTAACCGGGCCGAAGAACTTGTTGGTTGTCAGGTCTGGGTGGCTGAAGAGTATCTTGCCCCCCTGGCCGCTGATGAGTTTTACTGGCGTGATATCATGGGCGCGGAGGTGGTGGATCGCGAGGGACATTCTCTCGGCAAATTAACCTCTCTCATGGCCGCCGGCGGATCTGATCTGCTTGTGGTTCGGCAGGATGGGGAAGAGATGCTCATTCCCTTTCGACCAGAATTTTTAGTGGAAATCGGTTCGGAGAAGATTATTGTTGATCTCCCCCCTGGTTTTCTTGATATCAACCGGGAAAAATGAGTCTTCGTTTTGATGTCTTGACTATCTTTCCTGACCTGCTGACGTCCCCTCTTGATGAAGGGATCATCCGCCGGGCCAGACAGGATGGCAAGATCGAGGTTGTTATCACCAATATCCGTGATTTTGCCACGGATAAGCATGCCATGACCGATGACCGCCCCTTTGGCGGTGGCGAAGGTATGGTCATGAAGCCGGAGCCACTCACCGCTGCCACCAACCAGGTGAGGGGAACAGGAAACGGCAAGGTCATCCTGCTGAGCCCCCAGGGCCGGCGTTTTGACCAGAAGGTGGCGGAAGAATTTGCCGAGTTGACCCATCTGATCTTGGTGTGTGGGCGTTACGAGGGACTTGACCAGCGCTATATAGACCAGCAGGTTGATGAAGAGATTTCCATCGGTGACTTTATTCTCACCGGTGGCGAGCTTGGCGCCATGATCATCATTGATGCGGTGACCAGGCTTTTGCCTGGTGTCCTTGGTTGTGCTGATTCGGCGAGTGCCGATACCTTCAGCCGAGGCAGCCTGAAGTATCCGCAATATACCCGGCCGCGGGTCTTTGCGGGCCAGGAGGTGCCGGAAGTTTTGCTCTCTGGTGATCATGCCAAGATTGAGCAGTGGCGCTGGCTGCAGGCCGTGGAAAAGACAAAAAAAAGGCGGCCTGATCTCTTTGCGGCCATGGAATTTACCCGTAAGGAGCTTAAGATCCTTGCAAAACACGGTATCGTGTAAGAAGGCCGTGCGTGGCACGAGTGGGACCCTATGCTGGATATCGCCCTTATTCATTATCCGGTATACAACAAGAATCATGAGATTATTGGTTCGGCGGTCACCAATCTTGATCTCCATGATCTGGCCAGGGCAGGGCGA
>JBFFNX010000049.1:0-15551 GCA_041562995.1 Desulfurivibrionaceae bacterium
AGGAGCACGCAGCCGAACTCCATCTGGTGCTCGCGGCTACCGGGCATGGCTGTCTGTTTCCCGTCCAGTTGATTCACTCAGTAAGACCAGACTATGGTCTTGCAGGGGGTAGCTGTCCTTGGCAGCCCAGATATACTTTCCTTTGCCTTTCACGTCCGGCTTGGCCGTATCCAGCAGGACCCGCCACCTTTTTGCCTTGATCAGCTTAGGTATGGTGAAGGGAATGGGTTCGTGGTGGGCGTTGATCAGGAGGAGGAAATTGCTGTCTCGGATGGGGTTGCCCCTTTCATCCTCCTCATCCAGGGCATCCCCGGCCAGAAAGAGGCCCAGGCAGAGGGCAAAGTCATGCTGCCATTCGCCATCGGTCATTTCTGTGCCGGACGGGGTCAGCCAGATGATATCCTTGATCCCTCCCCCCTTGATGAGACGGCCCTGGAAGAAATGGCGGCGCCTGAAGACGGGATGTTCCTTGCGCAGGGTGATCAGGGTGCGGACAAAGTCGAGCAGTTTTTTCTGTTCACTGTCCAGAGCCCAGTCAAGCCAGCTCAGCCTGTTATCCTGGCAATAGGTGTTGTTGTTGCCCTGCTTGCTTTGCCCCAGTTCGTCTCCGGCCAGGAGCATGGGCACCCCCTGGGACAAAAAGAGGCTGGCCAGAAAGTTGCGCGTCTGGCGGTTCCGCAGTGCTTTGACCTGCGGATCCATGGATGGTCCTTCCGCGCCGCAGTTCCAGCTGCGGTTATGGTTTTCGCCATCCTGGTTGTTTTCCTGGTTCGCTTCGTTGTGTTTCTGATTGTAGCTCACCAGATCGTGCAGGGTAAATCCATCATGGCAGGTGACGAAGTTGATACTGGCATAGGGAAGCCTGCCTCCATGCTCGTAGAGATCGCTGGAACCGGTGAGCCTGTGGGCGAACTCGCCGATGGTGCCGCCCTTCCCCTTCCAATAATCCCGCACCGTATCCCGGTATTTGCCGTTCCATTCTGTCCAGCCCACGGGAAAGTTTCCCACCTGGTAGCCGCCCTCCTCGATATCCCAGGGCTCGGCGATGAGCTTGACCTGGGAAAGAACCGGATCCTGGTGAATGATGTCTAAAAAGGCGCCCAGCCGATCCACGGCATAGAGTTCACGGGCCAGGGCCGCGGCCAGATCAAAGCGGAAGCCGTCCACATGCATTTCCAACACCCAGTAGCGCAAACTGTCCATGATCAGCTGCAGGACCCGGGGATGGCGCATGTTCAGGGTGTTGCCGCAGCCGGTAAAGTCCATGTAGTAGCGTTTTTCATTCGGCATCAACCGATAGTAGGCGAGGTTGTCGATGCCTCTGAAGCAGAGGGTGGGGCCCAGGTGGTTGCCTTCGGCCGTATGGTTGTAGACCACGTCGAGAATGACCTCGATGCCGGCCGAGTGGAGGATCTTCACCATGGTTTTGAACTCGCGGATCTGGTCTAAGGCCGCATATCGTCTGGTTGGCACAAAAAAACCGATGGAGTTGTAGCCCCAGTAGTTGCTCAACCCTTTTTCCACCAGATTCCGTTCGTCGACAAAGGCATGCACCGGCATCAGCTCCACCGCTGTAATGCCGAGGCGCTTGAGATACTCGATGGCAGGGGCAGAGGAGAGGCCGGCATAGGTGCCGCGCAACTCCTTGGGGATGAGCGGATGCAAACAGGTGAACCCCTTGACATGCAGCTCGTAGATGATGGTGTCATGCCAGGAGGTGCGGGGCGGGCGGTCATCGCCCCAGGTGAAGGCCGAGTCGATCACCTGGCATTTCGGCATATAGGGGGCACTGGATCGTCGGTCACGGGAAAGATCGTGCAGGGGGCTGCCGACCCGGTAGCCGAACAGGGCATTGTGCCAGCGCAGCTGGCCGGACAGTGCCTTGGCATACGGGTCAAGAAGCAGTTTCTTTGGATTGAAACGCTGGCCTTTTTTTGGGTTATAAGGACCATGAACCCGGTAGCCGTAGAGGAGACCGGGTCTTGCCTCGGGCAGGTAGCAGTGCCAGACCTGGTCTGTCTGCCAGGCCAGGGGGATGCGTTGGCTTTCCGCCCGCCCCCCCTGCGCAAAGAGGCAGAGTTCGACCTTGCTGGCATGTTCGGAAAAGAGGGCGAAGTTGACCCCCTCGCCGTCCCAGGTAGCGCCAAGAGGGTATGGATTGCCTGGCCAGACTGCCATTTTGCGATGCGTCATAAGGCCCCCTGCTGATCACGGCTGCTCAGCTCAAATCAATGCGGTATTTGTCGCCGTGGCGCAGACCGAGCAACAGGGTGAGGTATTCGCGGAGATGCCTGGTCAGGAGGAAGTTTTCCCGGGCATACTCCTTGCCCTTCATGCCCATCGCCTGCATGCGCTCCTTCTGACGCAGGAGGTGGCGGATGCGCAGGGCCGCCCCTTCCGGGGTGTGGACCAGAAAGCCGGTGTGGTAGTTGATGACCTGCAGCCGGATGCCGCCGGTATCGCCGCCGATCACCGGCTTGCCCTTCCACATGGCCTCGGTGACGGTAAGTCCGAAACCCTCCCTGGTGGATTTCTGCAGGACGATATCGGCGGCCCGCTGCAGGGCATTGATGGTGCGGTGGGCATCTGGGGGCAGGAGGAGGATGTGGATATCCGGATCGTCATTCGCCTCCTCCCTCACCTCAGCCAGTATCTCCTCCCCTTCCGGATCGTCACTGGCCGTGCCGCCGGCCAGAACGAGCTGCAGGTCAGGGATGAATTTTTTGGCCAGCCTATAGGCCTGGATGACGCCCACCGGATCTTTGAAACGGTCGAAGCGGGAGACCTGCACCAGAAGGGGCCGGGCCGGATCAAGGTCAAAGGTGACAAAGACCCTGGCCACCTCCTCCTGTGAGAGATCGATGTTCTTGTCACTCAAGGGATCGATACTGGGCGGGATGATGTATTGCGGATGCGGCAGGAGCTGGGCAAAGGCGGGCAGCGAGAAGATGCTGGCATCGTAGTTGCTGACCATTTTGCGCAGATAGTTCCAGACCGGGCGGTAGGGGTGGCTGGCGTCGATGTGACAGCGCCAGACCCATTTGCCACAACGGTCCGGACAGTGACCGAGGAGACCGGCGGGCTGCGGATCGTGGATAAAGACGAAATCCGCCGCGCTCAGCTGTTCCCGCAGGATTTCCGCATTGGCGGCATTGGCCTCTTCGTAGGCGGTAAGGAGACGCGCCGGGATGCGCACCCTATTGCCCTGCAGGGCATTATGCATGGACTTGGTGCATTGGTAGAATTCCTCGCCGCCACTGATCACCTCCCAGCTTGTGTCTAGGCCCAGTTCATTGCAAAGCGGTACCAGCTTTTCGAGGATCTCGGCCACCCCGCCGCCAACCCGGGTGGAGTTGACATGGACAACCTTTGCCCCGTGCAGGGATTTTGCCAGCTGCCGCAGATGATCCACAACATCGGGACCAGCTATGGCGGCATAGGACTCAAGCAGGCTACTCATGGGGCACCTCCTTCGAAATAGGCGGTGAATAGTTCAGCCAGTTCCTGGCGGATCTGGCTGAGGCTGGAAAAGAAGGGGTCGATGGCCGCCAGTTGGCCACAGAGCTCTTGGTGTTCCGCCCCATACCCGCTGAGCCAGAAGCTGAAGTCGTCGCGATTGTCCGGCACCCGGCTTCGGGCATCAATGAAATGGTAAAAGATGCTGCTCGTGGACATCTTGGGAATCTGCTCGGCCAGGTCAGCCGGCGTCTGCAAACGGCGAGCGGTATCAAAAACCACGAGCTGGCCGCGCAGGAACTCGAACTCCCTGGCCGCCGGCATCCAGCGCGATGTTTCACTTTCATCCAGAGTGTCGTCGATGAGGGCAAGAATTTCCTGGCGGACCGTTTCCATGCCCTGGAATTCTCCGGGGTCGATGGCGGCCAGGCGCTCGGCCAGTTCCGGTTCCCGCAGACTGTGACGGGCCCAGCCGGCGAAATCGTTGTGGAATTCCCGTTCCTCGAAGCGGGGGGTCAGCAGACCGCCCCAGAAATGATGGTAGATGCTGGCAAGGTTGACCACCTGCAGCCTGTCGCGCAATTCGGCAAGATTGATGGCCTTGCGGCCGGTGGCAATGGTGATCAAGGCGCAGTCCTTGACTGCAAAGGCGGGGGCGTTTTCCATGGTCGTGCCTCTTGGTGGAAGTGGCCTATGCAAGCTTGAGCGTACCTTCTGGAAAAACTGAGCAGCTCCTGAGTCGATACGAACTGATATTATCTTAACAAAGACTTTGCCCTGTCAAGAAAATTGAAAACAGGCCTCCATAATTTTGCCCCCAGTCCGAAGACCTGCAGCCCTACCCGTTTCGGATAGGCTGGCACGGAAGTATGCTTACGCCACAGCCTTGCCCGGGGCCCGGGTGCCCTCCTCGCCTCAAGGCACACACCCGCCTTAATATAGTCTGCGAAACGCTGAAGCCTTAACCACTGCCACCACCTCGGCGCCCTTGTGAATATCCAGCTCTCGTACCGACTCCGGGACAATCTGGGAAACGAGGTGGCCGCCCCCAGCACAGGCGAGGTCAACGCCGATCCTGTTGCCGTCGCCGAAGACATCGACGACCTGGCAGGGCAGGAGGTTACGGGCACTGGTGGCCTCTGGGTGCTTCTTAAACAGGGTGACATCCTTGGCGCCCAGTTCAAAGAGGTTATCACCACGCACCCCGGGTTCCGCAAGAATCAACTCGGTGTTGCCCCACCTATAGGACCACAGGTCGCCATGGGGGCGGGGAGAGGTGAGATTGAGAAGATTGGCGTAGCCCCGGCTGCCGGACACCAGGTGACGGCGGGCCAGATCTTCCACAGGCAGACGCTGGTCGAGCCTGCCCTGCTCAAAAACCAAGACCT
The DNA here is from genome assembly GCA_041562995.1 of Desulfurivibrionaceae bacterium. Lineage (GTDB taxonomy): Bacteria > Desulfobacterota > Desulfobulbia > Desulfobulbales > SURF-16 > BM506. The sequence continues at coordinate 4,845 of JBFFNX010000049.1, forward strand.
CATCGGTCATCAAGCGGATCTCCTCCAACGAGTGACTGATAAAGAGCAGCGGAATCTCAAACTGGTCCAAGACCTTTCTTAAGTAAGGGATGATCTGAAATTTCAACTCCTGGTCCAGGCCGGTCAGGGGCTCATCCATCAAAATAAGGCGGGGACAGGAGAGCACGGTGCGCCCCAGGGCGACGCGCTGCCTCTCGCCGCCGGAAAGCCTGTTCACCCCGCGCTCCAAGAGATGCTCAAGATTGAGGGCCTCGATAATCGCCTCCGGAGTGATCCGCCGTAGCTGGGCCGGGCTGCGCTGCCAGCCATAGAGCAGATTGCGGCGGACATTCATGTGCGGGAAAAGGTGGGCATGCTGAAAGACCACGCCGACCCGGCGCTGCTGAGGCGACAGGTTGATCTTTTTTTCACTATCAAAAAGGGTAATGCCGTCAAAGACGATCCTGCCCCTGTCCGCTTTGACGAGTCCGGCCAAGATATGCATGAGGGTGGACTTGCCGCTGCCGGAAGGGCCGAAGATGCCGCATTTTTTCTCAGCCAGACTGAAATCAACCTGCAGCGAAAAATTGCCTATTTTCTTGTCGACATCCACCTCAAACAGCATATGACTACCTTTTCCTAAATGAGCGGACGGATGCCTCGCTTATCAGCAGGACCACAAAAGAAAGAGCGATGGAAACCAGGCAGAGGGAAAGGGCCATGCGGTCGCCACCCGGGGTGTTGGTATATTCATAGATGGCCAGGGGAATGGTCTGGGTGACCCCGGGGATATTGCCGGCCAGGATAATGGTGGCCCCGAATTCGCCGAGACTTCGGGCAAACATCAGGGTCATGCCGGCGACGATGGCCCGAGCGGACAGGGGCAGGATAATGGAGTACATGCTGTCCCACCAGCGTGCCCCCAAGGTACGGGCCGCCTGGAGGTAGTGTTCGTCAATCCCCTCCATGCCGATCCTGATGGAGCGCACCAGAAGTGGGAAGCCCACCACACTGGAGGCAATCACCGCCCCCTTCAGGGTAAAGATGATGCGCAGATCAAAAAAGCGTAACACGGGGCCAAGCGCCCCAGACTGCCCAAAGAGCAGCAGAAGCAAATAGCCAATCACCACCGGCGGCAGGACAAGGGGCAGGTTAACCAAACCCTCAAGGAGGGCCCGGCCTGGAATCCTGCTGAAAACCAAGACATAGGCCACACCAATGCCAAAGGGCAGCGAGAGCAGCGTGCCGGCGCTAGCTACCTTAAGGGACAGGACAATGGCCTGTATATCCTGGGGATCAAGGGCTATCATAATCTTTGCTGGCCGGCAGGATCAGGGCGCTGCGGCCGCCTCAAAACCGTGGTGGATGAGGATCAAGCTTGCTTCAGGGCTCTTGAGAAATCTAAAAAAAGCCTGGGCAGCGCTATTCTTGGTACCGGCAGGTGTCAGGCCGAAGGGGTAGGCTATACGATCATGGAGATTGGCCGGTACGGTGAAGAGGATGGTGGCTTGGCGGGCGAGGAGGGCATCGGTGCGGTAAACAAAGGCACCATCCACCTCACCTCGCTCAGCATAGATCAAGGCCTGGCGGACATCCTTGGCCATGACCAGCTTATGCTCCCTGGCCATCTGTTCATAGACCCCAGCCGCGGTCATGGCTTGGAAGGCATATTGGCCAGCCGGGACACTCTTTGGGCTGCCGATGGCTATGCGGGACAGGGCCGTTATTTGTTTAAGGGTGCTGAGCTTTGCCTGCTTTCTGCCGACAAAAACCAGACCATTATAGGCCAAAACCTGGACCGTGGGCGGCTCGATCTTTTTTTCCTCTAAGAGGTAGGCCATCCACCTTTGGTTGGCGGAGATATAGAGATCAGCTGGTGCGCCTTGGGCAATCTGTTTGGCCAGCGAACCGGATGAGGCGAAATTGGGGAAAACCGTTACGCCTGGATTTGCTTGACGAAAGGCGCTGACCAGTTCCTTGACCGCATCGCTCATACTGGCAGCCACCGACAGCCGCACCTCAGCAGCCAGGGAGGAGACGGGCCAGAGCAGCAAAGCCTGGATCAGGACAAGCAGGACATACCCTGTTGTCCACCAGTGAGGATTGGTTATTTTCTTTGACCCTGCCACTCTTGCCATCTCTCTGTTTCCTGTTCCAGAAAATGATTCAAACGTTGATAACTTTGCCAAAAATACGCAAGGAGCGCAGCACCGCTGGGGGTCAGATGGGCCCCGCCGCCGCCAACACCGCCCCGGCTGGTTTCCACCACTGCGTCACCGGCCTGGCTCTGCATGGACTTGAGCAGATCCCAGGCATGTTTATAGGACATATCCATCGACTGAGCGGCCTTGCTTATCGACCCATGCTCCTTAATACGTTCAAGCAACACCGCCCGCCCGTAGCCGATAAAGGTGCCATTTGTCCCTTCCAACCATATCCTGCCCCGCCAGCCAGGCTGACCCTGCCCCTCTTTCTTCTTTTTGCCATGTGATCCCATAAGCGTTATATACAGCAAAACATATCGCCATGGCAAGTGATTATCTCCTCGACATCCACACGCCGCAAGGCAAAGACTACCTCTGGTCATCCAGGGCAAAGGCAGGCCGCTCCAGATTAAACTTCTTGATCCTATAGCCCATCTGGCGCTGGGTTAACCCCAGTTCCCGGGCGGCGCGGGCCTGAACCCAGCCGTTGCGGCGCAGAGCCGCCTCAATCTCCTGGCGCTCCATATCCTGTAATGAACTAGGCGCCACCGGAGTCGAAAAAGGCCCGGGCAGAGTTGGGGGAAGTGGCGCAGCATGTTCAGGCACCCTGTGCCCCCCGGGAACCTTGCCCATATGGTCATGGAGATCCATGGGCCTGATCACCATGTCATCAGCCAATATCACCAATCTCTCGACGAGGTTCTGCAGCTCCCGAACATTGCCGGGCCAGTAATAGTTGACCAGAAATTCAAGGGCATCATGGGCCAGGATCACCTCTTTATCGTTGCGCTCATTGCTTGAGCGCAGAAAATGGTCGATGAGCAGTGGCACATCGCCACGCCTCTCCCGTAATGGCGGCAGTTTGATCGGCACCACATTCAAGCGATAGAAAAGATCGTTACGAAAGAGGCCACGATCCACCGAATCCTGGAGATCGACATTGGTAGCGGCAATGATCCGCACATCAACGGTAATGGTTCGGGTGCCGCCAATCCTTTCAAACTGGCTCTCCTGGATGACGCGCAACAGCTTGGCCTGGAGCAGCAGCGGCAGCTCGCCGATCTCATCAAGAAAGATTGTACCGCCATGGGCCAGCTCAAAACGGCCCGGCTTGGCGGCGCTGGCCCCGGTAAAGGCACCCTTCTCATGACCGAGAAGCTCGCTTTCCAGCAGGTTTTCCGGCAGGGCCGCACAATTAACCTTGATAAAGGCTCCATCCTTGCGAGGGCTGGCTTCATGGATGGCCCGCGCCACCAGCTCCTTGCCCGTGCCGGATTCACCGAGGAGCAGGACCGTGGCCCGGCTGGGCGCCACCTTTTCAATGGTCCAAAACACCTCCTGTATGGCGTGGGACTGGCCAATGATGTAGTGGCGGTTAAAACGGCTGTGCAGTTCGGCCTTCAGCGACTTATTCTCCTCCACCAGCCGCTCTTCCTTCTTGACGATGGACTTATGAAGGACAAGAAACTGACTGATCAGGGTGGCCAAGACATTTAAAAAGCTGACATCCTCCTCAAAGGCCACCTCGGGCCCAAAGAGGCAATCCACGGTGAGCACCCCAACCGGCCGGCCGTCCACAAAGAGGGGCACACCAATAAAGGAGAGGCGCTCCTTGTTAATATTGCGCCGGGCCCCGGTGCGGTCCAGGAAAAGGGGTTCGCTGTTGACATCCGGCACCACGCAGGGCAAGCCGGTCTGGAAAATCTGGCCACAGACACCCTCGGACAAGCCGTAGATACCGCGGCGCTCCTCTTCGACGCTGAGGCCGTAGGAAGCCCTGATGCTCAGCCGCTTCCTCTTGGCATCGACGAGGACCAGGGAGGCCCTCTCCATGCGCAGAATATCGTGAAGGACCTGCAGCACCCGGCCCAGGGTGGTATCCAGATGGACGGCCTCGCCAATGAGCTTACACACCTCGGACAGGGCCCGAATTTTCAAGGTCTCCAGGTGGGGTGATGCCGGGCCCACCTGGGCCGCCAAGGTTTTTTTATCCATACCAGCCATGTCCAACCTCTCTCTTGCTGACCCTGCAGGGAATCCTGCGGCCTCTCACCTGGCCATAACTGTCAGCATTACTTCAAAAAGGTAGAGCAAAAAACATACCATGTCGGAAATTGGCCATTTCCTGGCATATCTGCGCAAAATATGTACCTTTTTGTAGACACAGAACCCCCTTTTTCTACATTTTTGTCATATTTATTCTTTAGAGAGTAGTGAGCCAGGCCTGTACCGCTTTTTTTGGGCACCTGCGCACCACGGTGTCGCGAATCTGGGCAAGGATCTGAGGTATCATCAAACGCCGTGGCCGCAATCACCTCTTTATAGAGCAGGATATGAAAGCCCATGTTCGACTCGACCACCTCGCTGACCTCGCCCGCCTCCACTGACCAGCACCAAACAAAGCCTACCTTTTTGTCGATTTTGTTCCAAAATGTCAGCAACACCACAAAAGCGCTGCTCTTCCTGCCAGACCATAAAGCTCACCCAACCGCCTGCAAACCCTTGCCAGCACAAGGAACAAAATAAATATCCGCCTGTGGCACAGCCCTTGAAATAGCCCCTGCTGTACCGAGGAAGTACACAGGGTTGTCTTTCAACAGGACACTCCCGGGAAAAAAATAAACGGCTGCGATGACGAGAGAGGTCAGCCGGAAAATTCTACTCTAAGGAGATGGAGTCATGAGAAAAATAGCTATCTACGGCAAAGGCGGGATAGGCAAGTCCACCACAACTCAAAATATCGTGGCAGGGCTGGTGGAAATGGGACGCAAGATCATGGTGGTCGGCTGTGACCCCAAGGCGGATTCAACCCGTCTTCTGCTGGGCGGCCTGGCCCAGAAATCGGTTCTGGATACCCTGCGTGAAGAGGGCGAGGATGTCGAGCTCGAGGATATCCGCAAACTCGGCTATGGCGGTACCTGGTGTGTTGAGTCCGGTGGACCTGAGCCAGGCGTTGGTTGCGCCGGGCGCGGTATTATTACCTCCATCAATATGCTTGAGTCCCTCGGCGCCTACGAGGAAAGCGAAGGCCTGGACTATGCCTTTTATGATGTTCTTGGCGACGTCGTCTGCGGCGGCTTTGCCATGCCCATCCGCGATGGCAAGGCAGAAGAGATTTACATCGTCGTCTCCGGTGAGATGATGGCCATGTACGCGGCCAACAACATCAGCAAGGGTATCGTCAAGTTTGCCGCCTCGGGTTCTGTTCGCCTCGGTGGTCTGATCTGTAACTCCCGCGCCGTGGACAATGAGGCCGAGATGATCGAGAAATTTGCCGCCAAATTGGGCACCAAGATGATCCATTTTGTCCCCCGCCACAACGACGTCCAGCGCGCCGAGATTAACCGCAAGACGGTCATCGAATGGAAACCAGAAGTCGAGCAGGCTGAAGTCTACCGTCAGCTTGCCAAGGCCATTGACGAAAACAAGGACTTCGTTGTCCCCACCCCCATGGAGATCGAGGTCCTTGAAGAGCTCCTCATGGAATACGGTTTGATGCAGGCGGCTTAAGGAAGGGGGTTTTCCTCCCTTAAGCACCGCTCCATTGTGGTTCGAAGTCTGAGCCTATCTCCCGCCCATGCGGGAATGACAGCTCTGTATACCCCGAAGGCGGCAATCCAGGGTCTCACCACCCATTACAAACTAATAAAAACAGGCAAGGCCTCAGGGCTGCGCCGACACGTTGGAGATACAGCTATGATGATTATGATTCGCTCAATTATTCGTCCCGAAAAAGCGGACGCTGTCCTAGCGGCCCTTATGGACGCCGGCTTCCCGGCCGTTACCAAATATGCCGTTGCCGGTCGCGGCAAGCAGCGCGGCATCAAAATCGGTGAGGTCACCTATGACGAGCTCCCCAAGGTCATGCTGATGAGCGTGGTTAATGCCGAAGATAAGGATTTCGTCATCGAAACCGTGATGGATACGGCCCGCACCAAAGGCAAAGGCGCCTTTGGTGATGGCAAGATCTTTATCAGCGAGGTGGAGGAATCCTACACCATCAGTTCCGGTGTCAAGGAGACCGCTGCTGAGGAGGTGGCGGCATGAAAGAGGTGATCGCTGTTGTGCGGATTAACATGATGAACCAGACCAAGCAGGCCCTTACCGATTGCGGTGTGGATGCCTTCTTTGCCCACGAGGCCCATGGTCGCGGTAAGGGATTTGTCAATCCCCAGGTCGTGGAGGGGGCTGAGCAGGGTTATGAAGAGGCCGCCACCCTGCTGGGTGAAAAGGGCAAGCTCTACCCAAAACGTTTGGTAACCGCGGTGGTGGAAGACAGCCAGGTGCCCTGCGTCGTGGAAACAATTATCAACACAAATCAGACCGGCATGCCAGGCGACGGCAAGGTCTTTGTCTTGCCGATAAGCGATGCGATCCGGGTCAGAACTGGTGAGACGGGCGTTAAGTCCATCTCGTAAAATGCATCAGTAAGGAGATATTAAAATGGCAACAGCAACCAAGAAAAAGCTGGTGCAGTGGGACCCTACCGATGTGAAGGCGGAACTTCTCAGCAAGTATCCACCCAAGGTAGCCCGCAAACGCGCCAAGCAGATCATGATAAACGAGGCCCTGCAGAATGAGACCCCATCGCTCACCGCTAACGTGCGCACCATTCCGGGAATCATCACCATGCGCGGCTGCACATACGCCGGCTGTAAGGGCGTTATCATGGGCCCGACCCGTGACATCGTCAACATTGTCCACGGCCCCATCGGCTGCAGCTTCTATGCCTGGCTGACCCGACGTAACCAGACCGATGCCGGCCCGGACGGTGAGAATTTCATGAATTACTGTTTTTCCACCGACATGCAGGAGCAGGACATCATCTTCGGCGGCGAAAAGAAACTGGCCACGGCCATCCAGGAGGCCTACGACCTCTTTCACCCGAAATCAATCGCCGTCTTTGCCACCTGCCCGGTGGGCCTCATCGGTGATGATATCCATACCGTATCCAAGAATATGAAGGAGAAGTTCGGTGATTGTAATGTCTATGCCTTTTCCTGTGAAGGCTACAAGGGCGTCAGTCAGTCTGCCGGCCATCACATCGCCAACAACCAGGTCTTTCGCCATCTTGTCGGCCAGAATGATGAGGTGAAACCAGGCAAGTACAAGATCAACCTGCTGGGAGAGTACAACATCGGCGGCGACGGATTCGAGATTGACCGGATCTTTAAGAAATGCGGCATTACCTGCATTTCCACCTTTTCCGGCAACTCAACCTATGACCAGTTTGCCTCCTCCCATACCGCCGATCTCAATGCCGTTATGTGTCACCGGTCGATTAACTATGTGGCCGACATGATGGAGACCAAGTACGGCATCCCCTGGGTCAAGGTGAACTTCATCGGCGCCAAGGCCACGGCCAAGAGCCTGCGCAAGATCGCCCACTATTTCGGCGACAAGGAGCTTATCGACAGGGTGGAAGAGGTGATCAGCCAAGAGATGCCTGCGGTTGAGGCAGCCCTGGTCGATATCCTGCCCCGCACCGCGGAAAAGACCGCCATGATGTTTGTCGGCGGCTCTAGGGCCCATCATTACAAGGAGCTTTTTGACGAGCTGGGCATGAAGACGATCTCGGCCGGCTATGAGTTTGGCCATCAGGACGACTACGAAGGCCGTCAGGTCCTGCCCAACATCAAGCTTGATGCGGACAGCCGGAATATCGAGGAGCTTACCGTAGAAGCGGATGAGACGCGCTTTAAGCCCCGCAAGAGCACCAAAGAGCTGAAGGCCCTTGACAAGAAAGGCTACAAGTTCAAGGAGTATGACGGCCTGGCCATGGATATGGACAAGGGTACCCTCATTGTCGATGACCTCAACCAGTACGAGGCGGAAAAGCTGGTGGAAATCATGAAGCCGGACATTTTCTGCGCCGGCATTAAGGAGAAGTACTCCATCCAGAAACTGGGTGTGCCCATGAAGCAGCTGCACAGCTACGACTCCGGCGGCCCCTATGCCGGTTTTAAGGGCGCCATCAATTTCTATATGGAGATTGACCGCCTGGTGAACTCCAAGGTCTGGAGCTACATGAAGGCGCCTTGGCAGAAGAATGCGCAGCTCACGGCGTCCTATAACTGGGAATAGTGAGAAACGGCCATTTTCGCCCATCTCTTTGTCAATCTTCGGGCCGGCCTTGTGCGGCGTATTGGCATACGCCTCCGCAGCCGGCCTCGATTTCCTCGACCTGGACGAAAATGGCTCATTTCTCACCCGAGATGAGATTCGAATTTAATTTACAACTCATTCATTGAGGATAGATACATGCTACTACGTCACACACCAGAAAAAATCACCGAGCGCAAGGGCTTGACCATTAATCCGGCCAAGACCTGCCAGCCCATCGGTGCCATGTATGCGGCCATGGGCGTCCACGGCTGCCTGCCGCACAGTCATGGTTCCCAGGGCTGCTGCTCCTATCATCGCAGCACCTTGACCAGGCATTATAAGGAGCCGGTCTCCGCCTCCACCAGCTCGTTTACCGAGGGCGCCTCGGTGTTCGGCGGCCAGGCCAATATGCTGCAGGCCATTAACAATATATTCACGGTCTATGAGCCGGAGGTGATTGCGGTGCACACCACTTGCCTGTCCGAGACCATCGGCGACGATCTGCCCCAGATCAAAAAAAAGGCGGAGGCCGAGGGCAAGATCCCTGAGGGCAAGCACGTGATCAGCTGCTCCACCCCGAGCTACGCCGGCTCCCACGTCACCGGTTTTTCCAACATGGTCAAGGCCATGACCATGATGGCCGAGCCCACCGGCAAGAAGAACGGCAAGGTCAATATCATCCCCGGTTGGGTGGAGCCTGCCGACATGGAGGAGATCAAGCGTCTCACCGGTATCATCGGGGTCAAGACCATCCTCTTCCCGGACACCTCCGGCGTCCTCAACGGCCCCCTTAACGGAGAGTACAAGATGTTTCCCGATGGCGGTACCACCGTTGCCGAGCTCAAGAGTTGCGGCGATTCCAAGGGGACCCTGGCCCTGGGCGAATGGTGCTCAGGCGATGCGGCCCGTACCCTCGACACGACCCACAAGGTACCCTGTTCCGTGCTGGACATGCCCTTTGGCCTCATGGCCACCGATCGTTTCATCGATGCCCTGCGCACCATTGCCGGGGTATCCATCCCGGATGAGATCAGCCATGAGCGCGGGCAGCTGGTGGACATGATTTCCGATATGCACCAGTACCTCTATGGCAAAAAGGTTGCCCTTGTCGGTGACCCGGATCAGCTCATTGCCATGACCGAGTTCCTGGTCTCCATGGACATGAAACCGATCCATATTATCACCGGTACACCGGGCAAGAAGTTCGAGAAACGGATCAAGGAGATCACCAAGGATATGGGCTGCGAGGTCAACGTCAAGGCCAAGGGCGATATGTTCCTCCTCCACCAGTGGATCAAAAACGAGCCTGTGGATCTGCTGCTTGGCAATACCTACTGCAAGTACATTGCCCGCGATGAGGATCTGCCTTACGTGCGCTGGGGTTTCCCCATCCTCGACCGCCAGGGCCATCAGTACTTCCCCACTGTCGGTTACAAGGGCGGCCTGCGGCTGCTCGAGAAGATCCTCGGTGAACTGATGGATCGTCAGGACCGCGATGCCCCGGAAGAGAAGTTTGAACTGGTGATGTAGGCTCCCTTGTCAAGCCTTTCGTCACTCCCGCTTTGGCGGGAGTGACGAAAGATTTATCCATGTCATCCCCGCGGAGGCGGGTGATACGCGCAGACTTCGACCCAAAAAACGCCCGATTTGCCAACAAACACGCATCGTAACCCTTTACATGAAACAGGTTTGAGCCATGACCATTATTCCCCTTGCCGACAAAAACCCAGCCTGCGGCGGCGCAAAGGCCCCGGAGTGGATCACCCTGCCGGTGGCCCCGAACCCTGCGGCCCGATCCCGTTTCAGTGGCGATGACAAACTCCCCCAGGCCGTTCCCCTTTATGGGGCCCTCTCCTGGGTGGATGATCTCCAGGCCCACGGGACCGCAATCGCCGGGATAGACATCAACGGCCCGGGTGATCCCCTGGCCAGCCTGGCCATGACCCTGGAGATCTTGGACCTGCTGCGCGAGAAACACCCGAAATTTGCCTTTGCCCTAACCACCCTGGGACTGGGCCTTGCCGACAATGCCGAGCAGTTAATGGAGCACGGAATCAGCAAAATCACCCTGCTCATGGATGCCGTAAACCCTGAGATGGTGGCTAAATTATACGCCTGGATTCGGCCCGGCAAACGCAATATGGCCCTGGCCCAGGCCGCGGCAACACTGCTTGATGAACAGAGCAAGGGCATAGCGGCCTGCCGCGCCGCCGGCCTGGAGGTGGCGGTGCAAACCACCGTGTACCGCAGGGTCAACGAAGGTGAGGTCGAGGAAATCGCCCGCCGCGCCGCCGGCCTTGGCGCCACAGCCATGACCCTGCTGGCCGGCCAAGGCTGGTCCGAGAACGAAGAGAAGCTCCCCCTGCCCTTGCCCTCACCTGCAACAATAGCGCGCCTCAGCGCGGCAGCGGCACAGCAC
>JBFFNX010000050.1:0-15540 GCA_041562995.1 Desulfurivibrionaceae bacterium
CTCTTTGCCACATATGGTATAAACTTGTAGAATTCTACAGAGTTAAAAGCGTTTACATACATTTCCTACCAAGCTGAAAGGGGGCATTATGCAGCTTCACCGAGATGAACGAGGGTTTACCCTCATTGAGATGATCATTGTTATCATTCTCCTCGGCCTTTTATCGTCCATGGCCATCCCATACTATCTCAATATGCAGACCGAGGCCAAGATCGCCTCGGTAAAGGGAAAACTGGCTGCTATCCGGGGCGGAATCGAGCTTGCCCATGCCAAGATCCTGGTCTCCGGGGTCAATACCGGCCCCAGCGGCGACAACCCTGACTGGCCCACCCTGGAAGAAGTACGGCGCAACGCCCTGGTTCTTTCCACCCGGCCTGACCCCATTCGCAACCTACGCCTGGTAAGGACAAACGACTTCTCCAACGAAGCGGATCAGGCCCTGCCCACTGTTAATCTTCCTGACATGACCAGCGGTATGGCCGCTCGTCCTGCCGGGGTTGCTGATCGTTCTCTTGCCGAGGCCACAAACTCTTCCCGCATCGCCAGCGAGTCAACCGGCTGGGCCTACTACCCGGGTGACGAGCGAGATGCCAATGGCCAGACCATCGGCGCCATTTTCTACGTCAACGATGACCGTGCTTACACCGACAATGTTGACGGCTCAGGCCGCGTTCCTGCCAACTTCTAAAGAAATCTGGAAGCAAGCAGAATATTTAACCCGCCAGGTAAAACTCCTTGAGCAAACTCTTTGACACCTTAGAAAAAATCCAAGAACAGGAGAATCCCAGTCCCCAGGCGGAACAGGCGGCCACCCCGCGTCCTGCCAGGAAGACTGGCCGGTATTTTCCTTTCCTGGTGGGTCTAACGGTCATTGTTGCCCTTCTTATTGCCGGCCAATACTACCCTGTCATCAAAAAGCGCCTTTCCCGGCCGCCAGCGAAAATGCAGGTGAGCAGCCCGCAAGCCACCTCTGCCTCAAAGCCAGAGATTTCCCATGCTGCCAGCCAGGCACCCATGGCAAACAATCTTTCCGGCCAAGCGCAGGTAGAATATTTTAACAACTACGCTGTTAGCCTCACCGAGAAGGGCGATGCCTGGGCCGCCCTCTATTATTTTGACAAGGCGAGCAACCTGGCACCAGAGCAACCAGAACCGCTGATCAATATGGCTATTATTTTATCGCAGATGGATCTCGGTTTTCCGGCCAGCCGTATTTTTAAAAAGGCCTACCAACTTGCCCCGGACAACGAGTATCTGCTCCAGGCCATTGAATTGGCCATTGCCGAGCAGGTGCTGCCCCCTGATTTTCATGAAACAATCCCGGTTCCGGGGATGGACGGTAAATAATTCATGCAATGGCCCTTTGCAAAAAAAACCAGCCGCTACGCCTTGGTGGGAGACTTCGACCGGGCTTTGCTGGCAGCCAAGAACCCGAGTCCAACCGGCACCACCTCTGCCACTCCTTTAGGTTGGGCGGACTGCCCCCTTTCCGAGGCGAAAAGCGTCCATCAGGTCATGGCCAACCTCTCTAATCCCAGTGGCGACATTGCCATTTCCTTGCCCCTGGACCAATTCGAGGTATTAAGTCTTACCGTTAACAAGGTGCCAAGGGAGGTAGTTGCCAAAATTCTCCCTTACCATATTACCAAGGTTCTGGATGAACCGCTGGCCGACTTTATTTATGACTGGCAGATCGCCAAAGAGCTTAAAGACTCGTTGCAGCTTAATGTCTTTCTTTTTCCGGCCAAGATGTTCCAGGAGCTACGCAACACCCTTGGCCATTATAAGTTAAACCCAACCATCTTGGAACCTGACGTCTTTTCTGCTTGCGCCTACCTTGAATCACGCAACCTATTTCAGGCGGACCAGGCCACCATGATTGCCCTTCTCTGGCCGAAATCGATCTCCATTGCCATCTACGACAAGGAGAATCTTGTTTTAACCAGAAATGTGAAGCTTGAAAAACCCCAGCTCAAGGATATTGACGAAGTCCTCCATGAATCAAGCGAATCCAGCGATATTGAAATGCTGGATGAGGTTATGCCTGCCGATTCTGGCGATGAACCTTCTCAACCAGAATCCATTTTTGAGCCTAATCCTGATGACCTGCTGGCAAATTTCCTTATTGCAACCAGGAAGGATGAGGGAGAACAAGCTGCCGCCGAATTCACCGCTCCTGCCCCGGATGACCATGATATTTTCAATGCCCTCCCGGTAAGCCCCCAGGCTGCCGGCCAACGCTGGCCTGCATATATCAACCATGTCTCCCTTGAGCTCATGCGGACCCGCGACTATTTCAACTCTGTGGTCAAAGGTAACCAGGTAAAGACTGTCTTTGTCGGTGGCGGTGAGGATTCATGGCATACCCTTTCTTCTGAATTTGAGAACAGCTTGGGTATTAACGTCAGACACCTCATGGATCCGGAGTTCGCCACCATTGGTGATGCCCTCTTTGAAGCTGTCAGCATCGGCGTGCTGAGTTAAGGGGATCAGATCATGCAACAACGTATCAACCTGGTTCCGCAAAAACCCTTGGCTGAAAGGATAAAGCAACTTATTCCTTTCATTTTCAGCACCATGCTTCTGCTGATTTTGGTAATCTTTTTCTCCTGGGTGCAGATTTTAAACATTCGCCTTGCTGAGACGGACAAGACCATCGCCCGTATTGAAGAGCAGTCCAACCAGGCCATTGCCCTCAGCAGCAAGGTTGAGTCGTTAAAAAAGAACCTACAGAGCAAAAACCAGGCTATTGACCAGAAATCAGCCCAGATCGCCAATCTCTCAAAAATAAAGGGCCAAAAACAGAAATTCAGCCAGCCCCTCAGTCTGATTGCCTCCCTCCTGCCAGAAACCATACGGTGCCGGGCAATTTCCTTCACAGGTAAAGCCGGCGAGCTGCAAGGCACGGCCCTGGATTATGACGATCTGATCTGGATGGTGAGAAGCATGCAGAGCCTTAATATTTTCAAAAGGGTATCGCTTTCTGTCACTGACAGGGCAAGCAATAAGGACCAGGAAAGAATTGAATTCACCATTATTATGCAACTCGTTTAACCAACATCGCACCGTGATAAATGAAGCAATTTAACGCACACGACATAATGGAAGGCCTGAAGAAGGGCTTCTACCTCATGCGTTCCGATCCGGAACTCGCGCTCCAGGTGCGCCAGCTTGTCCTTACCATCATCATCTGTTTTGTCCTTGCCTATGGTGCCCATGTCCTTTTTATCGGACCGCGCCAGGAGACAGTGACCAAAAGACAAGAGCATATCAAAGTTATCCAGAGCCAGTCCACTGCCGGGCAGGCTGATATTCTTACCTCCCACCTCCAAAAACTGATCCAGGATATAAACAAGAAAGAGCACACCCTGGCCGTTTTTACCCTCCAGGAAGAACTGCTTCGCGAACAATGGCAGAAACAGGGCAATGATGACCGTTTCCATCAGGTTATTTTCACCCTGGCCACCTCGGCGCCGGTGGATATGCACCAGGACCTCTTGAAGATGAGCCTGAAGGAGCCTCGCGCCCTCGAGGGCTTCACCCTTTTTCCTGTTCACCTTGAGGGTAAGAGTTATTTTGAGAACATTTTCCAATATCTCTCTTTTCTCGAAACAAGCCCGGAGATAGGTTTTTTGGACAAAATTGAATTGGCAGTGCATTCTGACGATCCCACTGAAAAGGCACAGGTCGATTTCAAAGTTGATCTCGGCCGTCTGGAGGTCACCAATGTCTTCTAATGGCCCTCTTTTGCCCAAAAGCTATTTACTGGCCTGCATCCTTGCCGTCAGTCTTTGTCAAAGTGCGCCAACAGAGGCTTTGGCCCTTGAAGAGGTGAAAAATAATTTCAAAATGGTTGACCTGACCCCGGGCACCATGCTGGTCACCAACCAGGCCCCGGAAAGGGACCCCTTTAATTGGCCGACCACCCAGCGTATCCGGTTGCGCCAGATTGCCGAGGCCGAGCAAGACATCTTTGCCGATTTTACATTGCAGGGTATTGTTTGGAGCCGGCCGCATCCCCAGGCCGTCATTAACAGCCAGCTTGTTACCATTGGCGACATGGTTGATGGTGCCCTGATCACCAATATTACCCAGACCAGAGTTTCTCTGAAAAAAAATGCCCAGGCCCACACCATGAAGTTTGATACATTAGACATAGATTTTGGCAGCCAGCCAGACGCTAAGGGAACCGCTGATGACACGAAATAAGCACCCACTTCTTCTCGGCACGAGCCTTCTCCTCTTTCTCCTCTTGGCCATATCCCCCTTTGCCGGGGCAGCGCAGAGCAATGTGCTGGTGGAGAAGCTTCGCGACTATCCAGCCACCCTCCAATGTGAGAATCTGGAAGTCCCTACCCTGCTGCGGGCCATTGGCAGGCAGTCCGGGATTAACATCTATGTTTCCGACTCCATCAAAGACACCATTTCTTTTGAGATGAACAAGGTGTCCCTTTACGATGTCTTTGAGCTGATCATTGAGGCCAAGAACCTTCACTATTCTGAGACAAAGAGCGCTATCTTTGTTGAGACCAAAGAGGCCTATAATAAAGCGCGCAAAGGCATCATCACCCAACGTATCTGTACCGATTACGGCAACAGTGCCAAACTTAAAGACCAACTCGACCACCTGCTCAGCGACCAGGGCGTTATCACTGTCACCAATAATGACAGCTGCCTGCTCATCAAGGATCAAGAGTCAAATGTCGCGGATATCAAAGAGATGCTGGCCCAAATTGACAAACCCATTCCCCAGATCCATATCAAGGCCAGGGTGGTCGTGGTCAGTAAGGAAGGACGGGAGAAACTGGGAATCAAGTGGGGGGCCGACAACTTCAACCACCCCATCACCGCCGGTTGGAAGAATGGCAACCCCGCGACTCTTACCGGAGATGTTGTCGCTGATCTCGGCATCTCTGCCGCCACCTCAGCCATGAACATTGGTTTTATCTGGGATAACGTCAACCTCAATATCGATCTGCAGGCCATGGCCCAGGACAACCTGCTCCATGTCCTCTCCACTCCCTCCCTACTGGTCCTTGATGGCCACGAAGCAGAGATCAAACAGGGCAAAGAGGTTCCCTACACCTCCCAGTCCGGCGATGTCATTAATACCGAATTCCGCGAGGCCAATCTCAGCCTCAAGGTGACCCCGAAGATCATCAAAAATGTCTTTGTTAACCTTGATGTCAATGTCACCAACGACAGTATTGACCAGACAAATGACGTGGGTGGTGAGCCTTTGATAAACCGCCAGGAAATCTCCACCAATCTCTTCCTTGAAGATAAGGTCACCGTGGTTATCGGCGGCATCCATGTCAGTGGAGATGATATCGGCAAAGGCCGTGTTCCTGGTCTCTCCGCCATTCCCCTCCTCGGCAACCTTTTCAAGAATAAAGAGCGCACCCTGGAGAATTACGAGTTGATGATCTTCCTCACCCCCACCATCGTTTCCATGGATGAAATTGCCGCCCAGACCAAAGAGACCTCCGAACTTGTCGATCAGACCTTAAGCAAGGATGTCCATGAAGAATTTCTTCCTGAGACCTATAGAAAACCAGAAGACGAGAAATAAAGAAGAAGGCGCCCTGCACGAGATAAGCTAAGACTTCGAGTACCCTTGGGGCGTAGGTAACACTTAGTATTTTCCTGACAACACTGCCCCTATTCATGGTAACCCGAAGAGGTCCGTAAAAAAAATTGGTAATGAACCACCTGAGTTTCTTTGGCATAAAGGAAGAGCCGTTTCGCCTTACACCGGATCGAGACTTCTATTTTCCTTCCCGTTCCCACTCTACCGTGGCTGAGGTAATCCGCTACGGTCTTGATACGGGGGAGGGTTTCCTGATGATCTATGGCGAGGTGGGTACGGGTAAGACCATGTTGCTCCGTAAACTGAGCACCTACCTGCACAGCCATTACGACACGGCCTATATCATCTCTCCCCAGCTTTCGCCCCGGGACCTGCTCTTTGCCATTCTCCAGGATCTCGATGCCGTTGATAAACATACCAACCAGCTTAACGCCCCGGCACTTTTCCAAAAGATTTATGATTACCTGTTGAGCCGTAACCCTTTAGGAAAACGGTTGCTGGTCATTATCGACGAGGCCCAGAATCTGCCGGAGGATTCCATCGAGCAACTGCGCCTGCTCTCAAACTTTGAGACAGACAAGCAGAAACTTATGCAGATTCTGCTGGTCGGCCAGCCGGAATTAAAGACGAAAATCTATAAATCCTCCCTGCGCCAGCTCCGGCAACGGATCACCATTACAGAGACATTAACCCCCCTGTCGCGCTCTGAAATGTCATCCTATATAAATTTCAGACTCAACAGGGTGGGCCGGGCTGATATGACCCCTGCTCCCCACGTCAATAAGCTGATTCATCTTTACACCAACGGCACCCCGCGTCTTGTCAACAAGCTGATGTCTCGGGCCCTGCTCATGGCATATGCCAACAACAAGCAGTATATTGACAAAAAATGCATCAAAGATGCTGCCGAATCCTTGGACATGGCCCCTCTCTTTAATTTTTGGGGCAGGCTACAAAAGATTTCGGCATGATTGACCTCCTCCCAGGCACCTTGTAAGCAATGGCAAAAAAACGTTTTGGCGACATATTAGTTGATGGCGGACTTATCACCGATGCCCAGTTGGGCCAAGCCCTCAAATTCGGCCGTGATAACGATGTCAAATTGGGGCAGGCCCTCCTTGATCTGGGCTTTGTAACTGAAGAAGCGGTGGCGCGCACCCTGTCGAGACAGCTGCAGATCCCCTATGTTGACCTCAACAAAATTATCCTCGACCCGGAGATTGTTGCCACCATTCCCGAATCCGTAGCCCGCAAAAACAAATTGCTGGCCATTGGCAAGCGGCCCGGAGAAATTCTCGTTGCCCTGGCCGACCCCTTGAACATCTTCGCCATTGATGCCGCCTCCGAGCATCTCAAAGGAACCCTGGTGCCCTGTGTGGCCATGGAATCCCTCCTTGCCGCTGCCATCGACCAGCACTATAGCAGTATGGCAGCCAGACCAGGCGCCGCCAGA
The DNA here is from genome assembly GCA_041562995.1 of Desulfurivibrionaceae bacterium. Classification (GTDB taxonomy): domain Bacteria; phylum Desulfobacterota; class Desulfobulbia; order Desulfobulbales; family SURF-16; genus BM506. The sequence continues at coordinate 7,044 of JBFFNX010000050.1, forward strand.
GCTGGTGAAGGGGATGAAAGTGAGGCCGTCGCCGCCATCAATGATATTCTCATCCAGGCCGTGCGGGCTGAGGCCAGTGATATCCATATCGAGCCGGACGTCCATGAGGTTCGGGTGCGTTGCCGGGTGGATGGTCTCCTCAAAGAAATCCGTGAATATCCCCTGGAGATGCATCCCAACCTGATCTCCAGAATCAAGATCCTGAGCCAGCTTGACATTGGTGAACGGCGCAAGCCCCAGGATGGCCGCATTGAATTACCCATCTCCGGTAAGGAGTTTGACATCAGGGTCTCGATTCTGCCCCTGAGAAACGGCGAAAAGGTGGTGATGCGCCTGCTGGACAAGAGCAAGGTAAAGATCAAACTCGCCGATCTTGGCTTTGAGGCGCATCAGGAGAAGATCTTCAGGGAGCATCTTGCCATGCCCCATGAGATCATCCTGGTCACCGGCCCCACGGGCAGCGGTAAAACAACCACCCTCTACGGCGCCTTAAACAAGATAAACAGCCCTGAGAAAAATATCGTTACGGTTGAAGATCCGGTTGAATATGACCTTGCCGGGATCAACCAGGTCCAGGTCAACATTAAGGCCGATCTCAACTTTGTCACCTCGCTGCGCTCCATCCTGCGCCAGGATCCTGATATTGTCATGATTGGTGAGATCCGTGACGTGGAGACTGCCGAGATTGCCATCCAGGCAGCCCTCACCGGTCACCTGGTCCTCTCCACCCTGCATACCAACGACTCCTGCGGGGCTGTGGCCCGTCTCATTGACATGGGGATTCCGCCCTTCTTGATTGCCTCCTCCCTGGGTCTGGTCATCGCCCAACGCCTGCCAAGACGGCTCTGCCCGGTCTGCAAGGAGCGGCAGGAGATCACCCCTGCCATTGCCAAGCTTTTCCCGGCCACGGCCCCGGAAGATATTGTCATTTATCGGGCCAAGGGTTGCCCCCAATGTGAATCCACCGGCTACCGAGGCCGAACCGCCATCTATGAAATACTGGAGCTCTCCAAGAACATCGAGAAGCTGATCATGGAACAGGCCTCCTCCCGTGATATCGCCAGACAGGCTGCCCTGGAAGGCTTCCAAAACCTCCGCCAGGCCGGCCTTGCCAAGGTCCTGAGCGGCATTACCTCCCTAGACGAGGTACTGCGTCTCTCCCTGGAGCATAAAGAATAGTTATGGCTGCCTTTTATTATGAAGCCATTGATGGCCGCGGCATCTCCAAGCATGGAAGCCATGAGGCCGAAGTCGTCAAGGACGTCGAGAAATGGCTCTTAGCCCAGCAACTCACCCCGGTCAGCATCATTGCCGCCGGTGAGCTTACCACCGCCGACCAGAGGAGTGAAAGGAAGATATCCTTCCTGGAAAAATGGCAGGGTGTAACCCTGGAGGACCATATCCTCTTTTGCCGACAATGCTCCACCCTGCTTGCCGCCGGCGTCGATATGCTGAGAACCCTTACCATCCTAGCCAAGCAGGTCTCAAACCCCCTCCTGCGCGAGATTATCCTCAAGATCCGCACAGCTATCGAACAGGGTGAAAGTCTGGGCGATGCCTTTGAAGAGCAGCCCAAGATCTTTTCCGTACTGTACAGAAATATCATCAAGGTAGGTGAGGAGTCAGGTACCCTTGACACCTCCTTTAGTTATATGGCCGATCTGATGGAAAACGAAAAGGAGATCAGTGAACGGATCAAGGCGGCCACCCGTTACCCGAAAATCGTGGTCATCGCCCTTTTTTCCGCCACCTTCTTTCTGATGAGCTATGTGGTCCCGAAGTTTGTCGTTCTCTTTACCGCATCCAAGGTTGCGCTGCCCTTTGCCACCCGCTTGCTTATTGCCATCAGTAATATCTTCGCTAATTATAATATTCTTATTATCGGCATGGTGGTCGGCCTTGTTCTTTTGTACCGCATGGGCTTGCAGTACCGGGAAGTTGTCCATTTTCGTGACTCGATAACCATGCGCCTCCCGGTCTTTGGCAACCTGTATACCAAAATATACATGGCCCGCTTCAGCCGCGTCTTTGCCGTACTGACCCGAAGCGGTATCGATATCATCAAGACCCTGGCCCTGTCGTCGGCAGCCCTGGAAAACCTCATCCTCCGCGATCAACTGGCAGAGATATCCATCGAGGTGGAAAATGGTATCGCCTTAAATGATGCCATGGGTCGCCAGCACCTGTTCCCGGAAATGGTAACCCAGATGGTCAGCGTCGGCGTTGAGTCAGGCCGCATCGATGAAATGATGGACAAGGTTGCCGACTATTATGATATGGAGACCAACTACACCATCAAAAATCTCGCCACCCTCATCGAACCCATCCTCCTTGTCTTCATGGGCCTCATGGTCGGCTTCATCGCCCTGGCCATCTTCACCCCCATGTGGTCAATGATGGAGGTCATGCGCGGCGGCTGATCACCCTCTTCCCACCCCACCATTTCCCGGACCCATCATGCCACAATCTAATAACGCCGTGAGCTTGCTTTGCCGCGGCTTTGCCCTGGCGATCTTTATTGCCCCCTTTGTCCTCCTGCCAAGCCTCAGCGAATTTGCCAATCTGCCGCAAGCTGCCTGGCTGCAACTCACTACCTTTGTCTCCCTCAGCATCTTTCTGCTCAGCAGCTATCGTAAAAAAGAAGAGGCTACGATCCGCACCAGCCCCCTACTCCTGCCTATGGCGACTCTCCTGCTCTGGTGTTTTGTCGGCCTGAGCTATGCGGTTAATCCCTATGAGGTCATAAAACGCCTGCTCCATTTGCTGGCCGCCGGAGCTGCATTCTTCCTGGTCCTTCAGCTCTACACCTCAACTGCCAAAGCCAAAATTCTACTCTGGGCCATGGCCCTCTCCGGTCTTGGCGTCGCCCTCATCGGCATCGCTCAGCATCTCTTCGGCCTTTCGCTCATCCCCCAGATCGCACCACCGTCTGCCACCTTTGCCAACAAGAATATGGCGGCCCATTTTGTGGTGTTAACGATCCCGGCCGGTATGATACTTTTTCTTTTGGAACGAAAAAAATTCGCCTATCTCCTGCCCATGATACTGGCCCTCCAAACAACGTACCTGATATATGCCCAGACCCGGGCAAGCTGGCTGGCCCTCTGTGTTGAACTTGCTTTTTTTGCCTTCTTTTTCTTGCGTTTCCGTAAAAGAAACTCCCTTTTACATCTTTCCAGCAGGCAAAAGAAAGGGCTCGTCATCGGCCTGCTAATGTTTGCCGGTCTCATTAGTCTTGGGAATGGTGCCAGTTTTTCCGGTTACAAAAATATTACCTCACGTATCACACAGAGTCAGGCCTATGCCAAAGAACCTGGCCGCCAGGTACGTTTTGCTCTCTGGCTCAATACCCTGGCCATGGCCAAAGATCACCTAGTTCTCGGGGTCGGCTTGGGTAATTTCAAGAACCATTATGCCCTTTACCACGATGCTGTTCTGAAAGATCAAAGTTTCTCGGTTAAAAGGCAGGCAGTTGACAGCCATAATGACCTCCTCCAAGGCCTCGCCGAACTGGGCCTTGTCGGCCTTGGCCTCTTAAGCTGGCTATGCCTGCAAACCCTGGGCGCGGTCAGGTTCTGCTTACAGGACGTAAGGCAGGAGCAACAAATTATCACAGGCTGTGCAGTAATCGGCCTTACTTCCTTTTTAGTTGTCGCAATGTTTAGTTTTCCCATGGCCTGCAGCCTACCGCCCTTTGTCGCAGCCCTCTACCTAGGACTCCTCGCAGCTAACTCATCGCAGACAAAGGCAGTGCCCTTGCCAAACACTAAAACCATTGGTTATGGCGTCATTGTTGTGGGACTTCTTCTTTTTGCCGCCTCTATGAATTACAAGGAGCTGAGAGGGGACCATTTTCTGGCCCGATTTATTAATCTGGAAAATGAAGAGAAATGGCCTGAGGCCATCATGGTCGGCCAGAAGATGGTCAAAACGCATCCCCTGCGCCATCAGCTTCTCACTTACCTGGGCCGGGCCTATATGAAGAGTGGCAACCTGGCCCGGGCCGAAAAATCATTCCAGATCAGCCTGAAGACAGACCCAGCAGATATCAACACCATAGCCAATTTAGGTGCCGTCTACTCCATGACAGGCAGAGAGAATGAAGGAATAAAAGTTCTAGAGAGAGTGGTGGAAATCTACCCCGAGCACTGGGGGGCCCTTAACAACCTGGGCAATATCTGGATGAAAAAAAGGGAATATGGCAAGGCCGAGACTGCCTTTGAAAAGGCGGCTGGTGCAGCACCGAAGAATCATCTTCTCTGGTACAATCTAGGTAAAGCAGCCTTGAAAAATGGTGACACAGAGAAAGCCCGATATGCCTTTAACCGGTCCATTGAAATGGAACCGGAATGGACGGTGGTAAAAGAAATGATTAATCAGTTTTCCCAATAAAAGAAATCCATCATGGATCAACAAGAAAATCAGGTTTAGTTGCTGTTTCGTCACCCTTGTTGTTAGTAGTTTTTTTCGTTCCTTTTTGCCGGGTGCTGCTATTTGTTTCCTCCCCAGCCAGCCAGCCTCGCTTCGGTACAAGTTTCCCTCCACCGTACATAGAGAAGCGAAAGGAAGGGTATTAAGGGAATTTGCAAAAAAAAGTCCTGTACTTTACAAAAAGTACAGGACTTCAAAAAAAATCTAGAAAGTCGAGATTACCAACTCTTAGACAATACGGCTTTAGCCGTAGCTGTTTCAGCAGCCTCAATATTGATAATATAAGTGTCAGTTGCCTCACATCCAGCGACAGTATTATTGTCAAGACAGATACAACCTACAGATGTGCCTGGAAGAGTAAAAGCTGCATTAAAACCGGAACAATCAGCATCAAGGAGCGCCCAATTTGTTGGAAGATCTTCCATGGCTCCGACAAGAGCTGTTGCATTAGTGACATATGAAGCTGGGGTAAATTTACCTAAAAGATTGGCAGCAAAGTTCAGTGTCGTAGCACCTTGGGCACCTCCGAGAACACCATCGGCAGCAGCAATCTCAGCATCGGTCTTCATATCAACATACTTAGGGATAGCGGTAACTGCCAGGATACCAAGAATGACGATTATGACGATAAGTTCGATAAGTGTAAAACCCTTCTGATTCATACTTTCACCTTTACATTTTTATAAGGAAGAGGCCCCGTTCACTCTTGGTGTTTGAAGGCTAAACTTTTATAATTAATATCAAAGTTGAGACTAATTAGCAATGTTTTTACTCATAATCATTCCTAATAACAACGAGATTAACACTTCTTTTTCAGAGACTCCATTTTGGATTTGATTCACAGCTTCAAACCACTAAAAAGAACAATAAATCCTGCATAAATGAGCTATATCATAAAAACCAGCGCCTTAAGATTTAATAGCTTAAAAATATATATTAACCATTTCCTGATCATCAAATATGGCAAAAGTTTGCCGACAAAATCGTAGCAATTATCCTGGCGCGAATGTAAAGTTAGTCTCGTATAATAAAGTAGTTATGAAACCAACATATTTTGGAGCAGAACTTAGGAGTTATCCATGACACAGGATGATGAACAGCTCAGTGCCAGCCTGGAGGATTATCTCGAGGTTATTGCCCATATCGTCGCTGAAAAACAGGTGGCCCGCGCCAAGGAGATTGCCGCTGAACTAAAAGTCAGCCGCTCTTCTGTGACCGAGGCCTTCCGCTCCCTGGCCAAGAAAGGCCTGATTAATTACGCGCCTTACGAGGTAATCACCCTGACTCCCAAAGGGGAGGTGGTGAGTGCCGATATCATCAGGCGCCACCGGGCCCTCCAGGATTTTTTCGTCAAGGTTCTGGCCGTTGACGAGAAGACTGCCGATGAAGGAGCTTGTAAAATCGAACATGCCGCACCCCGAAAAATTATTGATCGCATGATAAATTTTGTAAAATTTGTTGAAGAATGCCCCCGTGGTGGTGCAGACTGGATACAGAGTTTCTCTGAATTTTGTGCCACCGGCCAGACCAAGGATAATTGCTCGGCATGTATTGCCACTTGTTTGGAGAAGGAAGAGGACTGAGCTGGTGGAGGAGTGATTTCTCAGTAAAGAATGTCCCCTCTCCCCACAGGGGCGAGGGAGAAAAAGACAGGAGAGAAAAGCATGGACGGCGCCTATAAAGATGGCATGTACACCCATCCCAACCTGGGACTCATCAAAATCTTCATTCAAAACGACAGCTGGGTCTATCAATGCTATAAAAGCAACGGTACAAAACCCTTATCGAGCCCAAAACCCCTGGACCAGTGGACCTGGGCGCTGAGTGAAGAAAAGATGTAACCTGAACATTCCCCTTTAAAAACACAAAAAAAGGCGATTCTCGGAAAGGAGAACCGCCTTTTTTGTGTTTTTTCCTGGGTAAACAGTACCCTAGAAAGAGGGTGGTGCAAAAAATATCTCTGTGCTCAAAACGGCTTCGCTCATGCTATTGCAGCTTGGCAATAGCCTCTTTCAGCCTCTTCATGCCTTCCTTGATGTCAGCCATGGAGGCAGCAAAGGAGAAGCGGACAAATTCGTCGGCACCAAAGGCAGCACCAGGCACGGTAGCCATGAAACTCTTTTCAAGGAGATAGGCCGACATATCCACTGAGCCCTCAATAACCTTGCCATCATACGACTTACCATAGTAAGCAGAGAGGTTGGGAAAGACATAAAAGGCACCCTTGGGCACCACACAGCTGACTCCAGCAATAGAGGTCATCTCCGCGATAATATAATCACGCCGCGGCAGGAAGGACTCTTTCATGGTGACGGGAAAATCCTGGGGCCCGGAAACGGCGGCCAGGGCGGCCCGCTGCGCAACTGATGATGGATTGGAGGTGGACTGGCTCTGGATCTTATTCATGGCCGCAATAATATGCTTGGGACCAAGGGTATAACCGATGCGCCAGCCGGTCATGGCAAAGGATTTGGACACACCGTTTGAAAGAACGATCTGCTCCTTGAGCTCCGGGGCAATATCAAGGATATGGGGCAGTGGCTCGTTGCCATAGACAATGGTGTCGTAGATATCATCGGAGATCACCACCCAGCCCTTGGCCAGGGCCATGTCCGCCACCAACCTCAAGGCCTTGGCTGAGAATACTGCACCGGTAGGGTTGGAGGGAGAGTTAAGAATAATGCCCTTAGTCTTAGAAGTGGCAAACTTGTTGAGATTCTCCTCGGTGAGGTCGAAATCGTCCTTCTCATCCAGGGGAACCAGCACCGGTGTGGCACCGGTGAGGGTAATAATGGGCGGGTAGGAAACCCAGTAAGGTGTAGGGATAAGGACCTCGTCACCGGGTCCGAACAGGGCCTGGGCCATATTGTAGAGGCCGTGCTTGCCGCCGCAGGAAACCTGAACCTGGTCCGCCCCATACACCCAGCCATGATCATCCTTAAAGCGCTTAACAATGGCCTCACGCAGTTCAATAATCCCTGGAACAGCCGTGTATCTGGTAAATTTCTCATCAATGGCCTGCTTGCCGGCTGCACAGACATGGTCCGGGGTCGGGAAATCAGGCTCGCCAACACTGAAGTTGAGGATATCCGCCCCAGCCGCCTTCATCTCCTTGGCCTTGGCATTAACGGCCAGGGTTGGAGAAGGTTTAATCTGAGACATCCGGGCCGCAAGTTTGATGATTTGCTCGCTCATTTCCGTACCTTTTTGAAAAGAGAAAAATTTAAGTAGTTTCTGCCAACAGAGAGGAACCAGCCAACTTCTCTCCATCATATTCGATATGGTTCAAAAAAAGCCCACAAGCCGGAGCTGTTGGTCCTGCCTGATTACGGTCTTTGGCCTCAAGTGCCTGGTGGAACTGTTCAGCGTTCATTCTTCCCTGCCCGACCTCAAACAGGGTGCCAACAATATTACGAACCATCTTACGCAGAAATCCATCACCACGCAACACCAGTTTGAACTGCTGCGGGTTTTGGTCCTGGAGCAGAGCGGCCTCCCAGATAGTGCGGACTGCACCCCGGCCTGAAGTCCTGCTTTTATCCCTGGACCCTGTGGCCTCAAAGGAAGAGAAATCATGGGAACCAAGGAGACTTCGCAGGCATTTGCGCACCTCGTCAAAGTCAAAAGGACCAGTCAAGGAAGTCACATAGAGCCGACTGGTGGCAAGGACAACGGGTGCGATGGAAAAATAATAACAGTATGTTTTCGCCCGGGCGCTCTTTCTGGCATGGAAATCGTGGTCAACATCTTCCACAGCAAGGATCCGAATCGCCTCAGGCAACAGACTATTAAGTCCTTTTTGCAGGCCATAGCAAGTAATTTCTGAACTGGTCAGAAAATTCGCAACCATACCAAGGGCATGTACTCCGCTGTCCGTTCGCCCGGCGCCGTGCAGGGCAATGGGTTGATTACAGATGACGGCGAGGGTATCTTCGATAACACCCTGCACCGTGGGCAGATGCAGATCTTTCTGCCGCTGCCAGCCGCAGAAATCGGTACCGTCAAAACTGATAAGCAGCTTGGTATTACGCATGGACTATGGAAAAAGAGGTACCACGCCAAGGCC
>JBFFNX010000051.1:0-15504 GCA_041562995.1 Desulfurivibrionaceae bacterium
ATGATGGAAATAAACTCAGGGTCATTTTCGGAAAGAATCATACAGGGACTTTCATTCGATGATATATAGACCCTAACCACATCGCTCTTCATAACGGATAGGGTTTCAATAAAATACTTGCCGTTAAAACCAAGTTTTAATTCATCCCCACTGTACTCCACCCCTATTTCTTCTCTGGCATTACCAATATCCATGGATTGGGATGAAAGTATGATCTTGCCGGCCACCAGGGAAAACTGAACAATATTAAATTTATCCTCGGCAAAGAGATTCATGCGCCGAAAGGCATGGATAAGGGGATCTTTAGCTATCTCGACAAATTTTTCTCTGTTTATAATATCAACAAGGGGTTTGTAGTCGGGGAAATCACCATTGAGCAGGCGAATAATTAAAATATTGCTGTCCGTTTTTAAGACCGCCTGTTTTTCCTCAATGGCAAAGGATACCTCATCAATACCCTCACAAAATTTGCGCATCTCCTGGATGCCTTTTTTCGGGATGAGCGTGTTATTTTGAAGATTGAGGGAGTCGATATTAGCAGTCATCGGAACCTGCATCAACGTCAACCTGTGGCCGTCTGAAGAGACAAAGCGAAGAAACTTATTACCATCCCTCTCCTTGCGCTCGACAAGAACACCGGTGAGGGTGAATTGACTCTCCCCCTCATTTGCCATGGAAAAAATTGTTTTATCAATGAGTTCCAGAATATTGGCGGCTTCCACCGTAATGAGGTTTTTCTGGTCATACTCTGGGAAATTAGGAAACTCTTCACTCTCCATTCCGGCAATATTATAGTCGCCCGTTTCTACGGAGACCTGTACCCAGCTCTTCTCTTTTTCCTCAAGATGGATATGGTCACAGCCGGCCTCCCTTACTATCTCAAAGAGTTTTTTACAGGGTAGGGTGATACTTCCCGGTGCCATAACTTCCGCGGGAATACGGCATCGCATTCCTATTTCCAGATCCGTACAGGTAAGCTCAACACTATCATTCCCTGTGCTGATAAGGACGTTAGAGAGGATGGCTATTGTTCCCTTCTTGGCCGTTATATTTTGCAGAGATGCAAGGCCATTTAACAAATCATCCCTGGCAATATTGACAACGATGGACATGTGATCAGCTCCTCATGAAAATAATTTCCGTTAAACCCTCTTCGACTGGGTGGCTTATCAAGAGTTGTTAATATATAAATTTATATAAATAAAAAGATTAAAATTATTAAGGGTGTTGATATGTTTAAAACTACCCTAAGTAATTAGAATTTATAGTAAAAGTATTACAAAAACACCTTTGGCAAATTTGTAAGAAAAGAGCCAAAAAAACTTATCAACAGGTTATCAAAACGATTTAAACAGCCAAAAAGAGGAGGCTATAAAAAAATATTTTTAATTTTGTTATAAAAAAGTCACAAAATCAACACTATGGACATATATTAGTTCTGCTTAAAGGCTGTGAAGGATTTGGAGAAAATAGTAGTCGAAAATCAAAAAAAATTCAATACGTTATAGGGGAAAAATACGCAAAAACACGCCATTTTTTCTAATTGGCGACTCGATACAGAAGCTCGCCGAAAAGGAGGCTTTCAGGATAGGCTTTTCGGGGGGAAACGGAGCTTCAAATATTTATGGGGATTTTAGTATATTTTTATAAAAATATTGTCTGCTCGAGGGGAGATGTTATTATCGGCCCCTCTATAACCGGTAAGGGTGTCATAATTAATTTTTTTTCAGATATATGTCTGAGTAACGCAATGAAAATGTCAAAAATAAGAAGAGGGATGTAGGGATGGCCTTGTTCGCAAAGAAATTGGCCATTGACCTGGGCACCGCCAATACCCTTGTCTATCTGAAAGGCCAAGGGGTAATCCTTGATGAACCTGCAGTATTAGCCTTTAACTATTGGGATAAAAAGGCGGTAGCAGTGGGCAAAGAGGCCAAAGGCTTCATGGGCAGAACTCCTCTGCATATAAAATCCTTCCGACCCTTAAAAGATGGCCTTATGGTTGATTATTCTTCAACCAAGGTGATGCTGGGCGAGTTTTACAAGAAGATTTTCAGCCAAAAAAAAATGAGATCAAAGGTGGTCTTTATTGTCCCCACGGCGATTTCAAAAGAGGAAAAAAAAGGGCTCAAAGAGGCCGGCAAAGAGCTCGGCTGTTCAAAAGTGTTTTTTGTCTCGGAAGCTGTGGCAGCCGCACTGGGCGCCGGTCTTGATATAAGCGAAAACCGCGGAAGGTTGATAATTAATATTGGCGGTAGTACCTGCGAGATCGCCGTTATTATAAATTCCACCGTTACCTTCAGCCGGGTAACGAGTTTTGCCGGGGATGCCATTGATGATGCAATTATAAAGCATCTTAAAGATAAATATGGTGTCCATGTTGGTGAAAATACAGCAGAAAAATGTAAGAAAGCCATAGGTTCAGCACTTTTAAAACCGAGCCGTTTTTTTTCCGTGATCGGCAAGGATATGCAGACAAACGCACCGCGCGCCATCGAAGTAGAGAGCATGGCATTGCAGGAGGCCATTAGTGAACCACTGGCCGTCCTTGAAAATTTTATCAAGGAGTGCTTTACCAAAATTGCCGCACAACACATGAAGGATGCCCGGCAGGATGGGGCTTTACTGGTGGGAGGTGGTAGTCTGTTAGCAGATATGGACACCTTTTTGGCTGATAAAATGGCAGTGAAGATGGTCAGGGATAGTGAGCCCCTGCGCACCGTTATCAAGGGAGGCGGTGTCGTTGTGGAGAGGCGCCGAAAGTATAGAAAGCTGTTGATGAAAAAATAACGGGTAAAAAAAAAGCCGCTTAGGCCTATTATGGGAAAATTTGAGACCTTAGAAAATATTATATCCCCATGTATTCATCAAGCCATTGAAGAGCAGGTCTTTTCTGGCTGCTGTCTTGCCCTAGCCCAAGGTAACAAGTCCCTTGTCAAAAATTTTGGTGTAATAAGCTGGGGCGCTGCAGAGCCAGTAACCGACGAAACATTTTTTGATCTGGCATCGCTTACCAAACCCTTGGCCACCAGCCTGGTTGTTTTTTCGCTGATAGCTCAAAAAAAGATACAGCTTGCAGATCAATTAGGTCAGCTTCTGGATAGGCAGGTTCCCGCCGATAAAGAGGAGATAACCCTTTTTCAACTCCTTAACCATTGTTCCGGTTTAGCTGGTCATAGGCATTTTTATAAAATTTTAGAGCGCATACCTGCGCAGGAGCGGAAAGAAGAGATTCTTCGCCTCATCCTCACCGACGAGCTGGAAGCTCCACCAGGGCAAAAGGATATCTACAGTGACCTTGGCTTCATCCTCCTCGGTTTGATTGTGGAAAGAAAGAGCGGCATGACCCTTGAGCATGCGGTGACAAGGTATGTCTATCAACCTCTCGCCCTGGCAGGCAAACTTCTCTTTAATCCCAAACAAAAGGGTATTGAAAATTTTGCCGCCACCGAAGAATGCCCCTGGCGCGGCAGGGTACTCATGGGTGAGGTTGATGATCAAAACACCTGGGTATTAGGTGGAGTAAGCGGTCAGGCTGGCCTCTTCGGGCGGGGCAGGGATGTTTTAGATATGGTCCTAAATCTCGCGGAAATAGCCTCTGGTGCCAAAAAACATCCCTATCTGGATAAAGACCTTTTAACCCAGGCGATGAGGCGTCAGGGCGAAATAAAGGCCAGTAGCTGGGGGCTTGGCTTTGACACCCCTTCTGAAACCGGTTCTTCGGCCGGGCAGTTTATTTCCAAGAGGAGCTGCGGCCATCTTGGATTTACCGGCACCTCCTTCTGGCATGATTTTGAGCGGGATATTACCGTGGTTCTGCTGACCAACCGCATCCACCCAAGCGCCACCAATGACAAGATCAAGACCTTCCGGCCCCAGGTTCATGATCTTGTTTTTCAGACGCTTGCTTAGAAAAAAAGAATGTCTCCGTGGTGAAAAAAGATGTTTATCTCATTTCCGGATAGAGGGCGAGGATGCTCTCTTTGTCGGCCTTGGTGATGCCGCGTTCGGTGATCAGGCCGGTGACCAGGCGGGCCGGGGTGACGTCAAAGCTGTAGTTGGCCGCCTGGGTATCCTTCGGGGTTATGGAAACGGTGGTAAGACCCGACTCGCTGAGGCCGCTAACCAGAGTAACCTCGTCGCCGGAACGCACCTCAATGGGGATATCGGCCACACCGTCACAGATCTGCCAGTCAAAGGTGGATGAGGGCAGCGCAACATAAAAGGGCACGTCGTTATCAACGGCGGCCAGGGCCTTGAGATAGGTGCCGATCTTGTTGGCCACATCGCCGCAACAGGTGGTGCGGTCGGTGCCGACAATAACCAGGTCTACCAGGCCGTGCTGCATGAGATGGCCGCCGGTGTTGTCAGCAATAAGGGTGTGGGGAATGCCCTGCTCCTTGAGCTCCCAGGTGGTCAAACGGGCGCCCTGCAGCCAGGGCCTGGTTTCATCCACCCAGACATGGACCTCGATCCCCTGGGCCTGGGCCTCGTAAATGGGGGCGGTGGCTGAACCGTAATCAACAAAGGCCAGCCAGCCGGCATTGCAATGGGTGAGGATATTTACCGGTTCGCCCTTTTTACGGTTACTGATTTCGCGGATGATCTCCACGCCATGTTCGCCGATCTGTTTGCAGAAGCGGGCGTCCTCGTCAGCGATTTCACAGGCCACTTCAAAGGTTTTTTTTCTCTTAGCCGCAGGAGTAGGAATATCTTGGATGGCGGCAAGCTGGCGTTCCACGGCCCAGACCAGGTTCTTGGCCGTGGGCCGGGTGGCGACCAGGGTGGCGGCAAAACCCTGCATATCCTGGTCAAAATGGTCATCGCGGCTGTGCAGGGCCGCAGCGTACATGCCAAAGCCGGCCGTGGCCCCGATGAGTCCGGCGCCCCGCACATACATGTCCTTGATGGCCCTGGCAAAATCAGCCACACTGCGCAAATCCACAATGATGAACTGGTGGGGAAGGAGACGCTGGTCAATGATCTGCACCACCTCCCGGTGGTGGGGATGGGGCCAGATTGTTCTATATGGTTTTGATTGGACGAGCATAATTTGGGGGCTGATAGATTATTGAAAAAAAAGGTTGAGCAGATAGTAGGTCATTGCTCCCGTACCTAGGGAGCCGTAGATGAGCAGTCAGGGAATGCAGCCATCCTCTGACTTTTTCTGGATGATTACAAAGGCGGCTATGGCTGCCAGGATTGAGATAAAGATAAAAAGTATTGATTTCATGCTCTACGCTCCTGAAAAAATGGTGGCTGTCCACCCCTTCTTTAGCCGGAATGACGTTAACCCCATGAGGACCCTTATGATACAGTTCTTCATCCATTGCTGCAATAACGGTTATGGCTCTTAAAAACTGGCTCCAGGCGCTAGGCGACCTCTGTTTTCCTCCCCACTGTCTGTGCTGTACCGCGCCTCTGCCCTGGGGAGGCAGGATAGCTCTCTGTCCGCCCTGCCAGGGGAAATTGCGTTCTATTGCCCCACCCTGCTGTCCGCTCTGTGGCCTGATGTATGTCAAGAGCGGTGGCGATAGCCATCTGTGCACCCTGTGCCGCCAGCATAAATACGCCTTTGACCGGGCCCGGGCCGTCTTTTGCTATAATGACGAGATTGGCAAACTTATCCACAGCCTGAAATTTTCAGGTAAGAAAACGGGCCTGCGCACCATGGCCGTCCTGGCCGAGAACTCCTCCCTGGCTGATCTGGGGAGTCCTGATATCATCGTCCCCGTGCCCCTGCATCCCGTAAAACTGCGGAGCCGCGGTTTTAACCAGTCGCTCTTGCTGGCCAAGCTCCTTTTTGCAGACCAGAAAGAAAAAATACGCCACAGCCTCGTACGCACGCGCCACAGCAGAGCGCAGACTGGTCTCAAGGGCGCTGAGCGCCGGAAAAATGTAGTTGGGGCCTTTGCAGTCCGAGCCGGGGAGGTGGTGCAGGGCAAGAACATCTGTCTGGTGGATGACGTCTTCACCACCGGCACCACGGTGAATGAGTGCGCCAAAACATTGAAAAGGGCCGGGGCCGCCTCGGTGGAGGTCGCAACCCTGGCCATGGTGGTTAAGTTGTAGGGATATTTATCAAAACAGCGCTGGGGGGAAATCTAGCCATGAAAAGGATGGAAAAAGGAGGAGTTGAAAGAGGTGGGGAGACGAAATTTTCCTTGACTGGACTGGCAGGGAATGATACATGACTCACTTCCATCGAAGTCGGGGCGTAGCGCAGCCTGGTTAGCGTGCCTGCCTTGGGAGCAGGAGGTCGGAGGTTCGAATCCTCTCGCCCCGACCATTTAAGCGTATTCAAGCGGTTTAGAAGAAATTCTAAACCGCTTTTTTTATGGGGTACGCCATCTCTCACCGCCGGCATCGAGGCAGATTTTTACTTCTGCGTCCCACCGAGAACTGCAGGCAGTTCTGCCAGGCTATCGATCACAGCATCGGGCTTTGCGTCGCGAATATCCATGCCATGGTTATAGCCATAGCTGAGGCAGACCACTGGAAAACCGGCAACCCTGGCCGCCTTGACATCGCTGATCGAATCACCGAGCATCAGGCAATCTTCGGGGCTTAATTTAAAATGGTTGGCGGCATGGAGCAGGGGGAGGCCGCTTGGTTTTTTTTCGGTCAAACTATCGCCGCTCAGCACCATGGCGAAGCGATCGTATAACCTGAGGGTTTTTAAGAGGGGAATGGTGTAGCGCTCAGCCTTATTGGTTACACAGGCCAGACGGATGTTTTGTGACGCCATCCAGTCAAGGCCCTGCTCAACCCCGGGGAAAAGGCGGCTGCGTCTGCTGACGTTTTCGGCATATAACTCAAGAAAAACAGGGTAACAGCGGCCAAACAAATCCGCATCTGGTTCCCCCTCCATCTGGCCGACCAAGGCCCGTCGCACCAAACGCTCCACACCGTTGCCCACCCATCGCCGGACCTTGTCCTCTCCAACTGGCGGCCGGTTGATCTGAGCCAGCATCTCGTCCACGCAAAAAGCCAGGTCAGGCACACTATCCACCAGGGTGCCGTCGAGGTCACAGACAACCAACTTTCTATTTGGAAACATCATCATGCTACCAACCTCGATGATTTGATTTTTTTTTAAATGTACCATTTTTCCCCGTGGTTATTGCGGGATGCTTCCTGTGCCGAAGGGTTTGGGCTCCCAAGCTAGACAAGAAACTCTTTGAGTTTTTCCAGGGGGGTTCTGGCCATCAACCGCCCTGTTCTCTCCATTTTTCTGGCATGCTCGGCATAAAACGTCAGGCATTTAGCGGCCAGGTCAATGACCTCGGTATCGGTCAAGCCTTCGCCAATGACATCGCCAATCCGGGGGACACCGCCGCCGTTGCCGCCGAAGACCAGGGTCCAGCCCTTTTTCTTGCCGAAGATGCCCACGTCACGGATATAGCATTCGCAGCAGTTCATCGGGCAGCCGGAGACACCCACCTTGGTCTTGGCCGGCAAGGGCATGGCGGCCAGAGCCTTTTCCAGTTTTGCCCCTAGATCAAGGGAATCCTGACGTCCGTATTTGCACCATTTGACACCGGGACAGGCCTGGATGTAATGAATGCCCACTGGTTTTTGGGGGCCGGATGTCTGGCCCAGATCGCGCCACAGATCCTCAAGAATGGCAGGATCATGACCGGCAATGGCCAGACGTTGGGCGGAGGTGATTTTCAGAAGGGGCAGGTCATATTTTCTGACCAGGGCTGCCAGCTGTTCAAGATATTCGGCGCTGAGGACGCCCATCTTTGGACCGGGCAGGATGTTGTACGTTTTGGGGGTGTCCATGTTGAGTCCTTGTTCTTATGGTCTGGTTAAAGGGAATGGGGCACTAAAAACTGTTTTTTAGCCGATAAGGGTTGTTGTTGTCCTTGACCTGGATCAAGGGGTGGGTGGTCGGCATGGTCTCGGCTCTGAGCGGCAAACTGTTGGCAGAGGCGGATAGATGGTTCGTACTATTTTTATGTCCCCCTTATTTCCCGCGCTGTCACTCACATTTCACCACACTTTGATCGGCAATACCGGCCCCGTTGATGAACGGGAAATAGTCCCGGTCCGCCTCGAGCATATGGTGCATAACCATCTCGTAGGCCAGAAACTGGAAAATATCGCCGACCTTGAGCGTGGATCCCTTGAACTCCTTGGACAGTTTGATCCCCTTTTCGAGCAGTTTGGTGTGCTGTATTACGTGGTGACTCATGCCAGGAAAGTTTACGGACTCAAGGATTAATTCTTCATCGTGGAAGTGTTGGCTGACAGTGTCAAGCAGTCGAGTGATGATCGCGGAAATCTTTGGGGCTGGATGAGCCGAGAGAACTCCTTCGAGCAACTCGTTGGCGATGTCAAAGAGGCATTGATGTTGTGAGTCGATCAGCTGGTTGCCGCAACAGAAGGAGTCTTGCCAAACCAGCTGTACAATGTTGCCTTTGATTTCTCCCATAACATAGCGTGTAGCGTCGAACTCAACCCGGTTGCGACCAGAGTATTTGGCCCGGTAGAGCAGCTTATCCACCTGGGCAACCATGTCTACGGCCGATTCGCCTTCAGTGCACTGCATTGTTACAACACCGAGACTGGCGGTGACGCAGTCGGCTATGTTCGATCTCATGTGGGGAATGGCACGGGCCATGATGCCGGTGCGGATCTTCTCGGCGATGGCAACGGCACCGCGACGGTCGGTCTCCGGCAGGATGCAGGCGAATTCTTCGCCGCCATAACGGGCGGCCAGATCAGCGGGGCGGGTGGCGTGTTCCGTTATCACCTCGGCAATCTCTTGCAGGCACTCGTCGCCCTTGACATGTCCGTAACAGTCATTGAATGACTTGAAGTGGTCGATGTCCAACAGGATCAGTGACAACTCTGCCCCTGAGCGGGCATGCCTGGCATGTTCCTGTTTCAGTGTCTCGTCAAAACATCTGCGATTGGCAATTCCCGTCAAACCATCCGTATTGCTCAAGGCTTCAAGCTTGCGGTTGAATTTCTCCAGGGCCTCCTCACTGCGTTTACGCTCGGTTATCTCCTGAAAACTTTCGACACTGCCAATAGCCTTGCCCCTGGCGTCAAGCAGCGGTTTGGCGGTGACGATGAAGTGCCGGGATACGCCATCCTTTTCCTTGATGGATTCGTAGGCGTATTTGCTCAAGCCGTTCATGATCTTGGTGAGGGGGCAATTTTCGGTGTGACACGATTTCCCCGGTCGGTGCTCATAGCACTTGATCGATTTTGTGTTGTCTGGCGGGGGGCCGAACTCGCTCCAGTATGCGTTGTTCGCCATGAGAATCATATAATTTTTATCGGTTACACTGGTTGGAACCGGGCTGTTGAAGGTGGCGTCAAACAGTCGTTGTTTCCTGTCATAGAGGGTGCCGCCGATGAAGATTAAGATGAGGCCGATGATTGCCACTGAGCCATAGCCGACCAAAATGTGCATATGGGTGTGGCCGGGATAGGGCAGGGAGACGCTGAGACCGCCAAGGATGTCGCCCTCCTGGAATCCCTGCGAGGCGTGACAGGTGAGACACTCGGGCCCGGTAAGAAGAGGAGCTATGTGGTGAAACCAGAGGATGTTGCCATCGGCGATGAATTCGCCATGGGACTTGACGCCCTGCTCGAAGGACTTGAGCCACCTTTCCTCCCATTCCGTTGCCTTGTTCTCGGGCCTGATTGGCTTGAGGCTGGTGAGGTGGAACTGAATGCCGTTGGCATCCTTTTGGGCCAGTTCAGCTAACTGCCTGGTCATGTAGGAGGGGTTGACCTTGGTCAGTTTGAGGCCGTTGTCGGTGGTCAGATCGCGATTTTGGAGCGGTAGGTATTGATTGGGCGGAGTTGTGGCGGTGATCGGCACATAGACCCCACCGTGGGAGGCATTCCAGAGGCGGCTGACTGTAATTTGCTGGAAAAATGCGTTGGCGGTACTTTGCGCCAACAGCCGTTCCTCCCGCCTGGTGTCGATCTCCATCCAGGTGAGGAACGCGCCGGTGATGAAAATCCAGACAGCCATTACGATCAGTATCAGGTTTTTTTTGCCGCCTTTCATTGAGAAGACTCCGTCTATTAGAGGCATTATCGTCTGGTGGCTACGGTCCGGCGGTTCAATCTGAACAGGGCCGTTTAACAGGAATCACATGATCAATATTAAACCATAGAACAGCGGTAATATTCAAAATTTAAAATACTTCGCACCAGCTGCAATTTTTTGCTTTTGCCGTTTATGTGTCAGCGTTCTTATGTTTTCCAGCTCGTGGGATAGCGGCGAAACCCTCTTCGTGCTTTGGCAGGGAAAGGGGGGATGTTTTGCCACCAGAGCGGTTAGCGGGCGACCTCCGCCCTGTTTCGGCCTTTTGCCTTGGCATCATAGAGGGCCAGGTCCACCCGGCTGAGCAGTAAGTCGCAGTTGTCGCCAGGCTGGCGCTCGGTAACGCCGAGACTCACCGTAACGTTGGGCGGCTTTACAAAATCATGTTCAGCAATGGCCCGACGCAGGCGCTCGGCAAAGTGCAGGGCGCCCTGCTCGTCAGTGTGGGGCAGGATGACCATGAACTCCTCACCGCCCCAGCGGGCCAAGACATCCTGGTCGCGCACCGTGGTTTTGGCAAGGTGGGCTATCTCAGTAAGGACAGAGTCGCCGATCTCGTGCCCGTAGGTGTCATTGACCTTTTTAAAAAAGTCGATATCAAACATGAGCAGGCAGAGAGGGGTCGCGTAGCGGTTGGCCCTTTCCACCTCTTTTTTCATGTGCACGCTGAAGGCCCGCCGGTTGTATAGGTCGGTGAGTTCATCGGTTGTGGCCAGGAGTTCAAGCTCCTTTTCGGTCTGGATACGAAGCTCCATTTCATGGAGCAGTTCCTGGCGCGAGGCCATGGTGGTTTTGAGATTAAAGGCCATTTCATTGAGGGAGTGAGCCAGGTCGCTGATCTCATCATTGTTTTGTTCGACAACGCGCGTTTCCAGATTACCCTGGCCGATTTTACGGGCGGCCTGGGCCAGGCGGGCCAGGGGTCTGGTCAGCAGCCTGCCCCAGAAGAGAGAGGCCAGGGTGATAAAAAAGGCAAGGAGAAGTCCGGCAACAACAATGATTTTTGTGGTTCTATGGGCCTCGATCAGGGCGGTGTGTTCCTCTATAACGATGACGGTATGCCAGACCTCACCACTGTTGCCCTTGATGTGATCAATGGATTTATAGCTGCCTCCAAAACCGATTGCTTCAGAACCAAGGGAGATGGCGACGGGGGTTGTGGCCACCAGAACCTCTTCTGTTTGCGCCGAGACGGTCTGTTTCTCCACAAGGAGAGAGGTCATCTCTTCCGGCAGAGACTGGGACAGGGGCTCCATGTCCGGGGCAATAACAATGAGACCGTTGGTGCGGACGATTTTCATCACCCCACTGCCCTGCCCGCCAAACTGGTCAATAATATGCTTGAGTGGCCCCATGATATTAATATTGCATTTAAGGATACCGATGACCTCCTGGCCCTCATAGACCGGGACAACAATGCCGAGGACATAACCACGAACACTTGTGTCAAAACCACGGTCATCAATGAAAATGCGGCCCTTGCCCTTCTTATAGGCGGCCTGCCACCAGTATTTATGGGCATGGGCCAGGGTAGAGAGCTTGCCGGTGGTGGCCACCAGGGCCCCGTAGCGGTTGGTGAGGAAGATCTCGCCATACCTGGCAGGCAGCAATTCCTGCTGTTTTCGGAGGAGCTGGGCCGCTTCGTTGGTCATATAGCCTTGGATAAAAGGGGAGAGGAGATCAGAGGTTTGTTGCCATTGGGTGTTAAGGGCGGTGAGCTGTTTCTGGCGCTCTTCACCGGATAGCCGGCCAAAATCGCCATTGCTTGCCTTGAGGGCTTGATTAAGGATAGGTGCGCTGGCCAGGGTAAGGGCAATTTCAGCGCTGCTTTCTAAGTGGACCTCGACATGGTGGGCTCCCCTGGTGGCCTGCTGTTCGCTATTGCGGAGGGTCTGGCGGATGATGGTACGGTGGTTCAGGTAGTCAAAGCCGGCGGTGATGATCATCAGGGCCACCAGGGAGAGGATGATCATTGACAGGGAGAGTTTGTATTGAATTTTCATGGTGTACCAAAGGCATTTGTCAGGTGGGATAGGCGTTTGCGGTCGGGCACAGCTTAAATAAAAAAGATTATTTTTACCACTCTTTTGAGCTTTGTGAAGGGTTGCACTCGCCACTGAGCCCTTGACCAAGAGGCTATGGGAATCGTACTGTGGCAATAGCATCAGGCGTCTTTTGTGGAAAAAAGGAGAGAAGGATTTGCTAGAATCGAGACCAGCAGGTGGAAAATTCGGGGTTATTATCGGCGGCTCCGGCTTAGTGGGCGGCGGCATCGATTATTACTTCAAAAAGAAATTGGGTTACGATATCCTGGCCCCCAACAGCAAGAAGCTCAGTATCCGCGATCCCCAGGATATTGAGAGTTATTTCAAGAGTTACCGCCCTGATTTTATTGTTAACTCGGCCATTGCCTCCCTGGATAGTGATCCCAAGCTCTCCTTTGAGATTAACTATCTCGGCTCCATCAATCTGGCCAAGGTGGCAGCGGCCCTGGGTATTCCCTATATTTTTATCAGTTCGGCCGCGGTGCTGCCGGACGGCGTTGACCTCAGTGAGGAAGAGCATCTGCCCCTCTCTGCCGGACTCGGCAACTATGCCAAGTCCAAGCTGATGAGCGAGCTTACCCTCCAGCATCTTAAAGAGACGGAGGGGCTTGATTATACCATTATCCGCCTGGCCATTGTCTATGGGCGCCACGACCATAAGATTCAGGGTTTTCACCGCCTGCTTTTTTCTGTGGCCGATCAGTCCATGCCCCTGCTCTTTACCAAAAAAGGGGTATGCCACTCCTATACCAATGCCAGAAAGATCCCTTATTTTATCCACCATATTATCGACAACAGGCAGGAGTTTGGCGGCGCCACCTATCATTTGATCGACCCGGAGCCGGTGGCCCTGGACCGGCTTATCTTGACTATTCGTGATATTCTGGGCTTGAAGAGACCGAAGGCCATCTATCTGCCCCTGCCCGTCGCCCTTTTTGGCGCCAGATGCATCCAGCACCTCCTTAAGCTGCTGGTGAAAATAGGTATTGATGCCCGCCTGCCCAGGGAACTCATGTTTCTCAACCAGTTTTATTCGACCCAGATCCTCTCTTCCCAGAAGCTGCAGAACTCAAGCTTTGTGGACCCCTTTCCAGAGCAAACCGTGTACACTCAACTTCCTGAACTTATTGAGTATTATTTGACAAGATGGGAGCAGCTCAACCTGATTACGCCTTTTACTAAGGAGTTCTTTGATCCCCAGCGCCTGTCCCAAGAGTTTCTGAACGCCCCTGAGAATCTGCTGGCTGATATCCACAGCAACAAGATCAAACCCTTTAAAAATTTCAGCGATGACAGCTAAAAAGAGAGGCTTGGGTTGACCATCAGCAAGGCCAACCCTACCAAAAGGTGCACCGATTGATAAATAAGAGCGTCGCCAGGCCACCCCACGACAAAACAAGGAACATCTGCGCGGCAGATTTTAGATGAGTTCAGAAAATCCCAACCTCAACATAGCGCCTTATCTGGCTCTCATCGGCAAAAAATTGCGGGACGCCGTTACTGACCTGCTGCCCATCGTCGTGGTTATTGCCTTTTTCCAGCTTGTTGTCCTCCGCCAACCCTTACCGCAGTTTGGTGAGGTCTTGTTCGGCGCCCTTTTGGTGGTTATCGGCCTTAGCCTTTTTGTGCAAGGGCTTGAAATGGGCCTGTTCCCCATTGGTGAGGTCATGGCCCAGGCCCTGGCCCGCAAGGGCAGCCTGTTCTGGCTGCTGACCTTTGCCTTTGCCCTGGGCTTTGCCACCACGGTGGCAGAACCTGCCCTTATTGCCGTGGCCCGGGAGGCCGCCGAGATTGCCAGTCAGGCCAGTCTTATTGCGCCGGGGGAGAAGGCTCTCCGCGCTTACGCCCTGGGGCTCCGAATGTCGGTGGCCTTCTCGGTGGGCCTGGCCATCCTGATCGGTGTGTTGCGCATTATCAGGGGCTGGCCCATCCACTATCTGATCATCGGTGGCTATGTCTTGGTGATGTTGATGACCATCGTCGCCCCGGAGGAGATAGTCGGCATTGCCTATGACGCCGGCGGCGTTACCACCTCAACCGTGACCGTGCCTCTGGTGGCAGCGCTGGGGGTTGGCCTGGCCTCCATCATCAGGGGCCGTAATCCCCTGGTCGACGGTTTTGGTCTCATTGCCTTTGCCTCATTGCTGCCCATGATTTTTGTCATGGGCTATGGCTTGCTCATTTTTTCCTAGCGCTAGGGTGCAATTCTATGGAATTTCTATATTTTTTTGGCAAGATACTGTTGGCGACCATCCGCGATGTCCTGCCGATTATTGTTCTCATAGCCGCCTTCCAGCTTCTGGTCCTGCGCCAAGCCATTCCCCATTTAAAGCGGGTCTTGGTGGGTGTGGTCTATGTGATCTTGGGCCTGGCCCTTTTTCTGGCCGGCCTTGATAAGGCCCTCTTTCCCCTGGGCAAGATCATGGCCCAGCAGCTCTCTGATCCCAATTTTATCTTCGGCCATCAGGTAACGGCCGGTGAGGTGCGCTGGCAGTCCTATGGCTGGGTGTATCTCTTTGCGGCCTGCATCGGCTTTGCCACCACCATTGCCGAACCTTCTCTTATTGCCGTGGCCTTTAAGGCCAATGAGGTTTCAGCCGGCACCATCAGCGCCTGGGGTCTGAGGATCACCGTGGCCATTGGCGTGGCTCTAGGCATCAGTCTTGGCACCTTCCGCATTGTCACCGGCACCCCGCTCTATCTCTATGTTATGGCGGGTTACCTGGTGGTGATAGTGCAGACTCTCTATGCCCCGAAAAGTATCATTGCCCTGGCCTATGATTCCGGCGGGGTGACGACATCAACGGTCACCGTGCCGCTGGTTGCTGCCTTGGGCTTGGGTTTGTCCGAGGCCGTACCCGGCCGCAACCCGGCCGTGGACGGGTTTGGTTTGATTGCCTTTGCCAGTTTATTTCCGATTATCACGGTTATGGGGTATGCCCAATATAACCATTGGCTTGCCGGGCGCGGCAAAATTTTGCCGGCCAAGGAGGTTTCATCATGAAGTTTAAGGTTATTTTAGCAAGCGTCAAAACGGATATTTCCGACCGGGTGGTTGATGCCGGCAAAAAGGCCGGGGCCACCGGCGCCACCATTATTCCAGCCCGCGGCACCGGTATCCATGAGGCCAAGACCTTTTTCGGTCTCACCCTGGAGGCCCAGACCGATATCATCATGTTTCTCGTTGAGGAGCACATTACCCAGAATATTCTCGACGGGATAGGTGAGGCCGGCGAATTCCATAAACCGGGCACCGGCATCGCCTTTGTGCTGCCGGTGGAACAGGTCATCGGCCTTGACAGTCAGATCGAACGTTTTAAGGAAGAGGTTCGCGAGCAGTACTTTTAAGGGAGCAAGACCCTATTCGCAACATAGTCCCACCAG
>JBFFNX010000052.1:0-15357 GCA_041562995.1 Desulfurivibrionaceae bacterium
CAGGTCTGGAAGGAGAGTATTCATAATCCTGACCGGATGTTGAAAGAATTACCCCTTAAAACCCTGCAACGGGCGGCAAAAGACCCTGACTATCGCCGCCATTACCAGTTGACCCTGTCCAGATTTCATGCCTATCTGGGCCAGACCGGCTCCCCCCTCCTCTCCTCTTCCTGCTGGTCTGACAACTCCCCCATTGCCTATTTCAGCGCCGAATACGGACTGCACCACTCCTTGCCCTTTTATGCCGGCGGGCTTGGTTTTTTAGCCGGGGATTTTGTCAAGGAATGCAGCGATCTCAATATTCCCCTGGTGGCCATAGGCTTTATGTACCCTGAGGGCTACGTGCATCAGCGCATGAGCGAGGCCGGTTGGCAAGAAAATGAAAAAGTCATGCTGGAGCGCGAAATGGCTCCCATTTCCAGGGTGATGGCGGAGGATGGCAGCCCTCTTATTATCCAGGTCCCCCTTACTGAACCACCAATCTACATCACGGTCTGGAAGGTAGCAGTGGGCAGAGTGCCCCTCTACCTGTTGGACACCGATATTGACATGAATCAGCCCTGGAACCGGGCAATCTGCTCCAGGCTGTACGCCGGGGATGCGGAACAGCGGCTGCGCCAAGAGATTGTGCTCGGCATCGGCGGCATGGAGGTGCTCGAAGCTCTTAACATTAAACCGCGGTTGGTCCACCTCAATGAGGGTCATGCCGCCTTTGCAATCCTTGAACGGCTGCGCGACACTATCAACGGCGGGGGCAATCTGCCTGAGGCGCTAAAACAGGTCCGTCAGACCACGGTCTTTACCACCCACACCCCGGTGCCCGCCGGCCACGATGTTTTCCCCTTTGCCCTCATGGAAAAGTATTTCCAGGGGTTTTGGCCCTCCTTGCACATGAACCGCGAAAGTTTTTTAGAGCTAGGGATAAATTCAGACCTCGGTGAAAAAGGCTTCAACATGACCGCTTTCGCCCTGAAACTCAGCGCTTACCAAAACGGTGTCAGCAAAAAACATGGCGAGGTTGCGACACGGGTATGGGGAGATCTCCTGCAGAAAACCGGCAGAAAAAAAATTGATCACATTACCAACGGCGTGCATGTGCCAACCTGGGTTGAGCCGAAGATGGAGCTCCTTTTTAATGAGCATCTCGGCTCCGGCTGGCTCGCCGACCATGACAATCCCTACCTATGGGATTTGATCGATGAGATCCCGGATGAGGAGCTCTGGAAAACCCACAAGTGGCTCAAGGTTAAATTGCTAGATGTGGTCCGTGAACGGGCACGAATCCGCTGGGTGCAGGACAGGATGTCGCCGTCCATACCCCTTGCTTGCGGTCCGCTCCTCAACACATCGGTGCTCACCATCGGATTTGCCCGAAGATTTGCCACCTATAAGCGGGCAGATCTCATCTTTCATGATATCGAGCGGCTGCAAAAGCTCCTCTCTGATCGCTGGCAGCCGGTGCAGATAATTTTTGCCGGCAAGGCCCATCCTGCCGATGATCCCGGCAAACAGATTCTCCAGCGCATCTTCAATGCGGCCCGCAATCCCGAGTTTCATGGCCGCATAGCTTTTCTTGAGGATTATGGCGAGCAATTTGCCCAGTACATGGTGCATGGCGTTGATGTCTGGCTGAACACCCCCTTGCCACCCATGGAGGCCTGCGGCACCAGTGGCATGAAAGCGGCCTTGAACGGTGTCCCGAACCTGAGCATTCTTGACGGCTGGTGGCTTGAGGCCTTCAACGGTAAAAACGGTTGGGCCTTTGGTGGTGCAGAAATAGCAGGGGACAGGACAGCAAGCGATGCCGAAGAGCTCTACTCCCTTATCGAAAACGACATTATCCCCCTCTTCTATGACACCGATGAAGATGGCATTCCGCGTGGATGGGTACAAGTCATGAAGAATGCCATCAAAACAACCGCCGTCCACTTCTCGGCCCGCAGAATGGTGAAGGAGTATGTCTCAAAGTTTTACAGGCAAACTCAGTAAAAAGGGCCAACCACGACAGGGCCTTACACGTGCCACCATCCTGCCCCGATCTCCTGCCATATTTTATCGACTTTGCCGCCGCTTCCTGGCCACTATCAAACAACCAGACCCAGGCGAGATTGTTGGCACTCTGCGCCTAAAACGAGCCCTGGAGAAATTATAAATAACAGTCTTCAGGATTTTTCTATAAACTAAAAACAGGCTATATGGTTGCGTCGCCAATACAGGCGATCACCTCATCCATCTACCCCAACCGCGGAGGGTGTCATGAAGGAACTATTGAAAAACATTGTTTACACAGGAATTGGAGCTGCATTTTTGACAAAGGAGAAAATTGAAGCGCTGAAAGATGATTTAGTAAAACAGGGGAAAATCAGTCAGGAGGAAGGCAAGCAGTTTGTTGACGAACTGATCACCAAAACTGACTCGATCAAAGAGTCCCTGGATCTCAAAATCAGCCAGGTAATCGATCAAAAAATCAAACAGCTCGACATTGCCACCAAGGACGATTTTGCCGATTTGCGGCGCCAGGTGGAAGATTTGCGCCACCAGGTTGAAGAATTGCAAATTGCCTTGAATAAGTACCCTGACGCATGATCAGTATCAGGAAAATTGGGGCGATAGGTCGAACCTACAGACATCTCCATCGCTACCAACGTATAATACGGATTCTGTTTAAATACGGTTTAGCAGATCTTGTTGAAGGTCTGCGTATTGACCAGTACCTGGAAACAGGGCTGAAGATGATCAACAGAAAACCGCGGGCAGAAATCGAAAAACTGTCCAGGGCTAAAAGGTTTCGGATGGCCCTGGAAGAGTTGGGGCCAACTTTTGTCAAGCTGGGCCAGGTCCTTTCCACCCGCCCTGATCTAATCTCGCCTGAGTATTTACACGAGTTGGCCGAGTTGCAGGATAATGTCCCGCCTTTCTCCTTTGCCGAAGTGGAAGAAATTTTTGTTACTGAGACCGGCAAAAAACCACATGAGCTGTTCCTGGAGTTTAACAAACAACCCATGGCCGCAGCATCCATCGGCCAGGTCCACTGGGGCCGTCTGCAGGACGGCAATGAAGTGGTGATCAAAGTCCAACGTCCGGACATCGAGAATATCATTGCCGTTGACCTGGAGATCCTGGCGTATCTCGCTTCACTTATGGAGCAATACCTGGAAGAACTCCAGGGCCATCGACCATCCGCTGTTGTTGACGAGTTTGCCCGCAGCCTGTCACTGGAGATCGACTACATGTTTGAAGTAGCCAATATCCAGCGTTTTGCCCGCCAATTCAGGGCCAATAAACGTGTTTATGTTCCCCTGGTCTATGCAGATTTAAGCACTGAACGCATCCTGACCATGGAATACATTAAGGGGATCAAAACCTCCAAGGTCGCCACCTTACGCAGTCAGGGTTATGACCTGCACCTGATCGCCGAACGTGGTGCGAATCTAGTCATGGAACAGATTTTTGTGCATGGTTTTTTCCATGGCGACCCCCACCCCGGCAATATCTTTATTCTGCCAGGCGATGTTATCTGTTTTCTTGATTTTGGCATGATGGGCCGCCTCAGCCGGCAAGACCGGGAAGATTTTACCGACCTGATGCTCTCCATTGTCACCAAAAATGATCGCAAGATAACAGCTGGTGTCCTCAGCATAACCACCTCCTTCGGTAAGCTTGATCATGCCGCCCTCAGCCGTGACCTTGGTGACCTTTTAGAGCGCTATATGTATCTGCCCCTCAAAGATCTCGAGGCCGGTAAAATACTGCAGGAACTTCTTCATCTTGTCCAGCGTCACAAACTCAGCATTAAGCCCAATCTCTACTTGATGATCAAGGCCCTTTCCACCATTGAAGGGGTGGGCCTACTGCTCAATCCAGATCTTGAGATCATCAAGCTGGCTGAACCATATATAAAAAAGGTAAAGGCAGACCGTTTGCAGCCCAGCCGTCTGGCGGAAGAAATTGGCGAGACCAGCGGTGAATATCTGAAACTGATCCAGGAGGTGCCGGAAGAAGTCCGCAGTATCTTACGGCAACTGCGGGCCGGCAGGATGAAGATTGAATTTGAACATCGTGGCCTGGACAGGCTCACAAAGGTTCTTGATCAGGTTTCCAACCGCATTGCCTTCGCCATTGTGATGGCAGCCCAGATTATTGGCTCTTCTCTGATTGTGCTGTCCGATATCCCGCCAAAATGGCACGAGATACCCCTTATCGGCCTGGTTGGCTTTCTGGTCGCCGGGATTATGGGCTTTTGGCTGTTAATTTCCATTATCCGGCATGGCCGGTTATGAGCGTAACAAAAGATCCCGTCTGCCCCTGGCTTTGCGAACAGGCGAGAGAACACCGGGAATCCTCCCCCCAAAGCGTGACGTTTCAAAGTACCATTTCCCCATTATTCAAAAATCCCCGTGGCTCTGTACAGCAGCTTCTGTCAGGGCGAGATGACATTCCATCTTCGCACCACTCCTTGCCACCGGCCCCCCTATCACAAACGAAAGGGGCATCACAGTCGGCGCCTGGTTCGTTAAAAAGTGCTTTTTGACTTGATATTCACTATTGTAGTAAAATTACCCACCATCTCCTGTCAGCTGATGTCTTTTTATAAAAGCTTTTTTTGATTGATACCGCCCTATGTATAAAGAACATTTTGGCTTTACGGCAGCTCCCTTTTCAATTGCCCCAGACCCCCACAGCCTCTATATGAGCGAACGCCATAAGGAGGCCTTGGCCCATCTTTTCTATGGCATGAGCAGCGATGGCGGCTTTGTTATGCTCACCGGTGAAGTTGGCACCGGAAAAACCACCATCTGCCGCTGTCTCCTGCAGCAAGTTCCCGAAGATACGGACATAGCCTTTATTTTCAATCCGAAATTGACCGTTAAAGAACTCCTGGCCACCATTTGCGATGAGTTCAGTATCCACCATCCGGCAAACCAGAACAGTATTAAATTTTATGTTGATCACCTAAACAGCTTTTTGCTGCATTCCCATGCAAACGGCAGGAAGGCGGTGCTCATTATCGATGAAGCCCAGAATCTCAGCACCGATGTTTTGGAGCAGATCAGGCTGCTTACCAATCTGGAAACAAATAAGCGAAAATTGCTGCAGATCATTTTGCTGGGCCAACCTGAACTTAAAAAGATGCTGCAGCAGCCTGAGTTACGCCAACTCGGCCAACGAATTACCGCCAGGTATCACCTTACCCCTCTCGCCGAAAATGAAGTGGGCTTCTATGTCGCGCACCGTTTAGCCATAGCCGGTGGGCGAAACAGAATCTTTCCTGAATCAACCATGAAAACCCTCTTCAAGCTAAGCAACGGCACCCCCCGCCTGATAAATATTATCTGCGATCGCTCCCTCCTTGGCGCCTACGTGCAGGATCAGGACAAAGTGAACATCAAAACCATCAAAAAAGCGGCCCGAGAAGTTTTCGGGGGGATTGTTGACCGGCCGCCACCTACGATAAAGAAATCAGCTATGCTCCTGGCCGGGCTTCTTCTTCTCTTGGGTGGTTCGGTATTGGCAGCTGCCTATCTTAACCAAATACCCGCCGCTTTCTTTGCCATGCTGAACCCAGGGGAGCAAGGGGCAATACTTGCCCCCCCGCTGGGACCAAGTGCCCAGCAGGCAAGTGAGGCGCTCACACCTCCCGAGCAGCTGCTGGAGGCACCACCGACCGACCTCATGGCGCCGGTGCAACCGCGAGGTATTGAGACTGAAGGGGCTGGGGATGAAAAAATTGCGGCCCTTAAAGGCAAGGCGCACTCCTTGCCGCTTTCTTCACAAGAGCTGTCTGCGGGTGAGCCCCTTGCCACCAGCTTGGTGATGGCCTACCAGGCGCTTTTTGACTGTTGGGCCATTGCCGATGTCCCGGTAGATATTGCCTCGGCCTATGCAATTGCCGAAGCACATAACTTACGCCACCTCAATCGGCAAGGTAGTTTTGAAAGCCTGCTTGCCCTCAATAGACCCGCGGTATTAAGCTTGGTTGACATGCACGGCGAACGCCTTTATGCCGCCCTTATCGCTTTCGACGGCCAGAGCGCTGAGGTGGTCATTGGTTCGGAACGCACACATATCGCCATCGAAGATTTTATGGCGCGCTGGAATGGTGAATATTCCTTGTTATGGGCGAAACCAGAAGGATATTTCGCGGCCATTGAGCCGGAAAATCATGGCGCCCATGTTGCGTGGCTAGATAAAAAACTGGCCATCATCCAAGGACGACCTGCCAGCTCCAAGGCTCCCGTACTTTATGATGACGCTTTGGTTAGCCAGATCAAACAGTTCCAGCGTGACAGGAACCTGGTTGCGGACGGTATCGTTGACGAACGAACAATCATTCATCTTAATTCGGCATATAACAGCAGGGTGCCCAAATTAATTGCTATGGCCGAGGATAATTAAGATGTCCTATATTCTCGACGCCCTTAAAAAGTCAGATAAGCAGCGGCAGCAGCGCCACGTCCCTGGCCTCAACACTGTCCAGATAGAACTGCCGCCAGGAAGGCGCAAAAAAGCTTCGTGGCCCTTGCCCCTGGCGGCAATTGTCCTTGTCAATGTGGTTGTTATCCTCTTTCTGGTGCTGCGCCAGGATCAGTCGGTTCCTGAGCCCCAAAGCGTTAGCCACGCCCCTGATCGTTCCCAATCGGAAACGAGTCAGGAGAGACCGACCGATATCGCGCCGCAATCAGCGCCGGAGCTCGTGCCTGTCAGCCAGGAGCCCATCCCTGCCGACCGTGCCGATTCAGAGGATACCAACAGCGTGGCGGGTATGGCAGAAGGTGAGCCACCCCCTTGGCAGGAACGTGCCGGAGACCAAGAACAAGGGCCTGAAGAGGCGAATCCGGGCCCTGAACAAGATGGCTCTGCAGAGGCCGCCCAGGAGATCGCGCCGGAAGTACCGAGCACTCTTGTCCCTGAGGAAGATTTTGCCATTGCCACCGAACTTGACTCCGCAGAGGCGGTTACCCCTGCTGACGAATATTTTGAAAACCAGGATCTCCAGCAGGCGCAGCTAGCCCTGCTTGCCGCACCTACCGATTCAAGCTTCAGTGGCCCACAAACCAGTTTAGTAAAAAAAGCCCTGCACATTTATCAGCTTCCCGAGGACATACAGCAGCAACTGCCGAAAATTCATATTGATGCGCACCTCTTTTACAAAGACAAACCCTCCTCTCGCTTTGCCAGCGTCAACGGCAAAATCATGCGGGAAGGTCATTCCCTTACCCCAAATTTGAAAGTGGCTGAAATCACTACCAAGGGGGTCATTTTCAGTTACCAGAAATATCTCTTCTATGTGTCTGTATTTTAAAGAAAACAGGTGGGGAATTACGTCTGACCAAGTGTACCGTTTAGCAGGGATAAAATCTCCTGGCAGGTATCGTGTCCTGGGGTAATGGTCTGCGTCCCAGGCTCATCTCTGGAATAGATGCTGCAGAAGAGGAGATTAATCCTTTATACGAGGCGACCTCGGCAGAGAGCATTCCTTCTGATTCTTGCCTAAGGCAAGTGGGGACATCCAAAACCATGAGCATACCCCTGAGAGTGCAGGTTCATGACGAGGAGAAGAAAATAGCTGTTACCCGACCCGACCTTCCATACCCCGACGATGCTTTGGCACCCCATATCAGCGCCAAGAGCTTGGATTTTCATCATGGCAAACACCATAACGCCTATATCACCAACCTCAATAAGCTGATTGCAGAAACGGATCTGGCCGGTGCTGCCTTGGCAGGATATCATCAAGAACACAACAGCTGATACTTCCAAAGCCGGCATCATTAACAACGCCGGCCTTTTTCAGTTTGGCAGTGGCTGGCCTGGCTGATCGTGAAAGAAAACAAGAAGAACCACATCGATCATCCCTTTCCTCCCCGCGTTATCACAATGATGGCCGTCAGAATGGCCAGGGACACCAGCCAGATCAACAAATAGACCGTGGAGGACTCACGGGCCTTTTCGCTGGTGAGCCAGGTGCGCGGCTTGATCCCTTTAACGAGAAAAACAAGCTTGGCCGAAAGGTTGACACAGACAATATTCACCGCCAAAAGGAGCCCGGCGCCCAGGGCAAGTTCATTCTGCCCGGAGCCGAGCATGAGGCCCAACGTCGCAGCTGGCGGCAGCAGCGCCACGGCCACCATGACCCCCACCAGAACACTGGAGAGCCCGGTGGTCAAAGAGAGGGATGCTGCCGCTCCCGAGGCCAGGGCCAGGGCAATGCTGTCCAAACCGACATCGGTACGGGCCAACAACTCAGGGCTGGCGAGAGAGACGGGCCAAAGAAGGCCTTCAACAAAGGCAATGGCGATGGCCAGACCTAAGCCGGCAAAATTAGCCTTGGCAGCAGACCACAGCAGCTTGGTATCGCCCAGGGCGGTGGACAGGGCCAGGGCGATATTGGGACCCAGCAGGGGGGCAATGACCATGGCGCCGATAACCACGGCAATATTGTCCTTGATCATGCCGATGGAGGCCACAAAGGTGGAGAGGGCAACCAGCAGCATGAAATTGCTGGTGAGGCGGGCCCCCTTTTCCACCTCTTCGTAGAGCTCCTCCCTGGTTGTTTGGGAAGACGATTTTGTCTGTTCCGGAGAAGGCTCTGGGTGGGGCAGGACCGCCTCCGGGGTGATCAGGACAATTTTACCGTCCGGGCCGAGAATGCCCTGCAGGGCATCAAGGAGTTGCTGACTCTTTTCCTGTTCAACCAGGATACGGTAGACAGCCAGGTCCAGTTTGCCGCCGGCCGGCCAAAAATCCTTAATATCCAGTTCACTGACAATGGCCGGCAGTTTTTCCAGATTTTCCGGCGAGGCAATCACCTCAACAAGTCGCACGGGCATTTCCTCCGTAGGGATGGAGCTCTTGATCTGTCATTATGGTTGCCTTGGCGGTTGGCATACTACCAGGAATAGCCCACAGTGCACATGTAGGTCGTGTCTCCCCTCTTTTTATCATCTGACGGCTGATTATCCCAATCATAATCTATCTCGACCGTGGCGTTGAGATTTGTCATAAAGAGTATGCGCAGACCGGTCTGGCTGCTGAACAGGAGGTCTTCGGTATCCTCCAAGCCGATATGAAGCTGGTGTTTGTGGAAGGCCTGCAGCCGCTCTTTAATAATAAATTTGTCAAAATTAAGGGCCCAGCGAAAGGCGGGGTACTCCTCGTCCACCGCCTCCAGATAGTCCACCATGACATAATCAAGGCCGGACTCCACGGCCAGATTCAGGTTCTTGGACTCCCAGAACTGATAGCCGAGGCCGCCGCCGGCAATGGTGCGCAGGTTAATGTCCTTGAAGCGATCTTTTTCGACTTGCACCTGGGCGGTGCCGTACCATTTGCTATTAAAAAAATGATCAATCTTACCGGAACCCGTACTTCGCAACTCTGTTTTCAGCCCGTCGTCCTCGACCAAGAGATAGGTGCCAGCCACGGTATAGCGCTGTTTTTTGGTGCGGGCTCCGAGCTGGCCATCAAAGCTGAAATGTTTTTGTGGAGAGTTGCCGTCCTTGCCCCAGTACCCGGCATTAAGGCGGCCGCTCCACAAAATGCCCTTGCCGGTGATATAGGGCGGCGGATTGATGTACTGAATATCGGAGGTGCGGATCGCTACTTCCCCCCCTTGCCCTGCCGGAGGGCCGGCGTCAATTTCACTGACCTCGACCAGGGTCTCGTTTTTCAGGTAAACCTCAACAGGTTGCGCGGTTGAGATATGAGCAACATCCTGCCATTTTATAATAATGGTGCCGGCATAGGTGGTTTTTACGGAAACCGTGCCGTTTTCTTTTTTGAGGACCTGACCGGTAATCCGGTCGCCGTTTTTCAAGTGCAACTCGTCGGCAAGTCCTTGGCCGCTCAGCAGCAAACAGGAAATAAGCGTCACAGATAGGACAAAAAGCGCTTGGCAAGGTCTGGAGGCTGGCTTGATAAGCGCCGCCCCCGTGTCTGGTCGGTTTTTCATAGTTTTATTTTAGGAGTTAGAAGATAGCTGGCAGGCAGTACCCTGGCAGAGCCATGAGAAATGCAAAGCGAGCACCCTAACATCTTTGCCATACTTTTTCATGGCGCGAGCTGGTTGTTTGAGCACTCCCTCTTCCCCCCTGAAGAAAGGGAAAAGAAACAAGAGCTGACAACAAGCTCTACTATAAATGATGGGCCCCGGTAGAGGGCGGCGACAGGGAAAGAGGCGGGCCTTCCTTGATAAGCCAGCGCTTCAGAAGAACCAGAGCCAACTAAACGGTTGGCAGAAACATCTTGCTTGCTGTTGAAGGGAGAAAATCATACAGTTAAGAATTCCAGGGATCAGACCATCATGTAATAACAGGAGGCCACTATGGACATGTTTGAATTTTCTATCCAGATGGAAAGAGATGCTGAAGCGTTGTACCGCAAGATGGCCGCCGGGGCTCCGGTTGCCGGCATTAAAAAGGTGCTGCTCATGCTTGCTGAAGACGAATCGCGCCACCGTTTGGCAATTGAGCGGCTCCAGAAGAAACTGTCTGTTACTCCGGCTGCGGGTGTCGCTTTAGACATCAAAACAGTCTTTGAGGAAATGAAGCAGGATGAAAATACGGTAAAGATCTCAGTGGATGCTGTTGAGGACTATGAGAAGGCCCTGGAGATCGAAAAAAAGGGCATAAAATTTTATAAAGAGCAATTTGCCGCTACTGAAGATGCGGCAAGCGCCAAACTCTTTAAGGTGCTCATGAGACAGGAGACCTACCACTACAAAACCGTGGAGAACCTGTTAGATATGGTGCGAAAACCGCAATGGTGGGTGGAAAACGCCGAATTCAATCCACAGAATAGCGACTTTTATTAAATGAGCTGCAGATGATTTTTGGGGCTATGGCTAAGGGGTCTTTGCCCGGGGCAAACTCCTTCATCCACCAAGCGCCCAAGGGCTGTGCAAACAACAGTTTGATTTTCGTTGGCGGAGTACTAAAAAGGCCTTGCAGCACGTTATTCTGCAAGGCCTTTTCCCAGGGGAATACGCTGGCCACTATCGCCATCTAACCAGCGTGGCTGGCACTTACTTGCCACCAGTGACAATCCCCCTAATTTGGTTTACGAACGGCGGTAATCGGTTTTCGAGCATTTCGGACAGGGCGGCAGACGCCCCGGATTTTTCAGATGGATCTCCGCTCCGCAGCTTGTACAGGTGAAGTCCCCACCATGGGTGATCTCTCCGGTCTTATAAGCCAGTGAGGTGTCGAGCTTGTCGCTCAGGCTCTTTGTCCAGTCATGCAAGCCCTTGGTAACGTTCAAAAGGAAGGCGCCACCCTTGTCCAGAGAAAGTTTTGTGATATGTTCCGCCTCGTTGGAAATATCCCGCCAGAGGGCGCCACCCTTATTGTGTAATCGCTTAAAATCTTTGCGCGTTTCCTCAATATCCTCGTCAACTTTTGGTTTTATCTGGCTAACCGAAGAGACGATATCTTTTTTCAGAGTTTCACCGGCCTTGGAGATAATCTCTTTTGAGTGTTCCCCCACCTCTTTGAGATCCGCCACCGCCTTTTCCATGGCCTGGCTAATCGACTCGGTGTTGATCTTTTCATTGAGTTCGCCCAGGGTTTTGCTTACCCGCTGCCGCAATTTCCCATAGGCCGCCAACACCTCTTCAACTGCCTTGTCCTCTTTCTTTTCGTTAGCCATCACCACTCCTCCTGTTAAGGATATATAGACAGATTACCACTCAAAATTCAGATCTCCTTACATCTTGTCATATGGCGCTCCGTTTTTGTAGCCCTTTTTCAGGATAGGCGTCAGCGGTGATGCCTTACTGCATGCTGACATTGCCGAGATAGCTGTACAAAAGATCCTGCCACGCCGCTTGGCTAATGATCGAAAGTATTTGTCTGTTTACCGGCTCCCGAATGGCACTGCCTTCCGGCAAGCCTATGCCGTACTGCTGTTTCTCAAAAAAGATCGGCAGAACAACAACCTTGTTTTCCAGCTTCTGGGTAGCGATATAGCGGAGCATCGGGGCATCGTAGACCACGGCCTCGACATTACCGGCGGCCAGAGCCTGCATGGCCTTACCCGGATCGTCAAAAGAGAGAAAAGGGATATGCTGATGATCCAGGTAAGCGGCACTGGTCGACATGCCGACAGTACCAACCGATAGGCGGTGCAGATCATTCACACTCTTTATCGTAGGCTGGATCTGGCTTACGGTGAGAGTTGAGGTTATCGCCGCGGTAAACCCGGAAATCACGATGATGGCGGTAAACATCCAGATCAAGCCGACGAGTCTGCCACCCAGAGTTTGCGGGGCCTTGTCGCCATAGCCCACGGTGGTCATGGTAACTGCTGACCACCAGAAGGCCGAACCGATGCCGTTTAGGGCCTTGCCGCCAAATTGTTCGGCATTTTTTTTACGCTCAAACATCCAGACCAGAAGGCCAACGGCAAGAAGGACCAGGGTAAGGGTTGAGACCACTTTAACAAAGGCCAGAGAAAAAAAACGATCAAAGACCACCAACCAGGTGTTGTGTCTGCCCGGACGACTGGCAATACCAAGACCACTACTGTGGAAGGCATGGGAGAAGTCAAACTTCTTCTCCCTTTCCGCGGTAATGGTCAGGGCGGCAACACCGGCGTCAACAGTTCCTTGTTCAAGGGCGTTTAGCAAACCGGCAAGGTCATATTCCCTGAATTCGTAGTCCAGCTCAAGATTTTCAGCAATCTGACGCCACAGGTCAATAGTGATGCCGGACCAGGTGCCATCCCGGCCTTTCATGGAAAAGGGCGGGGCCTCCTTGGTACCGACAATGATTTGGGGGGCGGCCTGGGACACTCCGCTGCCAGAGGCCAGAATTACCAGACAGTAGAGTAGAAATATAACCACAGGGCGCTTTGCCTTTTTCATGCAAATCCTCTTCTGAATTTTGAGGCCACCCAGCTCGCAGCAGTGGAGGTTAGATTGAAATCTCCACCCGCGGTCCGCCGGCAGGATCACTATCAATTCCTGGCGCACAGAGTATCAGCCGTTTTGCCTCGATGCCTTGGCCTACCAGGTATTCTTTAACCTTAAGGGCCCGGCTGGCGGCCAGTTCCAGTAGCTCTGTTTTTTCGGAGGCAGCAAGGTCGTCTATCTTCTCGGATGGTTGTTTGTCTGAAGCGCTGCCGCCATTTCCCAACTCTGCAAGATTGGCCTTACCGCAGAGGACAACCCGCACCTTCGGACGATTGCCAAGCAGCGTCGCTATGCTGTCAAGATATTGGCGGCTCTCTTCCGAGAGTTCGGGGCTACCGTTGACAAACCCAACCGGTTTAAAACGTAGTGCAGTCACCCAATCAATAACCTGGCCGGAAACATACAAAGCGCCAACGGGCAGACTCACGCCGGTTAGTAATGTCACGCCCAACGGTGCATAATAGGACAATGTTGCTTTTGTGACGCCCGCCACGACTGCTTTGGTCACGACATCACCGAACTGGAAATCAGGAGTACGAATGTCTCCCTTGACCGGCAAGCGAAAACGGATGTTGTCCTTCTTGTCCCGCAGAAGGTCAACCGTATACTGAAAGGGAAAACCGGTAATCTTCTGGAAGCGATCTTCCCCTTCCCTGACCTTTTTGACCTGGAGTTTTTCAAAAAGAAGATTGGCTTCGGAATCCATAACCCCCTCATCAACCTTGAAAACGATATTCGCATCAAGCTGACCACTCTCCATGCGGTAGGAAAGATAGTGATCGGCATAGGGGTTTAAAGACGGCAGGTCAAGGGAACTCAAGGTGCCCTGAAGGTCCATGGTAGTCGTGGCGGAGAAGGGCGATATGGTTCCCGCCAATGCCAAAGAGCCATAGCTGCCTATAGCGCTATCCAGGGTGACAGGGGTTTTCAACAGGGGCTGGCGGCTGTCCAGCAAGCCAACCTCAAGGGCCAGTGGGTCAAAGGTTTCCCTATAGGGCGCCTTGAGGAAAAGGTCTTCAAAGACAATACGGTTCTGGCCGGTCAGAGAAAGGCTGCCAATCCGCAAGCCGCCGCCTTTTGCTTTTTGATCCCGCCCCTTTGACTCGGCAGGCGCGGCAGCATGCCCTTGGCCAAACTCCATATGCCCCTGGCTATTGCGAACAAGCAAGGCTTGGCCATCTTGCAGACGCACCGTATCAATGCTGACAAAACCATGCTCCGAGATAGCGACATTTTCCAGGGAAACATCGTCAACAACGACCATGTACTCCTGCTGGCTCTTGGCGAGCTTTTTGACCTTTTCCCTCTGCAGCACGGCAAACTCCTTACCCTCCACCTTTTGCATGGCAATCGGGCCAGTGCCCCCTTGAAGCGAGGCAACGGTGAGCCTGGATAAACGCACGATGTCCAAGCCTTTGGCCGGATCATGGACCTGCAATCCTTCGGTGCTACCGTTGGCCTGGTAGGTTGTTACCACCTTATCCTGATTCTGGCCTGAGCGGCTGACATGTACTTCACCTTGCAGAGCAAGCTGATCGGCCAAAATTTGATAGGGTGCTGTGGCCAGATGAAGGGAGAGGGGGGTTGCAGCCAGACTGCCGGCCACACTAACGGTAAATCTATCTTCGGACAGACCGATATCACCTCTACTGCTCCCCTGCCAACTCAGGTCCATGGCCTGTACCTGGGCGGCGGCGGTATGATAGGCAGTATCTGTGAACTGAAAGATATCAAGGGATTCATAGTGACAGGTCTTGTGGCCCTGATCATAGGTCGCCCTCATGGCCAGCTCGGCGTTTGCCGTGCCCTGAAGACTTTCAGCGCCATCCCCGGCAAGCAGCGGGGCCAGCAAGGCAAGGGGAAAGCGTTGCAATTTGAGCTTGGCCTGCAGAAGTATCTCCGGGGCAAAGGGCTTGATTTTCCCAGTAAAATTCAGCGTTGCCGGGCCCTTGCTGATGCTGACGGCAAAGTTTCCAGTGCCTTCCTGCTCCCAGGTGGCCAGGTTTTCAAGCCTGGCGCTCATAAGGGTACATTCCTCCTGCCAATGCCATTCGTGCAGGCTTACCACCATGTTCTTTATGGTGATATTTTCAGCGCCAAACCCCCAGGAGCTAGCCGCCGTTTCAACTGTCTCCCCTGAATCCGCTGAGGATGGTGAGGCGCCAAGGGGTATCCCGCCGATCCGCCAGTGGCCGGCCGGTAAATGGCGGCAGGCGAAACTGCCGTCCTCAATGGTGAGATTCTTGACCTTAAAACGGCCGGACCAGAGCGGCCACCATTCAAAGGTGAGGACC
Source organism: Desulfurivibrionaceae bacterium (assembly GCA_041562995.1). Lineage (GTDB taxonomy): Bacteria > Desulfobacterota > Desulfobulbia > Desulfobulbales > SURF-16 > BM506. The sequence continues at coordinate 15,205 of JBFFNX010000052.1, forward strand.
ATTTCTCGGGCCTTAAGACCCACAAGCTCCTGATTGCTGAGCTGGACAGCCTTTAAGACCACCGTGGCCAGAAAAGGGTTGAAGTCCACATCCTCTATCTCAGCCTTGGCAACGCCGGCGTCATGGAGCCACCGGGTAAGACCGATTCTGAGG
>JBFFNX010000053.1:0-14933 GCA_041562995.1 Desulfurivibrionaceae bacterium
CTGATGGTCAGTGGCGCTATCGCCTTAACCGATATGACGGGTGATTATTACGTCCTGGAAGAGAAGATGCATCGCCTGGTGGGCAAGCGAACCGGTAAACGCTACCAGCTCGGGGATTTGGTGATCGTGCGGGTGGCCAGTGTCGATCTGTTGACCTACCGGATCAATTTTGTCATTGAAGAGGACCTGTTGTAGGATGAGGAATCTTGTCGTGGCGCGTGGCGCGTCTTTGCGTCTCTCTTCGTGAAAGGTTGTCGGCATGGGCGAGCATAGAAAATTACAGGCGGTCAAAGAACAGCTGGCTGGGGTGCGGGTGGTGTTGGTGCGCCCCAAGTATGGCGAGAATGTCGGGGGGGCGGCCCGTGTTGCCCATAATATGGGGATCAGCCGGCTTGTGGTGGTGGCCGATGCCTTGCCGGAACGGGCGGCCATGGAAAAAATGGCTACCCACCATGCCAAGGATCTCATTACCAATCTCATCTTGGCGCCAACCCTGGCTGAAGCGGTGGCCGATTGCTCCTGGGTGGTGGGTACCACGGCCCGCCAGGGCAGGCGGCGCTTTTTTCTGGAAAATCCGGCCAAGATGGTGGATCACCTTCTGCCTAAACTTGCCCATAATCGGGTGGCCCTGGTCTTTGGCCCTGAGAACCAGGGCTTGAGTAATACCGAGCTTGAACTCTGCAATGCCACGGTGACCATCCCCACCGCTGATTTTTCTTCCCTCAACCTGGCCCAGGCTGTGGGCGTTATCTGCTATGAGCTTTTCAGTACGATGATGGCCCCGAAGGAGAAGAAGCCCGCGCCGGCACCCCCCCTCGCCTCTTCTCGGGCCCTTGCAGCCATGTCTGATGATCTGGAAGAGACCCTGCGCGCCATTGGCTATCTCAAAGAAATGGACTTGGGGCACTGGCGCCATAATCTTAGCCATTTTTTTAACCGCATCGGTCTGCGGGCCAGGGAGGTCAAATATATTAAAGGTATTTGTCAGCAGGTGCAATGGCTGGCGGCGGGCAGGCCAGACAAGAAAGGCGAGGGGGAATAAGGTTCTTTGTGGTTAACAATGAACTGGGACGGATATTCTTAATATTTGATCGGGTGCCCCGGCTGGCCAGCAGATTCAGTTTGCAGCTCTTTTTTTACCGCCAGGCCCAGCTCTTCAAGGGTGTATGGTTTTTTGATGAAACTGCCGGCTCCCAGGCTGATAGTTCTTTTCACCTGGTCGGTCTCCGAAAAGCCGCTGGCGATTACGGCCTTCTGGCCCGGATTATGTTTTATGATTTCTTCATAGGTCTGGCGACCGTTGATCCCCGGTTCCATCAGCATGTCAAGAATGATGAGGTCCGCCTCATTAGTTGTCATGTGGTTGATGGCCTCTTCCCCTGAACTCACCGTTGTTACCCTATAGCCCAGCAGGTTTAAGATCTGCGTGGCGATATCGCGCTGATAGGGTTCGTCATCCACCACCAAAATCTTTTCGCCCTTTCCTTGCAGGTCTTGAGGCAGCACCGGGCGAATAGTCTTGTTTTCTGGCGCCGAGGTGGCAGGAAAGAGAAGGGTAAAGGTTGTTCCCTGCTCGTTACTTGCGACACTGACATGGCCGCCGTGATCATGCATGGCGTTCCAGACCACCGCCAGGCCGATACCCGTGCCGCTGCGGCCCATCTTCTTTTTGGTGTAAAAAGGTTCAAAGATATGTTCGAGGTCAACGGGTGCAATGCCGGGGCCGTTATCCCTGACGACCACCGCCACATAGCGCCCTGGTTCCAGTCCCTTTGTCGTGCTTGACTCGGCGATGACGTGGTTTTCGGTGCTGATCATAATGGTACCGCAATTGGCCAGGGCTTCGGCGGCATTCAGGGCCAGATTCATCAGACATTTTCGGACGTGAACCGGGGAGCAGAATATATTGTTAAGTTCCGGGGCGAGTTTGGTTTTGATGGTGACCTTGGGGTAGAGCTCAAGGAGCCGCTGTCCTTCAAGGGAGGCAAGATAGTCGTGGATAATGGTGTTGATCTGGGCGACCTCGCGAACCTTGGCGGCGTTGCGGGCCACGGTGAGCAGATCGGCAACCACGGCGGCGGCCCGCAGGCCTGCTTCGCGAATGGCTGTTATGGGGCGACGGAGGTCGCTTTCCTCCGGGAGCTTCATGAGGAGGAGCTCCGGATAACTCACCACGCCTGAGAGGATGTTGTTGAGGTCATGGGCGACGCCGCCTGCCATGAGGCCGATGGCCTCCATTTTTTCCGCTTTGTGGAGCTTGGTCTCGGTTATTTTGCGCTCCTCTATCTCGGTGATGAGTTTCTGGGTTCGTTCCGCAACCCTCTCTTCCAGGTTACGATTGCTGCGGGCCAATGAGTGGTTGAGGTCAACAATCTTCTGGACCAGAGAGCCATAGCTGAAATAGAGGATGAGAAAGGACAGGGCGACCAGAAAGGAGCTGAGGAGAATGGCGGCCACAAGAAGAGTCCTGCCTTTTTCTACCTCTGTTGAGATGTCCAGGGCCACAAACAGGATACCCAGTTCCTTGCCCTGGAAGTTTGTCAGCGAGTTTACATTACAGAGGATATACGTTTTATCGTCAATGCTGATGGTGTGCTGGGCCTTGCTCCAGTCAAGCTCCGGGAGGATGTTTTTGAAAAGATCAAGTTTAGCTGATTCGATGGTATGGGTGGGGCCGGCAAGTCCATTTTGGTATGGAGGGAGGATGGTTGCATATTCGCTGTTGGGAATGGCCAGGCCGACCGGAGTGTGTAACTGTTTGCTGAGGGTGTCAAGGAGAAGCTCTCCCCTGACCCCTATCTGCAAAGCGCCCAGATATTCCCCCTGGTAATAGACAGGCTGCACCACTCGATATTGGAGACCCACATAGCCTGTGGTGAAACCAGACCGTTGGCGGTGATCGCTATTGACTGCAGCCACGTCGGGCCGAATCTTGCTGATATCATCGCCAAATCTCTCAGTTTTGTGGACGCGGAGAAAGGCGGTGTTGTCCGGCAGAATCCAGCCCAGAGTTGAAAAATAGGAGTTTTCTTTTTGGAGAATATCAAAAAAAGGCTTGCTGAGAATCTGGAGCCGTTCTCGGTCCCGATCGGCAAAGGCCTTGATGAGCTGTTCTTTGCTCTTGGACGTTTTGTAGTTTACGAAACTTTTGATGCGGAGGGTGTATTGTTGGCTGGCCTGATCAATGACGGTCGTGGCCACAATATTGGCGCTCTCAGTCTTGCTGGCAATGATGCCCTGCAGGCTTTGGTCGTTTTGCCGAGAGAGCAGGGTGAGGAAGATGGCACAGATGCTCAGGATGACCAGCATCACTGCGGTGATGACTTTAGCCCTGGTGCTCATAGCAGATAAAGGCCCGTGGTGGCGGAAATATCGGCGACGAGTTGTGGGCCTGGTAAAGAGAATATCAGCATGGGAAAAATGAAAGGAGGGATCGGAGGATAATTTTTGTGTAAGTATAGGTTGAGTATGTTGGGATTGCAAGCAGGAAAGAGGTGACTCCTCCCCGTCGGGACAGCGCCATGACAACGCACTGTTTTTTTTTGTCATAAAAAGGGCTCAGGCCATGAAAATGGTTGAGGAAAAAGCGAATTTTGCCTAACATGGCAATCCATTTTAGCTTTTTATGTAATGCCTGTGCGTCTTAGCATCAAGGGCGCTTAATAACCTTATCTGGAATATCTATGTCTTTTCACGGAGAGATCTCTAAATTTTTCCCACCGGATCTGCTTGAGTATCTGGCTTCTTTTGACAAGGATGGCGTTTTAACCGTCAAAGAGCCGGAACCGCTGCTGATCACCATCAAGGACGGTTGTGTGGTGGACGCTTATTCGGCCAAGGCCGATGCCAAACTCCTGCGCACCCTCTACTACCGGAAGTTCGTCAATAAGGAAAAATATCAGTACGTGGCCAAGGCACGTTCGGAAACCTCGCTCTCCATTCGCGAGATTTTAAGCAAGCTCAAACTCTTTCCCATGGCCACCATTCAGGCTGAGCTGATCATGGCCCTTGAGGAGGTTGTCTTTCAGTTTTTTCTGCTGAAGTCAGGGGCCTTTGTCTTTAATGAGACGGTTATCAGTCATGATATTTCCGGCACCAAGCTCTATCCCGTTGATTTGATGTATGAGCTCACCAGCAGGGTTGATGAATGGCAGGAGTATCAGGCCGCCCTTGGCAATCTGTCCCAGCTTGTTGCCTTCACGGATTTAGGCAGGGAGGCGGAGCCGGCCAGTAAGAGTGAAGACATTATTTACCGGATGGTCAGTGGCGAGAGTTCCATTGACAAGATCGTTAACCAGGCGCCGCTGCCGCGATTTTTCGCCTTGAAATTCTTGGCCAACGGTGTGCGCAAAGGCTGGTTTGCTCTGAGCGGTGGCAAGGAAGAGACCAGTGTCCCGGCAGAAAAAGACAAGGTCTGCGCCAAATCAACCCTCTTTCTGGATTTTAAACGCAGCTTCAAAGAGGTCCTTCAAGCCGGCAGCATGCGGCGTAAGGTGGAGCATACCCTGCTTTTTTGTAAGAATCATTTTGATATCACCCTGATCCTGTCGGTGAAAAAGGGCAAATTGTTCCGCTGCCTGGCCTTCCGCAAGGATGCCCACGGGCGCTTGCTCAGTGAGGTAATTACGGCCCAGCCGCCTATTGTTGAAGACCAGATTTTGGTGACGGCCTGTGAAAAGGGGTTGGCCTTTTTTGGTAAGGTCTATGCTAGTAATTTTTTTGAGAGTCTCATTGATCTTCCTGCCGAGGGTGAGTGCGGTCTTATCCCCATCGAGGTTTTTCCTGACAGTGCCAAACTTATTTTCACGGTCAATAGTCAGACTGTTCAGGGTGGCATAAGTCCCCTTCATTTCCTTGACCTGCTCTCCTGGGTCGTTTCCCCGGCTCAGGCCGCAAAAATCAGTCATGAACTGACCCTGGATATGCCGGAAAACATCGGCGAGGACAAGGCCACCAGGCTCATTACCCTTACCGAAGCGCTGCCGCCCATGCCCCATGTGGTGGGGCAGGCCCTTAAGATAATAGCTGATCCGGAAAGTTCTCTGGAAGAGCTTGCCGTTGTCTTGGCCCAGGATCAGTCCCTGTTGGCCATGATTATTAAAGTCAGCAACTCCGCCCTTTACAGTACCGGGCAGGAGATCAGCTCTCTGCAGGGTGCGATCACCAAGCTCGGGGTCAATATCGTCCGCAGCCTGGTGCTTACCGCCTCCACCCAATCCGTCTTTCCCAAGGATGATGTCAAGATTGGTCGTTTTGGCAAGGCCCTCTGGGGCCATTCTAAGGAATGCGGATTGGCGGCCCGCCGCCTGGCCCAGGCCATTGCCTATGCCGATCCTGAAGAGGCCTTTGTCGGTGGTCTCCTCCATGATATCGGCCGTCTGGCTATCCTTATGGGCTATTCCGAGGAATATGCAGAGATCGACAGGCTTCATTGCTCCGGACAAAAAGGCCTCATTCAGGCGGAACAGGATCTCCTTGGTTTTGATCATACTGTTATCGGCCAGATGCTGGCCCAGAAGTGGCATATGCCCTCGGCGCTGCTGGCCTGCGTTGAACAGCATCATCGACCCCGGGAGGCCACGGATACTTTCCGAACCCTGGCCAATATAACGGCCATGGCCGATTATCTCACGGCCGAAGTAGGTAAGGATCCTGAGCTTAAGGTGCTTGACGATTGGCACGGGATTCAAGTTGTGCAGCGCGAGCTTGGTATCGAGGACCTTGAACTCGAGGAACTCAAAAAGCAGCTCCATGAGGATTTTTGTCAGGCCGACATCTTTGATATTGTTTAAGAATGGTCGAAGGTCAAGGTCCTCTATGGCGTTTTTCTAAAAGCCTCTTTACTTTGTTTGTTGGCGGGCTGATTTATGCTAGGGTGCCAGCCTTAAGGTGAAGAGGAGTCAGTAATGGATATTCAGCTTCAGAAAAAGAGTGGACGTGATGTGCTGCGCCAGGAGATATTGACCCTGCGTGATCGTCTGCCCGAGGAAGAACGGCGGGCAAAGAGTCGTGCCCTGGCCGTCAGGTTGCAGAGTCTCGACTGTTATAATCAGGCCCGGAACATCCTCTTTTTTGTCAGTTTTCGCAGTGAGGTTGACACCCTTGGTCTGATGCGGCAGGCCCTGGAAAAGGGCGTGCGGGTGGCGGCCCCCCTGACGGTCACCAGAGAGAGGGTGTTGAAGATTTTTGCCATCACCGATCTGGATGGCGATCTAGTCCCTGGCTATCAGGGTATTTTGGAGCCGAACCCCAAGCGTTGTCAGCAGCTTGACCCTTCCTCTCTTGATCTCGTTATTGTGCCGGGCTCGGTCTTTGATTGCCAAGGGGGGCGGATGGGCTATGGCGGCGGCTATTATGATCGTTTTCTGGTCAACAAGGCACCCCAGGCCGTCCGGGTGGGTATCTGTTTTGACCTGCAGCTCGTGGATGCGGTGCCCATGGCAGCCCATGACCAGTATCTTGACTATGTGGTAACAGAATCGCACATTGCCGGAAGCGGCCGCCCCCGTTAAAATAACAAGGCGGTATGCCAGCAATCATAAATAAAAAAAGAGGGTAGCCTTTGAGTACAGCAATTTTTCGAGACAATCTCTACCTCCTCCACGACCCAGGTTTTGACCATGTTGAACGTCCGGATCGTCTAAAGGTGGTGTATGACCAGCTTGACAATCCTGATATTGCCCAGCAGTTTGTTTTTCCCAAGGCTGAACCGGCTCCCTTTGAAATCTTAAATCTCAACCACACTAAGGCCCATATCGAACGTATTGCCCAGACAGCAGGCCGTACCTTTGATGCCTTGGATCAGGACACCGTCACCTCGCCCAAATCATATGAGGCAGCTTGCCTGGCCGCCGGCGCGGTGGTGGAGGGCGTGCGGATGGTGGTGGCGGGTGAGGTGGACAATTGTTTTGCCCTGGTCAGGCCGCCGGGTCACCATGCCGAGCAGGATCGGGCCATGGGCTTCTGCCTCTTTAATAATGTGGCCATCGCCGCCCGTTATGCCGTGGATAGGCTGGGTCTCAAGCGGGTTATGATTATTGACTGGGATCTTCATCATGGCAACGGGACCCAGCATTCCTTTGCCGACACCGATCAGGTTCTCTACTTCTCCACCCACCAGTACCCCTACTATCCCGGCACCGGCGGCCTTGATGAAACCGGCCACGGCAAGGGGGAGGGCTATACAATCAATGTTCCCCTCACCGCTGGTCTTGGCGACGAGCATTATGCCCGCATTTTTAATGAGATCCTGGCGCCTGTGGTTCGCCAGTATAAGCCGGAGCTCATTTTGGTTTCAGCTGGCTATGATACTGCCCTCAATGATCCTTTGGGCGGCATGAGTATAACGACAGAAGGCTTCGCCTACATGACCAGGAAGGTGGTGGAACTTGCCAATGAGGTGTGTGATGGTCGGCTGCTCCTCACCCTTGAAGGAGGCTATGACCTCCAGAGCCTGGTTAATGGCGTGTTGGTGGGGTTGGTTGAGTTGCTCGGCCGCAGCACCTTGAAAGAAGATGTATTGGCCAAACTCAGCACCACAAAAATTCCCTTCCCCGCTTTTGATGCCGCCTTGGCCGGGGCCGCCCGGAAATGGCAATTTTCCTGATGAGCGCTCTTGAACTTCACCCTGGACAAGGGTAAGATGCCTCGTTTTTGGCTATGAGATCGTAGGTTCTTGGGCTATGCCGGCTTGCTGTCGGTGCTGCTGAAAAGACCTTTAACCGAAGAGAACCATTATGAATATTTCCAAAGAAGAAGTGTTGAAGGTTGCCAATCTGGCCCGGCTTGAGCTCTCCCAGGAGGAGGCCGAGAATATGGCGGAACAGCTCGCCACCATTCTTGGCTATGTCGCCAAAATGGACGAAATTGACTGCCGTGATATAGCACCCACCACCCATGTGCTGGCCATCGAAAATGCCTTTCGTGATGATGTGATGAAACCCTCCCTCTCCCAGGCAGAGGCCCTTGCCAACGCTCCTCTGCACAATGACGAGGCCTTTATCGTGCCAAGGATCATCTGATCTTGGTTGTTGAAGGGGTATGAAATTTCACCACGAAGAATGCCTTTGTGGTTCAAAATGAACTATAGATAAAATCTAATGGAACTAAGTGCCTTAACAATTCATGAAACACAGGAACTCCTGACCAAGGGTGAAACCTCAAGCGTTGAGGTGACAACCGCCGTCTTTGCACGCATGACCGCTGTTGAGCCCAAGGTGGCGGCCTATATAACGGAAAATCGTGATCAGGCTTTGAATCAAGCTGCCGATGCCGATGCCATGCGATCCCGCGGCGAGGGCGGTGCCCTGTGCGGTATTCCGCTGGCCATCAAGGATGTCATCTGCACCAAGGGCCTGCGCACCACGGCCGGTTCCCGCATCCTGGAGAATTTCATCCCCCCCTATGATGCGACGGTCATGGAGAAGTTGCAGGGCCAGGGCGCTGTTTGTGTGGGCAAGGCGAGTATGGACGAGTTTGCCATGGGTTCCGGTAATGAGAATTGTTTTTATGGCACCCCCCATAATCCGTGGCATCTTGACCATATCTGCGGTGGGTCCAGCGGTGGGTCTGCCGCAGCGGTGGCGGCTGATGAATGCATGGCCTCTCTCGGTTCAGATACCGGTGGTTCCATCCGCCAGCCTGCCTCCCATTGCGGTATGGTGGGCATCAAACCAACCTATGGCCGGGTCTCCCGTTTCGGCCTGCTGGCCTTTGCCTCCTCCCTTGACCAGATTGGCCCCATCACCAAGGATGTCAGGGATGCGGCCCTTATGCTTAATGCCATCTCCGGTTATGACCCCCGCGATTCAACCTCGGCCCAGGTGGATACCCCGGATTACACCAAGGCCCTGGTGGCCGGCCTGGCCGGCCTCACCGTGGGCGTGCCGGAGGAATATTTTGGCGCCGGTCTTGATCCTGAGGTGGAAAAGGTGGTTCGCCACGGCATTGACCAGCTCAAGGCTGCTGGTGCTCAAGTCAAGGCGGTCTCCCTGCCCCATACCGAGTACGGGGTCGCTGCCTATTATATTATTGCCCCGGCCGAGGCCAGTTCCAATCTGGCCCGCTATGACGGGGTGCGCTACGGGCGGCGCGATATGGCTGCCGACTCCCTTATTGATCTCTACAAGCGCAGCCGCTCCCAGGGCTTTGGTGATGAGGTGAAGCGCCGTATTCTTATCGGCACCTATGCCCTTTCTTCCGGCTATTATGACGCCTATTACAAGAAGGCCTCCCAGGTACGGACCTTGATTGTCGAGGACTATAAGCGGGCATTCAGTCAATGCGACGTCCTGGTCAGTCCGGTGACGCCGACGCCGGCCTGGAAGATCGGCGAGAAGGCCAGCGATCCGCTCAGCGTCTATCTCTCTGATCTCCTTACCATTCCCGCCAACCTGGCTGGTGTGCCCGGGATGTCAGTCCCTTGCGGCTTCAGTGCCGCTGGCCTGCCCATCGGCCTCCAGCTCCAGGGCAGTCATTTCCGCGAAGAAACCCTGCTCAAGGTCGCCTATAATCTTGAGCAGCGCCTGGGTGTTGTCGGCCGCAAACCTGTTTTATAATTTTTATCCGCAGAGAGGGCAGGGCATCGCCGCGCTGTTTTTGTGGGACAATGTGTGAACGATGAAACTGAACGTTAGCGATAATATAAAAAACCTCATCCCCTATCCCCCCGGCAAACCGTTAAAGGAACTGGAGCGCGAGTATGGGGTCACTGATTCCATCAAGATGGCCTCCAATGAGAATTCTCTGGGGCCCTCGCCCAAGGCCATGGCCGCCATTGCCAATTGTCTTGGCAACCTGCACCGCTACCCGGACGGCAGTTGCTATTATCTGGCCCAGGGTGTGGCTGACAGGCTTGAGGTGAACCGCAATGAGCTGGTCTTTGGCAACGGTTCCAACGAGGTCATTGATTTTCTGGTGCGGGCCTTTGTTGCCCCGGGTGACGAGGTTATTACCAGCCACCCCTCCTTTTTGGTCTATCAAACCATGGTCCAGGCCCAGGATGGGGTGAACATTGTCGTACCCCTGAAGGATATGGGCCATGATCTGGATACCATTGCCGCCAAGATAACGGCCCGGACCCGGCTGATCTTCCTCGACAACCCCAACAACCCCACCGGCACTGTCTTTGATAAGGCCACCTTTGAGGGTTTTCTGGCCAAGGTGCCGGAAACGGTGATTGTCGTGCTGGACGAGGCCTATGTGGACTTCGTGGCTGAGGATCTGCGTCTTGATGTCCGGGAGTATATGCACGGCAACACAGCCGTGGTTGGCCTGCGCACCTTTTCCAAGGCCTATGGCATTGCCGGCCTGCGGGTCGGTTTCGGCATCATGAACGCCGAGATTGCCTCCTTCCTGCATCGGGTGCGTCAGCCCTTTAACGTCAACGAGCTGGCCCAGGTCGGCGCCTTGGCCTGCCTGGAAGATGACGACCATTACCAGCAGACCATGACCATGACCCGGGATGGCATTGCCTGGCTGACCGCAGAAATCAGCAAGCTCGGCTGCCAGGTCTTTGCCACCCAGACCAATTTTTTCCTGGTGGATGTGGCCTGCGGCTGCAAGGACCTCTACGAGCGCCTCCTCCATCTTGGCGTGATTGTTCGGCCCATGGCCGCCTATGGCTATCATTCCTATATCCGGATCACCGTCGGCACTGCGGCGGAAAATAAACGCCTTGTCGGTGCCCTGGCCCAGACCCTCGAGGCTATCCGTGGAGAGTAATATGGACACCATTATCACCATTGACGGTCCGTCCGGCGGCGGTAAATCCACGGTAAGCCGGATGCTGGCCGCCGAACTGAACTACACCTATCTTGATACCGGCGCCATGTACAGGGCGGTTGGCCTCCAGGCCAGACAGCAGGGCGTGGATCTGACCGATGAAAAACAGGTAGCAGCCATGCTGGCCGACCTTGATCTCCAACTTTTGCCGGGCGATGGCGATACCAGGGTGCTTCTGGCTGGCGAAGATGTCAGTACCACTATTCGTAGCGCTGAAATGGGCATGGTGGCATCGGCAGTTTCTGCCCTGCCTCTGGTGCGCCAGAAACTTACCGAGCTCCAGCAGCAGATCGCTGCCCAGGGCAGGGTGGTTGCCGAGGGCCGTGATATGGGCACCGTGGTCTTTGCCAAGGCCAGGCATAAGTATTTCCTTGATGCCTCTCCTGAGGTGCGGGCCCAGCGGCGGGTCGAACAGCTCCATGAAAAGGGTGAGGAGGCCGTCTATGATGATATCCTGGCCCAGATCATCAAACGGGACCATGATGATTCCACCCGGGCCTTGGCTCCCCTTAAGGCTGCTGCCGATGCCGTGCATGTTGATTCTTCCCATATGAATGCCCAGGAAGTAGTGAGTTTTATTCTTGATCAGCTTGCAAAAAAATAGATTTCAGCCCATCATAAATGTACATATTCCTGCAAAGGGTAAGGCCACAAGCAGGGCCCCCTTTGATGGGCTACTGCGGTTATTTTTGAGTGGAGATGCTTTATGGGTGTTGAATCGCGGATCATGAAACGGCGGCAGCTCTTTTACTACCTGAAACTCTATGATGTCGATACGGGGGAGCAGGTTGGCAATGTGGTGGATATTACCACCAGGGGCTGTAAGGTCATCAGCAAGGGCCCCCTGCCAGAAGGGAAAGTCATGACCCTGCGTTTTGATCTTCCTGAAGGGCTCTACTCTTTAAAGACCCTGGTCATGAAGGGCAAAACCCTATGGTCACGACCTGATATTAATCCAGATTTTTACGTCACTGGTTTTGAGGTGCCACGGCTTGGGGTTGAGGAGCGCAAGGTTGTCCGCGAACTTATTGAGCAGACCGCCTTTAACGACTAAGCCTTCATCTCTCCCCAAAAATACGACAAGGGATTGCACGACCTTTGATGGATTCTGAAATACGGATAATGAAACGGCGTCACCTCGTGTATTACCTGGAGGTGTTCGATGCCACGACCGGCAAACAGGTGGGCAACCTGGTGGATATTACCACCAGGGGCTGTAAGCTGGTGAGTAGAAATCTGATCCCTAAAGATCAGAGTATGACTCTTAAGATTGTCCTGCCGGATGATTTTTATTCGGCAAAAGAGCTGGTCTTTGAGGCCCGCAGCGTCTGGTCTTCCAACGACATTAACCCCGACTTCTACGATACCGGTTTTGAAGTTCCCCATATGGGGCTTGAGGACCGCAAGGTTATCCGGCGCCTTATCGAAAGGGTGGGCTTCAACGATTAAGGACACCTTGAATACGTGCTTTTTCCGGCGCTAGCTGCGTCTCAGCAAAATGAATAATGCTCAACATATGCTGCGTTTTTTGATTTCCCTGCTCCGTGCTCTCACCGAAAAATTCTACTTATTCAAGATCCCAGTCAGGCGGAAGAAATCCGTTTCCTGAAAGCTCTCTCCTGTCCTCTGCTTTACTCCTTCACCATATAGGGCTCTGACCAGTCGTTATGTTCGAAATCTTCGTGGTTGGGCTTGGGCGCTTTTTCTTCAAAGAGTCGTTGCTCCAGCCATTTGAGAATGTTGGGCATTTCTGCGGCTACTTCGGCCAGGGCCTTACCTCGGTGACTGACCTTGTTCTTCTCGGCCATGGTGGCTTGGGCAAAGGTCTTGCCGAAATCGGCATAATAAAAAACAGGATCATAGCCGAAACCACCTTCGCCCTGGGGTTCGGTGGTGATTTCTCCCTCGCAGCGGCCCTCATAGGTGAGGGCGGGGCCGGAAGGTACGGCAATGGAGATCACGCACTCAAAGGCGGCCTTGCGGTTACTGACACCATCCATTTCGCCAAGCAGCTTGGCGATATTGTCCTGGTCCGTGGCGTTGTCGCCGGCATAACGGGCAGAATAGACGCCCGGACGACCATCAAGGGCCTCAACGGTCAGGCCGGAATCGTCAGAGATGGCCGGCAGGCCAAGCACCTTGGCGGTAAAGACGGCCTTCTTATAAGCATTGTCGTCAAAGGTCTCGCCATCCTCAACCGCCTCGGGGAGGGGGCCGAAGTCATCCAGACTCTTCAGGTCTATGGGATAATCTTTTAAGATTTCCTGAAACTCTTTAACTTTGCCTTTATTGCGGGTGGCAAGAACGATGATGGTCGGTGTGGTCATGGCGCTGCTCCAGTTACTGCAAGTTGGCAGTGTGCAGATCAAGGTGGGGGAATGGCATGCCTTTGATCGACACAGTAGCTATTAAAGTGTTTACGAAAATAGCAATTGTACCCGGCAAAATAAAAGAGGCAAGGGAAAGTTGCTGGTTGTCAGCACATGCTTTGTGAGGAACGAACGGCGAAAATTTTAGAATAACGGTGTTACGTAAACATCGAATATCGACCACGGAGTTTCAAAGGATGAAGGGATGACCCTGTTTTATGAGGGCCATCCCTTCCTTTAATATTGATTATTCCTGGTGGCCTCCGCGCTGCAGGCAGAAAGTGGCAACCAACAGGTTAGGCGGTGGTGCTGTATGAGGAGCACCACGTTTCTGACTGTTCGCCTTACGCAGGCTCAGTCTTTCTGATCTTGTCACCCTTCATATCATCTTTGAACAGGGAGTAGCCCCTTTCCATGGCGCAGAAATCGCCGCACATGGTGCAGGTGTCGGTGTTCTCCGGGCTGCGGCCGGTGCGCACCTCCCTGGCCTTTTCCGGGAATAACAGCAGGTCAAAATGCTCTTCCCAGGCCATATCGCGGCGGGCCAGGGCCACCTGTTTTTCACGCTCCCGGCGTTGGGGGTATTTGGCGATATCGCCGATATGGGCCGCCAGGCGGGTGGCCCGGACGCCTTCACGAACATCATCTTCGGTGGGCAGGGCCAGATGTTCGGCCGGGGTGATGTAGCAGATCAGGTCAGCGCCATGGCGGGCGGAGCTGGCCGCACCGATTGCCGCGGTGATATGGTCGTAACCAGCACCGCAATCGGCCGGCAGGGGGCCGAGGACATAATAGGGGGCGTTGCCGCTCATCCGTTTTTCCAGCATGATGTTGCCGGCAATCTCGTCAAGCGGCACATGGCCCGGTCCTTCCACCATCATCTGGCAGCCCATTTCCCTGCCCAGCTCGGCAAGTTCACAGTTGATAATCATCTCGGCCATCTGGGCCCGGTCATGGCTGTCATGGATGGCACCGGCCCGGATACCGTTGCCCAAGGACAGAACGGCATCATATTTTTTCATCAGGGCACAAACGCGGTCAAACTCTTCATAGAGGGGGTTTTCCATATTGTTGTACTCCATCCAGGACACCATAAAGGTGCCGCCCTTGGAGACCAGGCCGCCGTATCGGTAGCCCTGTTTGCGCAGCCGTTCAATGCTGAAGCGATTGATGCCGCAATGGATGGCCATGAACGACAGGCCGTCCGCCAATTGCTTTTCAATGAGGTCAAAGAGGAATTCCGGATCCAGCAGGTTGGGGTTTTTGTGCTTGCGTGAGTAATGATTAAAGGCCTGATAGAGGGGGACATTGCCCACCGGCAGGCTGCAGCAATCAAGGATCTCCCGGCGGACCCGGTCAAGATCGCCACCGGTGGAGAGTTCCATCAGGGTATCGGCGCCTTCTGCCTCGGCAATGCGGGCCTTACGTTTTTCCAGCTCAACATCATGGATGTCAGAGGAAGTGCCGATGGAGGCATTGACCTTGGTGCGCAGGCCCATACCGATACCCACCACCTTCTGGTTGGGTCGATTGGGGTTGTTGGGGATGACCACCTCGCCGTACGCCACCTTCTGACGGATCTCCTCCGGGCTGAACCACCCTTCATCCTTGGAAATCTGGGTCATAAGCGGGGTGATTTCACCAGCCTTGGCAAGTTCTAATTGTGTTTTCATTGCTGTACTCCATGCCGTCACGTAAACGGGTTATGCCTGGAAAATGAGCTTTGCAGGTCAAGTAATGAGAGATGCCTGTGGAGCAGCAGGCATAAAAAAATCCGCACAG